>JBBRVX010000140.1:0-14549 GCA_038246475.1 Thermomicrobiales bacterium | reverse complement strand
CCAGAACCCCACACATTTTTCGTATTTGACGTTTTTTCCCTTCATGGATAATCATTTCAAGCAAGGTTGACTGGTCAAAACATTCCAGAATCTTCACTGCCGCAGGTGCGGTATGATAATCTTCAACTTCCATCCCCTGGCGATGGAAGACACCACGAGCCCCGATATTCGTCCGAAGATCGACCAGTACGACGGTTACCAGTTCATTGCCTTCTACGGGCTCACCAGTGTCCATGGCGATGTCCAGACCCATAGCGTCGATATCTTTGTCGGCAAGACCTACATGGTCACGTTTCACGACAGCGACCTGGCCATCATTGAGGAAACGGCGGATCGCTGGCGCGCCAACATTTCGTCGTTGGGCCAGCACGGAACTGGATTCCTCCTCTACTCCCTGCTCGATTCCCTCGTCGATGGGTATTTTCCCGTTCTCGACGATATCGCGGAAAGCGCCGAGGATCTCGAGGAAACGATCCTGCAAGGTGGGCAATCGATGCTGCAGGCAACCCTTTTGCAGCTCCGGCGCGAGTTGCTCATGATTCGTCGCGTGGCGGGACCGGAGCGGGACATCATGAATGTCCTGGTGCGGCGAGACCCTCCCCTCTTCAGCAAGAAGGAAGTCGTCTATTTCCAGGATGTCTACGACCATCTGCTCCGCGTGACCGATACAGTCGATATCTATCGGGACATGCTTTCCAGCGTACTGGACGCCAATCTCTCCATGGTGTCCTACACCTTGAACGTGGTGGTCAAACGTCTCACCTCGTCCTCAATAATTCTTATGTCTAGTACATTAATTGCGGGCATCTATGGCATGAACTTCGCGTACATGCCCGAGCTCGACTGGCGCTTCGGCTATCCATTTGCCCTCGGCCTGATGGTGTTGGTGGCGGCGGTTGAGATCGTGATTTTCCGCCATATCGACTGGCTCTGACGAGGCGGTCACGCATTGTCAACAGGGTTACCAGGCGTGGCGGCCCGTAGGGGCGAGGCCCGCCTCGCCCGGACCCGTCCGCCGCATACATTCGATGCCGCGAACGTTGGTTGGCGCCTCAACGCCCCTCGCCTGCCTTATACGAAATCCGGTTGATCAGTGTGCGTGACATCGAGTCCTGTGGGCGATCCCCCTCGCCCTGCGCACAGGGCCGGGCGCCCTCTGGGTGGCGGCAGGAGGTGAGGGTTCTCTCCGCTGCAACGACGACTGTTTATCCGGATTCCGCATTACAACTGCGCCAGCAGTGCCCCGGCAATCGTCATGTAGATGAGTAGACCCGTGGCGTCGACGAAGGTCGAGATCAGCGGCGCGGAGACCACGGCGGGGTCGACGCCGAGCCGCTCCAGCACGAGGGGCAACACCGCCGCCACCGTCGCGGACCAGAGCGCCACCCCGGCAATGGTCGCGCCCACCACCAGCCCGATCTGAAATCCCTCCGGGAAGCCAACCCGGAGATAGCCCACGACGCCCATGATCAAGCCAACCGAGAGCCCGACGATCATTTCCTTGCCCAACACCCACCCGACGTCGGTAAGGCGCACCTCCCCTACCCCGATGGCGCGCACCAGGGTGGTGACCGTTTGACTGCCGACGTTGCCGCCGATGCCGATGATCAACGGGATGTACGGAATCAGGGCCGGCACGTTCTGCAGCCGGTCCGAGTAGTGCTCCAGCACCTGGCTGGTCAGCAACCCGGCGACAAACAGGATCAGGAGCCAGCCAATTCGGCGCTTGACCAGCAACCCAGCCGAGGCATACCGATATGGCACATCCAGCGGCTGCGAACCACCGATTCGCTCGAAGTCTTCGGTGGTCTCTTCTTCGAGGACGTCGGCGACATCGTCCTGGGTGATGATCCCCAGAAGTCGATCCTCGTCGTCAACCACGGGCAGCGCCAGCAGATTCTGATCGACCAGCAAGTTGGCGGCCGTCTCCTGGTCGGCGGAAGCCTTGACGCGAATAGGGTCCGCGACCATCACGGCGCTCACTGGCGTATTTGGCCGCGTCAGCACCAGGTTGTGCAGCGAAAGCACGCCAAGCAAGCGTTCTTCCTCATCAATGACATAGACGTAGTAGATCGTTTCCGCTTCTTCCGCGACGCGGCGCAGCAGCACGATGGCGTCGTCGGCTCGGACATCGGGCGAAATGGCCACGAAGGCGGGCGTCATCCTCCCGCCGGCGGTATCGGGCGGATAGGCGGAAAGCTCGCGGATCTCGGCGGCTTCTTCCGGCTCCATTGCATGCAGGATCTGCTCGCGATCTTCATTGGAGAGCTCGGCGATGATGTCGGTGGCATCATCGGGGTCGATCGCCTCGAGCAGATCGGCGGCTTCCTCCCGCGGGCGGAGCCGCAGGATCGCCGCCGCGTTGGCCGGGTCTAGCTCTTCGAAGATCTCGGGAATCTCGGCGATGGGAATGGACGCGAGGAGGACCGCCACCTCGTCGTCGTCAAGCCGCACGACGATATCGGCCCAGTCGGACGGTCCGAGACGGTCGTTCAGACCCCGAATGCCAAGCTCTTCCCGCTCGGCAATCAGGTCGCGAATCTCGTCGAGGAGTTCTTCAGTGGCCATGGTCGATCCGGCTAGTGCGAAACAGAAGTACGGGCTATCGTCGCGGTGGTCTGGCGCGCCGCCACCCGGCACACGGCGGGCGACAGAGGAAAATTCCTCGGCAGGACCGCGCCGGAGTGTAGGAGCGCCCCTGAGGAGCGTCAAGCTTCAGGAATCGAGGCGCCGATGGTGGGGCGCCGGGAAACCAGGGACCTCGTGCTGGCCTCGCCGGCGAACTTCGCGCAGCCTCACGGGATCGGGATCGCGTGGTGGTATTCCGGCATATCGTCGAGACGGGCTTATGACGCGACGCCTATCCGTTCTGCTCGATCGTCCACCCAGGTGGAGGAGCCGGTGCTGGTTAGCACCATGACCAACCAGCGCGCCACTTCCGCCGTCCATTCTGGCAGCGCCTCGTAGAGTCCGTGGCTGCCATCGGGATACCAGATGAGGGTCCCCCGTTCTCCCGCGGCCGCGCAATAGCGCAGCGCCTCTTCCGGGGGCACGATCAGATCCCGTCCTGCTCCCAGGACGAGCACCGGACAGCGCGTCCGTTCCAGCACGCCGGGCAGGGCAAATGCTTCCGCCAACTCGGCCATCTCATCCACCCCGCCAGCCAGCGCCGCGAGATGCCGCTTCAACAGCGGTTGTGCGCGGGCCAGCCACGATTGCGGATCGTACGGGGGCGTTACCGCCACGATGGCGCTAACGCGACGATCGGCGGCCGCCGCGAGCGCGGCGATGGCGCCACCCAGACTGAACCCCAGCAGGGCGACCCGCCCAGCATCGATCCCTGGCTCCGCCCGGGCCAGTTCGAACACGCCTTCAGTGAAGTCATCGCAGTCAGGAATGGGGCCAACGCTCAAGGCGCTTTCGCCGCTCCCCGGCCAGTCCAGAGCAAGCACGGCGAGCCCGTTCGCGACGAAGGCGTCGCTCCAGAGCAACGTCTCTTCTTTGCTGGTCGAAGCGCCGTTCAACATCAACAGCAGCGGCGCTGGCTCCGGCTGGTTCTCCGGCTTGACCAGATAGCCCGGCAGGAGCGTTGTCCGCCAGGGAATGTCAACACGGAGCACGGCAGGGCGCAAGACCGACAGCGAGCGTGCGAATAGCGACGAAGCAGAGGCCCGCAGGGCACGCGTCTTCCGAGCATCGTCGAACACAAGCATGCCCGCCAGGTGGTATGAAAGCGCGGCGTGGCGTTGGGAAAGCGCCGCGGCTTCCCGGTGGCCCGTGCGTTCATGCACCCGCGACTCACCGAGAAAGCACTGGGCGGCCCAGGTCCAGGCGTGGTCCCAATCCCGCACGGCGCGCACGCGGTGCAGCGCGCTCGCCGCGACATCGTCGGGGAGGCCCATCGCCGCCAGGCGACCCTGATTGACCCCCATTGGCAGCGTCCGGGCGCCGAATAGCCGCAGGAGTGCGTCGATTCTCCGGCGGTCCGCCAGAGGCGCGAGGCGCCAGACAATTCCCGTTGCCCGCGGAATGACAGGGGCCGCCAGGACGTGATGTGGACTGATGACTACACCTGAATCCATATGCGTTCGCGCGCTCGCACGAGCGCGGCCTCAACGATGTCAACATGCTCGCCAAATCGGCAGACAAGCGTCACGCGATCGACACGCGGTATGGAGCGGCGCAGGCTTCCCACCAATTCGTCCACCAGGGTTGCCACCATGGCCTCGACATCCGACTTCGCCGCCAGCGATTCCACGCCGAGCAGCGGCATGGCGATCGAACGCAACCCATGCTGGGAGGCCGCTTGCAGCAGGCCTGGCGCCACCCGCCGCACATGTTCGATCCTCGCCCGTTCACCTAGCGCGGGATGAACGACGGCGTGCAGAACCGCCCGAATGCCGCGCTCCTCCAGCCCTGATGCCCCTGTCACCAGCGACGTGCCGAGTTCGAGCGGCGCGTGCGCCATCGCTTCTCGCTCGATCTCCGAGCCACCGAGTGAACGCAGGCCAGTCAGGCCGGGAGTCGCAAGTGGGCCCAGGAATCCGCGCTGATTTGCCGCCACGACGATCCCCTCGGCATTCTGGCTAAGAATATCGCCAAGCGCGGCAGAGACGACCGTACGGCCAAACCGGAACACCGGTCTGCCGACAGCATCGCTCACATCGCTCCTTTTCGGGGCCGGGGCTCCGGTATCGTACCGCGCGCGGCTGTTTTGCGCCACGACATCTGCCCGCCATGCGTCTCATCCGCGCTGGACGGGAGCCCAGCGCGGGCAAAACGATCAGCCCGTGCTCAGGAGATTTCCAGTGCATCTCCTGATTCGGTCGGGACCACGATTTCACCGATCGGCTGCACCGGTCCGTCGGTTGGCGGCTCAAGCTTGATCGAGGCATTGTTATAGGTGTCATCGACGACGGCCTCGATTTGGCCATGCATTTCATCGCTGCCAGGAACGTACCCCGGCTGATCGTCGCCAAAACCGGGGGGGATGACAACGACAAGCGTGTTGGGATCGAGCAGCGCGCCAGATGCTGGATCGATCAACAATCCCGTCATCGGATGCACTTCGAAGCCGGTGCGCGGATCGATGATCCGGCCATTGACCCGGTCCAACAGGTATCCCGTGGTGGGATCAATGAGATACCCCGTCGCGGGATCGATCTGCATGCCGGTGGCGGCATCGACCTCCAGCGGAACCTCTTCACCCGTCGCGGGATCGGTGGCCTGCGCCGGAGCGACGCTCTCACCACTGACGGCCGGCTCCCCGGTTTGGCCGCTGGCGGCGGGGTCCTCGACCGGAACGTCAGCCGTCTGTTGCAAATCGATGCTCTGCGGCGCCTCGGTCTGGTTTCCCGACCATGCCATCGGCTCTTCGCTGAACGCGGCCTGCTGCTGCTCGTACGAGTCGCCGTCCTTGTTCGATTTGTCTCGCTTCCCCTTCTTGTTCACCTCGTCGGTCTCGATCGTGGTGAAGTCGGGTGCTTCGGCAACCACCGGGGCCTCCACTGGGGCTTCCGGCAGCAGGGCCATCACCCCGAGGTCGCCGGAGGTGTCTTCCGCGAGCTGCGGCGACTCCGATTCGGTGATCGGTTCTGTTTCAGGGGTTGGCGTGCCGGCCCATTCCGGCGTCGGCGACACGGGCAGGAACGACTGGTCCGGCAACAAGGGATCGAGCGGCGCTGGCGGCAGGTGGATGTCTGGCGCGTTGCCCGCGCCTTCCAGCGCGGCGATCGCTTCGATCGGCACCGGGCCAATGGGCCGTGTTGGCTGCACCTCGGCCACAATCGCTTCCGACTTCTTGCCGGAATCGTCCTTCTTCGGGTTGTCGGACGCCTGTGCGGAATCGTCGGCAACGACCGCGGCCTCTTCGACGACCGGCGCCGGCTCGACAGCCTGATCGACGACCTCGACCGGCTGCTCGACTACCGCTTCCTGGGCCAGTTCCGTGCTGACGTCGCCTTCGACCGGCGCTTCGTTGGCCATGGCGAGCGCGGGATCTTCTGCCGGAGCTTCATCGTAGACCGGAGCTTCGACAGTTACCGGCTCAATCGTCGGCGAGTCGGACGCTGGCGCCTCCTGCACAGGCGGGGCTGGATCGGTGGGGGCCCGCGTGGCGGTCGGTTTCGGCGCGGGCGTCTTGGCCGGCTCCGATGTCGACTTGAGAACGATCGTCCTTCCAGGCGTGGACGTGGCAGTCGGGAGCGCAGCAGGAGTCTCCGTTACCACGAGCGTAACGACTTCGGTTGGCGGCGGTACAGGCGTCTCCGTCGGAATTGCCGTTGGCATCGGCGCAATTGCGACCGCGGCCACGGTGCTTTCCGGCGCCACGGCAAGGTCTCCGCCTCCCGGGGCGTTCAGGGCCACGATCAGCGCGCCAGCCAGCGCCAGCACCAGCGCCATGCTGGTGGCCACGGCCATCCCCGGCGAGGAAAGCGCCCGCAGGCTCTTGCTCAGCCAACCCCACCCACTCGTTTCCGTGAACACGGCCGACATGACTGCGCGCGAAACCGCCGGGCTGGCCGCGAGCCGAGGCATGGCCTGCAGCTCCCGGGCGACGCCGCTGGCCTGAGACAGGAACAAGTGACAATCCGCGCACGTCGCCAGATGTGCCTGCAACTCACGCTGCTCGGCTCCCGTGAGCGGGGCGTCAATGCGCGCCGAAATGAGTTCCTGCGCGCGATCGTGGGAGATCATCGACTTGCCTCCCGCTCCCCTGGAGCTTCGAGCGCCTCTGCACTGCCATGAATCTCTGCAAAGGCCTTTCGTGCCCGGAAGAGCCGGAGCTTGGCCGCGTTCTCGGTGACACCCAGTGCGTCCGCCGTTTCGGCCAGAGAGAGCCCCTGATAATGTCGCAGCAGGAGCGCCGCCGCGTAGTGCTGCGGCAGCTTGTTCAGCGTCTGTTCGATATCCTGACGACGTGACACCGAACGCTCGACCGATTGGTCGCTGGCATGGTCGTGTCCAGGCAGGAACGGAATCCACTGCACGATCTTGCGCCGGCGCAATTGGCTGATGGCGGTGTTGGTGGCGATGCGGTAGAGCCACGGCTTGAACGCCAGATCGGGCCGCGTGGAAGGAAGCGCGTTATAGGCTTTGATGAACGTATCCTGGGTAAGATCTTCCGCCATCGCGCGGTCACCGACCATGCGATGCAGGTAGTTCAGGATGGGAGCGTGGTACTGCTCGAAGAGGCTCGCAAAGGCAACCTGGTCGCCCTCGCGGGCACGCCCGACGAGATCCGGATCGTCCGAGGTCAACCCTTGACTCCTGCGGGCTGGCTGCTCGACGCCGACCGGCCTCGCAATGGTCCACGGAATAGAGAGTTCCATACAGCGATCCGACGCTCCTTTCCGCACCCTCCAACGCGCCGTATGCGGCTTCCGTTTCGCCGTACGGTAGAGGAGGCGGAGCGGGGTCGCCGGGTACCTCCGGAGAATACCAGATCGCCTCGTGGAGGTGTTCGTGCGGAGCGATAGCGGGCCTGTGCGCGAGGGTTCCACGTGGAACGATCACGCGTCCACCCGGGTGGACGTACACCCCGGACTAACGGGCCCCGCGTGGGGCGAGGAGCGTATGCATGACCTTTCATACTCGTCCAACAGTCGATGGCGCATTCACGATATCGCCCTGGGGGGCAGATGGCGTGGCAACCGTTGAAGCGACGGGTGGTGATCGCCGCGCCGTTCTCGAAGCGGGGTTGCAGGCCATTCTGGCCCTCGTCCTTCCCACGAGCGCCATGCCGGAGGAATCGGACAACACCCGATCCATGCCGATTCGCGGCGAAGGGAATGACCTTGCGGCGCTCTTCGCCGATATCGCCGATGATTTTCTGGAGCAGATCGCGGAACTCGGCTCGGCCCTGCACGATGTCTCTGTCGATGGCGTCCTTCGCGGCGATCGCGATGTCCTCGTGGCCTGGGGGTATGCGATGGCCACCGTGGGAAGTCGTCGCGGTTTGGCGTTCACGATCACTGAATCACCCGTCGCGATAGAAAGAGAGTCGGCGCCGATCGTCCTGCGCGCATCACTCCGGCGGGAGCCAGTGGCCGGGTAACGTGGCAATGTGGCCCGGCAAAGGGCTCCTACTCTTCATAAATCTCCCCGCTGGCCCCATCAATCTCCGCGTTGGCTTCTTCCTCCATGATCTCCTTCGCCCGTTCCAAGTCGGACCTCCGCACATAGAGCTCGTGCGCGGAAACCGCCACCGAGCCCCAGCCGCCCGTGCCAGGGCCCTCCGGCTTCACCAGCGTCGGGATGCTGGCGTCAACCAGCATCTGCTCCCACATGCGCGCGATCGGCTCATTTGGCGCGGTGATCAGAAAGGCGATGTCGTCGTTCATGGCAATTCTCCCGGCCCCGTTCGCGGCGGGCCAATATCCGCGCGCACCGATTCCATCGCGCTTGGCGCAATCGAGTCAACGCCCTGGAATGGTGAATCGAGCTGGTATTCCAGCAGCAGCAGCAGCGCGACCAGCACCGCGAGGCTCGCGGTCATCAGCCCGTGAAGCCAACCGTCCTCGATGGCAAACAGGTAGGAGAACCCGACCGTCACCACGCCCCCCAACAGCAGCGTCAACATCATCGTTTGCGGCAGGCTGCTCTCACCGAGCAGAAACCGGCCCCGTCGCGCCTGATCAAGTGAATCGAGCTGATCGAGCGAGCTGGCATAGTTGGCACTCGCTCCTTGCGGGCCCTGGGCAACCCCCGCGTACGTGCCCCACAGGCGGTTCATCAGGACTGTACCCGTGGTCAGGCCGTAGTCGCCGGCCGCCATCGCCGGCCACTCGACGTCCACAACGTGATTCGCGTAGTCGATCAGCGCCGTGCGTACGCTCTCCTGGTTGGCCTCAGGCCAGGCGCGGGAAAGGCGTTCCAGATTGAGTACCGCCGACGCTTCCACCGCCGCCACGTCCCGGGCATCCCGATATTCTTCCCACGCGGCGATCACGACCTGCGCCAGGATTACCGCATAGATCACGCCGATGACCGCGTAGATATACCCAGCGACGTCGGTGTGCCGCGCCAGGCGTTCGATGGGCACGAGCCGGCGCACCGTCTGCAGGCCACCCAGGGCTACCAAAACCACCACCAGAACAACAACGACGACGATCACGGGCCCTGGCATAGACGGCTTCTTCCATTCTGAATCCTGCGCTGCCCCGCGGGAGACTGGCGGCGCACGAACAGTCGCGACCGGAAGCGCCCAGTCGCTACCGGCTCGCGCGCGAGACCGCGATGATCGCACGCGCGGACACGTGATGCACTTCACCTCTTGCACCTAAATATCGACCCGGCAGCCACCATTTCCGGATCCCCAGACACCGCGCGTCATTCCCCGGATGGAGCGGCGATCGCGGCTGTTAGGGTTAGCCGCGTCCAGCCGATGCAGAGCACGCCCGTGGTCGTCGAGAAAAACATGCGATCATCGCGAGTAATCGTCCATACGAACAGGGAACAATAGGCGGCGCCTTGAGCGAGATCTTGCTCCGTGCACACGACATCAGCAAGCACTACGGCGGCATCGACGCCCTGAAGCACGTCGATCTCGAGATCTCCCAGGGCGAGGTCGTGGCCCTGATGGGGGAGAACGGCGCCGGCAAATCGACGATGGCGAAAATCATTGCCGGCGTCGAACGGCCCGACAGCGGCACGATCGCGTGGGAGGGAGCGGAGGTCGCGTTTCGCGATACGCGCGATGCGACGCGGGCGGGGATTGCTATTGTTCTGCAGGAATTGAGCTTGGTTCCCGATCTCTCGGTGGCCGAGAACATCTTTCTCGCCCAGCGCGGCGCCTACCGCGGCGGCTGGTGGCTCGACCGCGGCGCGATCAACCAGGCCACCCTCGATCTTGCTACCCGCCTGGGGTGGAATCTGCCGATCGATCCCGAGCGCAAGGTCAGCGATCTGACCGTCGCCGAGCAGCAGATGGTCGAGATCCTGCGCGCGCTTTCCCAGAACGCGCGATTGGTGATCCTCGACGAGCCGACCGCCACCCTCAGCGCGCACGAGGTCGATATTCTCTTCGCGCTTGTGCGCCGTCTGCGCCAGGGAGGAACGTCCTTTCTGCTCGTGACCCATCGCCTCAACGAGGTCTTCGCCCTCTCCGATCGCATCACGGTCTACCGCGATGGCGAGCTTTCCGGGCGCTTCGACACGACGAACACCAGCCAGGCAGCCTTGATTCGGGCCATGGTCGGGCGCGATCTGGGCGACATCTTCCAGATTCGGCAGCGCCAGGCGCCGGGCGCGCCGGTCCTCTCGGTGCGCGGCCTCGCCCTGGAGCGGGGCGGACCCGAGGCATCGTTCGAGGTACGCCGCGGGGAGATCGTCGGCATCGCCGGCCTCGTCGGGGCGGGCCGCAGCGAGCTGGTGCGCGCCCTCTTCGGCGCCGATCGCGCCGCGGGCGGGGAGGTGGAGCTGAATGGCACGGCGGGACTCATGCGATCGCCCCAACAGGCCATCGGCCGCAAGACAGCGATGGTGCCGGAGGATCGCAAAGGGCAGGGGCTCCTGATCGAAATGCCGATCGCTGAAAACATCGCTCTGGCCGAGTTGGCCGCACACGGCGGGTTCTGGCTCAATCCGCGGCGCGCCCGGCAAACAGCCCGCCGCCTGCAAGGGGAGCTGCAGATCAAGGCCCCGCGGCTCTGGCAGAGCGCCAGCAGCCTTTCCGGCGGCAATCAGCAGAAGGTCGTCATCGCCAAGTGGCTGGCCATCGACCCCGATCTTCTGATTCTCGATGAACCGACCCGCGGCATCGACATCGGCACCAAATTCGAGCTTTACCGGCTCATTGACGCCTTTGCCGCGCGGGGGAAAGGGGTGCTGCTCGTCTCATCTGAGCTGCCGGAGATCCTGGCTCTCGCCGATCGAGTCCTCGTCATGCGCAACGGGGCCATTGTCGCCGAGCTCAGCCACGACCAGGCCACTGAAGAAGCCATCCTTTCCTACGCCGTTGGTGAAGCCGGCGGGGCAGCAACCGGGAGCGGATTGGTTGGTTGAACCATTGCCCCGACACGGTGACATTGTCATTCCGACGGAGGAGGAATCTCGTCGTGGTCCTCGTCCGTACGCGCTTGCAGTCGTGATCCCTCGCGGCCTCGGGATGGCGCCTTCAGCGTGTCTCGGCATATGGAGCGCGCAAAATCCCTGACAGCGGTGCGATGATGCGCCCTCAATGAGCGTTCTGGCGCAGGGGTGATCGCCTACGGAGCAATGGAGATCGAGGGCATGGCAGAAGCAGCCGAAGTAAAGAATCGCGCGGGCCGCGAAGTCGATCGATTCGCGTCGCGGGAACGTGGCCGCCGCTTCTTCGATGAATACCGGGTCGAACTGGCCATGCTTGGCGCCCTGGTGCTGCTTTGCGTCATCCTGGCGGTGATCGCCCCGAATTTCCTGACGGCCGGGAATGTGCGCAACGTGCTCTGGCAGGTGACGGCGATCGGCATCATCGCCATCGGCCAGACCTTTGTCATCCTCACCGGCGGCATCGACCTCTCCGTCGGCGGTATTGCCGCCTTCTCGGCGATGGCCGGCGGCCTCCTAATGACGCTCAATGGTTCGGAACATGTGGCCGTCGGCGTCGTCGGCACGCTCCTCATCGGTCTGCTGGTCGGGGTCGCGAACGGCGTGATCATCGCCTACGGCCGGCTCGCGCCATTCATTGTCACCCTCGGCATGCTCTCCATTGCCACCTCGCTCACGTATGTCATTTCCGACGCCAAGTCGATTGTCGGCCTGCCCGATGCCTATCGGGTCTGGGGCCGCGGCGAACTCTTCGGTGGTCCCCTCTATCTGATCACGTTTGTCGTCCTGTTTGTCCTCGGCCAGCTCTTCCTCGCACGCACCAAACCTGGCCGCTTCATCTATGCCATCGGCAGCAACGAAGAAGCGGCCCGCCTCTCCGGGGTCAACATCCGCCTGTACAGGACCATCCCGTACGCCATCACCGGCCTGCTCTGCGCCATCGCCGCGATCATCCTTTCCGGCCGCCTCGGCGCCATCGATCCGGACACTGGCACCGGGCTGGAGTTACGCACGATCGCCGCCGTGGTGATCGGCGGCACCAGCCTCTTCGGCGGGAAGGGGAGCCTCTACGGCACGCTCATCGGCGTCTTTCTGATCGGCATCCTGAACAACGGCCTCAACCTGCTGCGGGTCAACGCCTTCTGGCAGGGCACCGCTGTCGGCATCGTCATCATTCTTTCGGTCCTCATCGAACGTATGTCGCGCCGGCGGTAATCGATGGCGCGGCGTGCACGATGCTCGCCAGCCGCCGCGCCAAATTCCGCCAGATGTGGCAGGATGGAGCGAAACGTGGCCTGGGTCCGCGACAGTGCGGTGATACCGGTTGATCCTCGAGGGAGGGTCGGCTCCGCATCGGTGTATTTGACATAAAGGAGTGTTACTTTGATTGACGTGCGCTTCGACCGCATCGCTGGCGGTCTCGTGTCCAATCGCCTTTCTCGTCGCGAAGCGCTGCGCCGCGCCGCGCTCGCCGGCATCGCGCTACCCGTTATCGGGAGCGGCTGGCAGATGATGGCGAGCGCCCAGGAGAGCTTTCAGGTCGCCTATCTGACGCCCGGCCTCAATGTCCCCTTCTGGAAGTACCTCTCGGATGGCATCAAGCAACAGGCGGAGCGCGACGCCAAAGAGACCGGCGCCTCGATCACCGTCACCGACTACGACTCGCGCAACGACGCCAGCCTGCAGCTGCAGAACGCCCAGGACGCCATCACCGCCGGCGTCAACCTGATCATCCTCTCCCCAACCGACAGCTCGTCCGCGCCAACGGTCCTCGAAGCCGCTGCCGATGCCAACGTCCCGGTGGTGATCGCCGACATTGGCACCGACGAAGGCGACTACGTCTCCTTTGTCATCTCCACCAACGAGCAGGGCGCCTACGACGCGGGAAAGGTGCTCACCGAGAAGATGAAGGAGAAGGGCTGCGAGGGGGGCGACGTGCTGATGATCACCATCTCCCAGGCCCGCCTCAACGGCCAGAACCGCACCAAGGGCATCACCCGCGCGGTCGAAGAGGCTGGCAGCAAGATCGTCCAGTTTCTGCAGAGTGAGGACTACACCCGGGTGGAGGCGCAGACGCAGGCATCCGACATGCTCAGCGCCAATCCCGAGGCCTGCGGCTTCTTCACCCAGCACGACGAGGCGGCGCTTGGGGCCCTCACCGCGCTGGAAGAGTCGGGCCGCGCCGAGGACGTCGTCTTCGCCTCCTTCGACGGCAGCCCGGAGAGCGTCGAGCTGATCAAGCAGGGCAAGCTGGTGGCCGCCTCGATGCAGCAGCCCGTCCTCATGGGCCGCCTCTCCATGGAAGTCGGACTCAAGCATCTGCGCGGCGAAGAGGTGGAGAAGGAGACCTCGGTTCCCACCATCCTGGTGACCCCGGACAACGTCAAAGACATCGAGTCCACGCTGCAAGATACGGTCTTCCCGGTCGAGGGCGGCGCGGCTACTCCAACCGCCTAATCACTCCTGAACGGAGGATTATCTTCCCACCCAAGCCCACGTCCGCCGAGTACCCCCCTCTCTCACAGCGGTGAAAGAGGGGGGTGAGGGTCAGCGTTCGGCTATCGATTTTGGAGTGAGGGCAAGCACAACGGAGGGACTATGGAACCGGCTGCGCGCCCCCTGCTGGCTATCACCATGGGCGACCCGGCCGGGATCGGCCCGGAAGTGGTCCTCAAAGCGTTGTCCCACCAGGATGTCTACACGCGCGCGCGACCGCTGGTGATCGGCGACCGCCGCATCCTGGAACGTGCCGCGGGGTGGCTCGAAAAAGCGATTGACCTTGATGTTGTCACGGAATCGGCCGCGGGCGCTTACGTCCCCTCCCGTATCACCCTCCTCGACCTGCACAACGCCCCGCCCGAATCGTGCCCGGTCGGAGAAGAGACGGCCGCGGCCGGAGCCGCCGCCGTCGACTACGTATTCCGGGCCTGCGACCTGGCCATGGCCGGCGAGGTCGACGCCATCGTCACCGCGCCGCTCAACAAGGCCGCCATGAACCTGGCCGGCTACAGCTACGCCGGCCACACCGAACTCCTCACCGAACGCACCGGGGCGCAGAAGGTGAGCATGCTCCTCATAGGCCCCAATCTGCGCATCGTGCATGTCAGCACCCACGTCGCGCTCGCCGAGGCGATCGAGCGCGTCACGCCTCAACGCGTCGAGGAGGTGATCCAGATCGCGCACGACGCCTGTCGCGCGCTCGGCATCGATCACCCCCGCATCGCGGTCGCCGGGCTCAATCCGCACGCCAGCGAGGGCGGGCTCTTTGGCGACGAGGAAGCCCAGCGCATTGTGCCAGCGATCGCCGCCGCTCGGGCCAGGGGCCTCCATGTCAGCGATCCGCAACCGCCGGACACCGTCTTTCTGCGCGCCACCAAGGGGCACTACGACATCGTGGTCGCCCAATATCACGATCAGGGGCACATTCCGATGAAGCTCCTGGCCTTCGATTCCGGCGTCAACGTCAGTTACGGTCTTCCCGTAATTCGTACGTCGGTCGACCACGGCACCGCCTTCGACAT
>JBBRVX010000139.1:0-14657 GCA_038246475.1 Thermomicrobiales bacterium | reverse complement strand
CGCCGGACCCGTTGGGGGTCCGTGTGTGGCGGCGCACACCAGACGGCTGTCGCCCGGCACACCCAATCATGCGTCCTGCACCCACGATAGGGACAGCCGCTCAGGACGCCCTGACGAACGGCAACCCAGCAACAGGAAAGAGCACGCCATGATCGCCATGATTCGCCCCCAAACCCTCGGACCTTCCGGCGCGGCATCAAGCCGGCGCGACGTTCTGCGGGGCCTCGGCAGCGTCGCCGTGCTGGGCGCCATCGCGGCGACGGGCATCGGAGAGCCGACCGCGGCCAAGCGCAAGAAGAAGGGCCGGGGATCAAGCAAGAACCGGGGCAAAACTGTCACGAAGACCTTCACGAACCCCGACTTCATCGCCATCAACACGTACGGCAGCGCCACGCCCTTCCCCTCGCGGATTCGGGTGGATGGGCTCCAGAACGCCACCATCACCGACGTCGACCTGGTCCTCAAGGGGTTCAGCCATGAGCTGGCGAACTCGGTCGATGTCATGCTGGTCGCTCCGGACGGCCGCAATGCCCTGGTCATGAGCGACGTGGGCGGGGTGGTCGCGGCGGCGGGAGTCACGCTTTCCCTAAACGACGAAGCCGCGGCCGACCTCTCGAGCGCCGCCCATGATCCGCTCGTCACTGGCACGTTTCGGCCGACGAACGGCGGCAGCGATGCGGACATCTTCGATACGACGTTCGCCCCGGTTCCATCCGGGAACGTCGCGCTCTCCGCCTTCGACGGCGGCGATCCCAACGGCGAGTGGCGGCTCTTCATCCGCGACGACTCTCCCGGCACCGGGGGGAGTTTCTCCGACGGTTGGGAGCTGCGCATCACCGCAACGGTCCCAGCCAAGGAAAAAGAGAAGCACAAGAAGAAGCGGTGAGCCAGATTGCGCGGACGTTCGTTCCTATCAGCCGAGATCCTTCCTGCACGTTCGTCAGGATGACACGATGGCTTTGACACGGTTGAGAGTTGAGAGGAAGGAACAGGGCAATGAACGACGAATCCTCGCGATCAGCGCTGGCGCTGCGCCGCCTGGTCAACGGCTACCAGGCCACCCAGGCCATCCACGTCGCCGCCGTGCTCGGGATCGCCGACCTCCTGGCCGACGGCCCGCGCCGGAGCGACGACCTCGCCGCGGCCACCGGCGCCCACCCCGGCGCACTCTATCGGCTCCTGCGCGCGCTCGCCGGCGTCGGCGTCTTCCATGAGGAGGAGGACCGCCACTTCGCCCTCACCGAGCTCGGCGCGGGCCTGCGCTCCGACGCGCCGGAGTCACTCGGCGGGTGGGCGGCCTTCGTCGGTGAGCCATACCAATGGCAGGCGTGGAGCGCGCTGCTCCATAGCGTGCGGACCGGTGAGAACGCCTTCCGGCACGTTCACGGCATCGACTCCTGGACCTTCCGGGCGGAGCGCCCGGAGCTCAGCGCCAGCTTCGATCGCGCCATGACCTCCCTGTCGCGGCTGGTCGCGGCCGCTGTCCTGGATGCC
The DNA here is from genome assembly GCA_038246475.1 of Thermomicrobiales bacterium. Lineage (GTDB taxonomy): Bacteria > Chloroflexota > Chloroflexia > Thermomicrobiales > UBA6265 > JACCXM01. Next base: position 13,163 of record JBBRVX010000139.1, on the reverse strand, counting down.
TACGACTTCGGCCGCTTTGGGCGCATCGTCGATGTCGGCGGGGGCAACGGCGCATTTCTGTCCGCCATCCTCGCCAGGAACCCGACGGCACGCGGCGTGCTCTTCGACCAGCCGCACGTCGTCAGCGGAGCGGGGCCAATTCTGGCAGCGGCGGGCGTGACCGAGCGCTGCGACGTCGTCGGCGGGAGCTTCTTCGAGGCGGTCCCGGCGGGGGGCGACGCCTACGTGCTCAAGGCGGTCCTGCACGATTGGGAGGATGCGCCCTGCATCGATATCCTGCGGGCCTGCCGCCAAGCCATGGCGAAGGGGAGCCCATTGCTGGTCATCGAGCGCGAGCTCGGCCGGCCCAACCAGGATCCCGACGCCAAGTTCTCCGATCTCAACATGCTGGTGGGGCCGATGGGACAGGAGCGCACCGCCGCCGAGTACGCCGCCCTCTTCGCCGCGGCAGGCTTTCAGTTCGTTGGCGTCACCCCGAGCGCGGTGGGAACGGGAGTTTTCGCGGCTGTGGCGGCCTGAACGGCGGTGCGGCCGGGGGTGTTAGGGAGCACAGCAGACTGCTGCCCCCCGGCACGCCCAGTCGTGCTAGCCGCATGCACGATGAGCACAGCCGCTCAGGATACCCTGACGCACGGCAACCCAGGATCAGGAAAGGCAAGAGAATGACGGCACGCGTCCTCAATACAACGTTCGGCGCGGCGGCGAACCGGCGCGGCTTCCTGTGTACGCTCGGGGGCGCGGCCGCCGCGACGAGCCTGGGCCACCCGGCTTCGGCCAAGCGCAAGAACCACCATACAAAGAAGCCGAACACGCCGAAAGGCAGCACGGTCACGAAGAGCTTCGCGAACCCGAACGCCATCGCCATCAACACCTTCGGCAGCGCGACCCCTTTCCTTCGGTGATCCAGGTGAGTGGGTTCAAGAACGCCACCATCACCGACGTTGATCTGGTCCTCAAGGGGTTCAGCCATACGTTCACGCCCGACGTGGACGTGATGCTGGCAGCTCCTGACGGCCGCAATGCCCTGGTAATGAGCGACGTGGGCGGTGCGTACCCGGCGGCGAACCTGACCATTCGGCTGGAGGACGCGGCCGTGGCCGACCTGCCGAGCTCTTTCCTCACGCCGCTCATCAGTGGCACGTACCGGCCAACGAACGTAGTTGGAAACGCCGATTCCGGCGCAGTGGACAGCTTCGACACCGCCTATGCCCCGGTTCCCTCCGGGAACGTGGCCCTCTCGACCTTCGATGGGGGCGATCCCAACGGCGAGTGGCGGCTCTTCATCCGCAATGACCGCGCCGAGCGGGCAGGCAATCTGTCCGGGGGGTGGGAGCTCACGATCACAGCGACGATTCCGGCGAAGAAGACCACGAAGAAAAAGCGGTGAGCTACGTCGCCTGATGAAGCCGCGATCGCCCGCGGGTGTCTGGCGCCGCTTGAGGAGCGACAGCCAGGCTAAACCCAGCCGGCCTCGCGGGCGACGGTGACCGCGCCGGTGCGGCTGGGGGCATTGAGCTTGGCGCGAATGGCGGCGACGTGGCGGGACGCGGTGTGATGGGAGATGGCGAGCGCGGAGCCGATTTCCTTGTCGGACAGGCCCCGGGAGACAAGCCGCAGCACCTCGATCTCGCGCGTGGTCAGCCCAAGGTCGAGGGGCGCTGGCCGAGGGCCGGCTTGTTCGGCAGCGGTGGCGGGGAGCTCGATGGCCAAGGCCTCGGCCACCGCGCGATCGAGCGACAGCGCCGCTCCCGCCTCCCAGGCCACGTGGAACGCCTCAGCGCCCAGAGTGCGTTGCGTCTCCGAAATCGTTGCGGCGACGAATTCCTCTTCGATCGGGAAGAGGGGGTCGCCGAGCTGCTCGCGGATGGCGGCCGCCGCGCCGAGCAGATGCGCCGCCGGCCGGGGGAGACCGCTGCTGGTCAGGAGCTGGGCGACGCGATCGAGGATGCGCGTGGTGAGCGGTTGCTCGCCGAGCTCGTGGGTGATGACCAGGCTTTCGCGATAGTGGATCCAGGCATCTATCACCTCGCCCCGGCGGTGGAGGCAATCGGCGAGATTGTAGAGATTGACGGCCACCCCGAACCGGTCGCCAAGGGCTCGCGATTGGTTGAGCGCCTCGGCAGTCATCGCTTCGCCGCGCACCCAATCATCGACACCCATGTAGGCGCCAGCCAGGTTGCCGAGAAGCAAGGCGGCGAAGGTCTGGTCGCCGGTCGCGCGGGTCACCGTAAGCGCCTCCTCGTAGTAGGCAATGGCGTGGTGGTGAGAGCCCTGGCGCTCGGCGACCAGCCCCAGGTCGTTCAAGCAGCGACCAATTGCGGGCTGATCGTCGAAAGCACGAACGCGAACCAGGGCCTCGGCAAAGAGCTCCGCGGCGCGGTCGAGCTGGCTCTGGTTGCTGGCGACGATCCCCAGGGCACGCAGAGCCCGGGCGACGCGGCGTGCGTCGCCGCTCTGCTCCGCCAGAATCAGACTCTCTTCATGGGAGCGACGGGCTTGCGGAAAGTCGCCCTGCTCGACGGCGAGCGTGCCGGCCCCGTTCAGGGCATCCGCGCGCGCCGCGGGCGGCGAGGCTGTCGCGCTCGCCAGGGCCTGGGCGAGCCACTCACGTCCCTCGCTCCAGTAGCCGCGCTGCGACCAGAAGCGCCAGAGGGCGCCAGCCAGCCGCAGCGCGGTTTCCGGGTCGCGCGCCATCGACCAGGTCAACGCGGCGCGCAGGTTGTCGTGCTCACCCTGCAGGCGATCGAGCCACGGTTGCGGCAGCGCTTGCCAGGGATCGGCCTGTTCCGCCAGGTCAAGCGCGTACGCGGCGTGGCGCTGACGGGCGGCGGGCTCTTCCCCAGCCTGCACGAGGCGTTCCAGCGCGTACTCGCGCACCGTCTCCAGCATCCCGAAGCGGCGCTCGCCATCGGGCTGCTCCGACACGTACAGCAGGCTTTCGTCGACGAGCAAGCCGATGCCGTCGAACGTGGGTGATGGGTGATGGGTGATGGGTGACGGGAGGTCGGGGGTCGGGGGTCGGAAGTCGGAGGACGGGGGACGGAGGACGGGGGACGGAGGACGGGGGACGGAGGACGGATCGTCGTCCCAGCAATCACGTCCGACTTCCGACCTCCGACGTCCGACTCGTTCCGCCGCGTCCAGGGTGAAGCCGCCGACGAAGACGGCGAACTGGCGCAGCAAGCTTTGCGCGGCCGGATCGAGCAGGTCGTAGCTCCAGGCGATCGCCCCGCGCATCGTTTGCAACCGTGCCGGCTGATCGCGCGGGCCGTCCTGGAGGAGGTGCAGGCGGTTGGTCAGCCGGGAGAGCAGCGCCGCCGGGGAGAGGAGACGCGTGCGCGGCGCGGCCAGCTCGATCGCCAGAGGCAGGCCATCCAGCCGTTGGCAGATTTGGGCGATGAGAGGCGCGTTGGCCTCCGTGAGCGTAAAGCGGGGCGAGGCCGCCTGGGCGCGGGCCACGAAGAGCTGCACGGCAGGCGCCTGGGCCAACGACTCGATCGTGGCTGGTTGGTCCGGACTGGGCAGCGCCAACGGGGGAACCTGGAGCTCATGCTCGCCGGAGAGGCCCAGCCGGCGGCGGCTGGTGGCCAGCACCGTTAGATTGGGACAGGCGACCAGCAGCTCGCTCACCAGGGGAGCCGCCGCCAGCAGATGCTCGAAGTTGTCGAGGAGCAGAAGCAGGCGCTCGGGTTGCAGACGGGCGATCAGATCATCGGCAAGGGGGCGCCCGGCGCTCTCCCGGACGTCGAGTCGATCGGCGATGGCCGCCGCGACCAGGGCAGGCTCCAGCACCGGCGCCAGGGGGACAACGACCACCTCCTCGTGCCGCGCAATGTCGCTCGCCAGGGCGAGGGCCAGCCGGGTCTTGCCGACGCCCCCTGGTCCGGTCAACGTGATCAGGCGAACATCGTCGCGGCAGAGAAGGGCATGAATGGCGGCCAGATCCTGCTCCCGCCCGATCAAGGCGTTCAAGGGTGCGGGCACGCCGCTCCATGGGCTATCGCGCGGATCGTTGCGCGGCTGGCATGGTTCCCGGGGCGATTCGTCATCCTCGACGGAGCGGAGATCGGCCATGGTGGCGCCAGTAGGTGCGTGACGAGGCAGTGCTTCAGGTTGTCATAGTACCAGTGTAAGAACGGGAGCATCCGCGCGACGCGCCTATTGTCGTTCCGCCGGCGCCTCTGGTCCGGAGTGTGCGCCATGGCTCACGTGATGAAACCGTGTCGATCGTGAATCGTGAGTCGGCGCACGTTTATCACGGCTGTTGATGGCGATGTGTGAAAGAGAAGGGGCGGAGATGATGCGTCGTTTGGTGAACATCGGGATTGGGCTCGCGCTTCTCGCGGGAGCAATCTGCTTCGTGGGGCCGGCCGCGCCCGGCACGCAGGCAGCGGCACATGCCCAAGCCGCGATGGGGTGCCAGGGCACGTAGTTGATGCAGCTCTCGTTCGAGGGCCGCGACACGGTAGAGCAAGCCATCGGCGTGTTCGCGAGCGACGGCGGCCTGGTGCTGCACAGCCCGCCGGTCGTGCCGGCGCTGCCGGAGACCGGCGACGAAGCGGTCTTCACCAGCGATACGGTGGGAAGCTGGCAGACCATGGTGGATGCCGGCTGTGACGTGGAGGGCGTGCGTCTGCTGGCCGCCGAGGACGGCATCGCCATGGGCGCGGTCTATTTTCGGGGCACTGTGACGATCGAGGCGGACGGGATCGGTCTGGAGGGAACGTTCACCTACGATCAGAGCAGCGGAACGGGCCAGACGGTCGCAAGCGGAACCGGGACCCTGATCGGGACGGCGATTTCAAGGTGACCGGGCAAAGATTAGCGCTCACCCACGGGCTCGATGAGCCCGTGGGTGAGCGCTTGGGCCACCATCTCCGACCGGGTGTTGACACCCAGTTTGGCAAAGACCCGGCGTAAGTGGGTGGCCACCGTCCAGGTGCTGACCTCGAGGACTGCCGCGATGGCCTTGTTCGGGAGTCCCTTGGCGACGAGGCGGACAATTTCTCGCTCGCGGGGGCTGAGCGACGACATGCCGGTATCGTGCTGGTGCGCCAATCGCACCAGGGCGTAGGTCACGCCATCGACCTCGACGCCGACCACCACCTCTTCGCTGCTGGGCGGATCGGCCGTCGAGGGGGGCAAGCCGGTCTGATCGATGAGGCGCCGAAGCATGGCTTCCAGGTCCTGATGGCCATGATGGGCGATGGCTGGTGCTTGCGAATCGATGTAGGCGGCCGATCGCGCCATTCATAAAGCCTTTATCGTCAGTCGACGGCAGATGAATGCACCGAGCACCAGCCTCGGCTGGCGATCAAACCGGGTTACGCACGGCTGCAGGAAACCGAGCCCCATGTCGACATTGCCTCCCTGGGGCGACAATCGACTATGCGTAAGGATTGGACAGTATCTTATCATTGAATTATCTCAATCTCTATCCCCTATTTGCGCGACACTCGTCTTGACCACCACGCGTGAGTTTCCCGCGAACGAGTGACTTCTCTCTCCTGGTCGTGTGCCATAGCGTGATCCCAGCCACAGGGGCGCTGGAAGCGTTTGCGATGCACAGGAGGCATCGTCATGGTCGCACGAGCAACTGACGGCATCGGGGGGGCCCTTGAGTTCGAGCTCGAGGGCGAATTTGAGGAGGAGTACGAAGGCGAATACGAGGGCGAGTACGAGGGCGAAGAGTTTCTGGGCACGCTCGCGCGGGGAGTTGGTTCGCTGCTTGGCGCGAGTGAATTCGAAGGCGAGTACGAAGGCGAGTCCGAATACGAGTCGGAATTCGAGCTCGAAGGCGAATACGAGGGCGAGTACGAAGGGGAAGAGTTCTTCCGCCGCATCGGCCGCCTGGCCCGTCGCGTCGCGCCGATCCTTGGCCGCGTCGCACGCATTGCCGCGCCGATGGTAGGCACCGCGGTTGGCGGCCCGTTGGGTGGCATGCTGGCCCGGGCGGCGGCCTCCGCGCTACGGGAAGGCGAATTCGAGCTCGAAGGCGAGTTCGAATATGAGTACGAAGGGGAAGGCGAGCTGGAGGCGGTCCTGGCCGCGCCAGTCACCCCACAGCAGGCGCAAGCCGAGTGGATGGCGGCCGTTGCCTCTCAGGCTCAGACCGAGGCTGAGGCCGAGGCCATGGCCGGCGCGGCAACCATCGCCGCGCTCTCGCCAGCGGATCGCGCCGCGTTGCAACGCGTCTTGCCGCATTTGGTGCGTGGCGCCGCGATTCTGACGCGCATTCTGCGCCGGCAGCGGGCGACGCGCACTGCCATTCGCACCATCCCCACGATTGTGCGGGGCACGGCCACAACGTTGCGCAGGCAGCGTGTAGCAGGCCGGCCGGTCACGCGGGCCACGGCCGCCCGCGCTGTGGCGACACAAACCCGGCGCGTGCTTGCCAGCCCACGCCTCTGCACGGCCGCCATGCAGCGAAATGCGCGTGCCGCCAGCGCCGCCACCCGTCAGGCCCGACGCCCGGCCATGCGCCCGATTCGGGGCTAGTTGGGGCAGGCCCCACCAATCCGTGTGGGTAGGCGAGAGGAGGCTGCCGATGGTCGCAACGTCCATGAGGAGCGACCCCCAGCTCGAATATGAGTTCGAGTTCGAGAGCGAGTGGGAAGCCGAGTCTGAGTTCGAGGGCGAGGGGGAGGACGAAGCGTTTCTGCGCGCCCTGTCGGCCATCGGGCAGCGCGTGGCCCGCTCTCCAGCCCTGCGTGGTGTCGGCCTGGCGGCGGCACGTTCGGCACTCGGCGGCTTGCGTGCCGTCGATGGCCACGCCTGTCCGGTTTGCCGCGCTAGAGCCCGTCGCGCCGGGCAATCCGGCGCCGCTCGCGAATGGGAGTGGGAAGGCGAGTTTGAAGACGAGTTTCAGATCAGTCCAATTCGCCGCGTCTACCCCGACGCGCTGATGGAGCACCTGGCCCACGCGGCGACAGAAGCGGAGAGTGAGGAGGAGGCGGAGGCCTTCATCGGCGCGCTGATCCCACTGGCGGCCCGGCTCTTGCCGCGGGTGGCGCCGGCCATCATGCGAATGACCCCGGGATTGGTGCGTGGCGTGGCCGGCATCACCCGCACGTTACGCCAGAACCCGACGACGCGCCCCCTGGTGCGGGCGGTGCCGACGATCGTCCGCCGGACGGTTTCCAGCATCGATCGCCAGTCGCGCTCCGGCCGTCCGGTCACGGCGCAGCAGGCGGTGCGGCTGCTGGCGCGGCAAACCGCGCAGACCCTTGGCAACCCGCGGCAGTGCGCGCAAGCGTTGCAACGCTCCCGCGTGCTCGACCGGCGGTATCACGCGGGCGTCGCGCCGCGCCGCCCCGCGGCCGCGCGGTAGCGGCGCGGCAGTCCGATGGTCGCAACACTCGCGGGGGCCGCGCCAACGACCGAATCCCGGGACGCGCTGGCCGAGCGCTGGGAGACAACTGGCAGAGAGGGCCGGCCGCCACTGCGGCCCCCGGCCGCTCCACCCTCCATCGCCACGCCCTGGCTGCGGGCGCAGGCGATCAATACCGCTCGTCATGCCGAGGCGCTGCGCCCGTTTCAGTGGGCCGAGTTCGGGACGGGAGCGGCCGCGCCGAGCGACGGCCACGTGGCCGCCGCCAACCGCCTCATCCGGGCGTTGCTTGATGAGCTGCTCCGTGCCAATCCTCGGGTCGGCACGGCGGTGACGTCGGCCATCGCGGATCCCCGCACCTCGCGGCTGCAACAGGTGGTGCGGCACAAGGAGATGGCGCACGATCGCGTGCGCGCGGTGGAGCAGGTCTGGGACTTCTACTTCGAGCTGTTCGGGCAGCGGCAGTCTCGCTTCGGCGACTGGCTGCTGAGCTGCGACCGGATCGCGCTCGATTGCTATCAGCAAGCGTTTCTCGGTCTGGGCGCGGCCCGCTCGATCCCGGCGCCGCCGCCATTCTCCTACATGCGCACCGGGTTTTCTCCCGCGACCTTCCGCCGGGGTATCCCGATGCGGCGTCTCGGGCGGCAGCTCAACCCGTTCCCGCTGGTGCAACTGCCGTATCACCGGCTGGTCAATCCCTGGACGCTGGGCGCCGTGCTCCATGAGGTCAGCCACAACCTGCAAAACGACCTGGGGCTGGCGCAGGCGGTGCCCCGCCGCATCGGCCGCGCGCTGGTGGAGGCCGGCTTCGGCGCCCAGGTGGCGGCCATCTGGACGCGCTGGAATCGGGAGCTCTTTGCGGACGTGAGCGGATTGCTCCTTGGCGGTCCGGCGGTCGTCGGCTCGCTGCTCGATGTGATCGGCCGATCGCCGCGGGCCACGTTGCACTATCTGTCGCGCGGTCCCCATCCGACGCCGTATCTGCGCGCGTTCATCAGCTTCGAGCTGTTGCGGCGCATGGGCTTTCCCCGCGAGGCGGCCGAGTATGAGCGGCTGTGGCGGCGGATTTATCCCGATCCGCGAGGCGGCAACATCCCGGCGGCGATGCTCGATTCCTTCAGCCGGGCGTGCGCCCTGGTTGTCGACCTCGTCTGTTACCGGCCGTTCCCGTCGCTGGGCAACATCCCGCTCAGCCAGGTCATCCGCTTCGGGCAGAAGGAGCAACGGTTGATCGAGGAGGCGGCTGGGCGGTTCGCCAGCGGCGACGATCCGGGGGTCATTCCCGAACGTTTCCTGATCGGCGCGTCACGCATCGCGCTGGACGGGCGATTGGCGCCTCCAGGGCAGATTGTGGAGCGCTTCTATCGCGAGTTGGCGAGGAGATGACGATGGCCCTTGAGGCCGCTTTTGGACACCTGATCACCCAGCTCTGCGCCGTTCGCGAGGCGCTCGTCGATCTGCGCCTGGCGGCGGTGGAGGGCAAACCGCCGCGTGACGATCTCTTCCTGGTCGATCACTATGGGGATGGCGCCGACGACCTGATCGGCTACATCGAGGATGCGTTGGCGGCGGCGGACGAAGCGCTGCACGCTGTCCAGCATCCTTTGGATCTTGACCGCGCGCGGCGGGCGCTGACGGCGTGCCACGAAGCGGTGATCCGCCTCAACCGGCGCTTCAGCGGCGATCTGATCCAGTACGAGCGGGTCGCCGATCTCTCCGGCGTGGGGCGCCGTCGCGGGCGGATCTGGGGCTTGTGGGCCCTGAACGTCAAGAGCGGCCTCGATCATTGCCAACAGCCGCTGTTCGAGGCGACCGATGCCCTGCTCGACTGCTGGCGCGAGATCGGGGAGCGGGTGGGGATGACATCCATCTCGGTGCAGACCACCAGCATCGGACAACTTGAACTCGTGGATCCTGCCAGGGGGATCGAAACGCCGGTAGCCGGAGCTCATGAGAGGAGCGTGACATCATGAACAGCGTCAATCCGAAAAGCTCCAGTCGGCGAAACGGGGCCTCCGGTGCGGGCAAGCGTAAGCGGTCCAACGGCGAGACCAGGGTTGCCACGCCTGCCACGGCGAGCGAGGACACCCTACTGGACGCCGAAATCGAGGACGTCGGGTTCGGAACGCCCCTGCCACTGCAGGAACAAGGGGCCGCAATGGATGACGGCGAGTGGACGATCGCTGGCGCGGTTCGCTGCTTTGACGATGGCGACTGGCGAGCCATGCCGAGAGTGCCGGTGATTCTTTGGAACGATGACGACCACCCCATCGCGCAAACGGTCACGGACAACGATGGGGACTACGCCTTCCCTGGCTTGGACACAGCTGGGATATACACCATTCACATACCCACGGCTTGGTTGCATAACGGGACGAACTGGCTCCTGCAGTCGGAAGACGCACAGGTCGTAACCGTCTATGGGGAGATCGAGCAGGCGCCGGTTTCCCTCTTCCTGCCGGCATTCGAGTATGAAGTTCAGATGGTCAGGGCCCGGGTAGAGCTCGAGAAACTCATCGCGGCAGTGGTGCAAAGCTTCGGCGATGAGGAGCCCGAGTCCGGGTTCGATCAGCTCACCACGGCCATGTCCGAAGGGCTGACGGAGATCGCGTCCTCGATCGATTCGGGCTTTGAGGCGATCACCCCCACCCCGCCGGAGCCGGCGGATCCAGTGGCCGCGAAAGACGCCATCAAGGAAGCGCAGGCGTTCTGGGCTGATGCTCGTCCGATTTTGAAGGTCATCACGGCAACGCTGACCCAGGCGCCTGACTTCAGCAAAGAAATCGACAAGCTGGATCATCGCATTGAAGTGCAGGAAAAATGGCTGGCCAACCAGCTGCAGGTGCTGGAGGAGCGTCCCGCTGAGGCCGATGCGATTCGAGCAGCGGTCGAACAACGCAAGGACGACCTGACGCAAGCCGTCGTGCTGATGCTGGAAGGCTTGGCCAACCAGGCCAAAGCCAAGACGATTCCCGTGACCCCAGGAGGGCCGCGCGTCGATTGGATCCTCGTGCAAGAGACGTTGGAAAAGTCGATTGGGGACCTGTCCGGTAAGCCAGGAACGTACTGGAAAGTCCTGCGCGCCCTGACCTGATTGAGCGCGCGGAAATGGCGTCGGCGACACCCGGTGGGCTACTGGGCGGAGGAATCAGACGATGATCTATGAAATGGTCAACGACCACTTGCAGATCCTCGAACAGCAATGGAACGATCTTGCCGTCACCTTTCAGCTCCTTGCCCAGGCGCCGCCCGGCAGCAGCCTACCCGCGCCTTTCGGCAATCCGGACCCCAATGGCCCACCGGTTGGCCTGCAGCTGGATTGTGTCAACGCGGCCTTCGCGGTCGAAGGCGTGCGTGCGGGCATTGAAGCCTCACGGCCGGAGATTGATCCCCTCCTGATGGCGGCCGCGACGGCCTTCGCCGCTAGCGATACCGCTCTCCAGCCCGTGATCGCCACGTTCGAGGGCCTGGTCTTCAGCACACCCAGCGCCACCGATTCAGCGGAAGTCACCGACTGCCGGAGGGAACTGACGAACCTGCGCGATCTGATCGGGCGAGGCCGTCAGGATCTCGGCGAAATCATGACGCCAGCCGGTCAGCGCTTCAACATCCGGGGGATTCACGGCGCGGTCGACAATCTGGCCTCATACCCCATTCTGACCTCCGGCAACGGCGCCTATCCGGCCATGCCGGCCACGGCCGCCAGTGGCGGCGGCTCAATGGCGCGCACCATTGACGACGCGATGCGAGAGGTGCTGGGCCGCAATCCGCGGCCCAACGATACGCGCTCATTTATTGCCGCGCTCACCCAATCGTTCACCATCACGCAGTTCGAAGGGCAATCCGAGTATGCCTGGGTGGCACGCGGCTATGCGGGCCAGACCGAGCTGGGGGGCGGTGTCAGTGGATCGCAGGCCAGCCTTTACACCCGCGCCAAAGTCGCCCTGAACAATGTCCTGCCGTTGCTCGACGGCCTGACCTCGCTGTTATCCGACTCTGATCCGCAGTTGGTATCCGCCGGACAGGCCGTCGTGCGTGCCCAACTCACGGAGCTGGTCAATGAGATGGCGGCCGAAGGCGGCCCCCGCGTGGCGCGCGTCGATCGCTTCTTCGAAGTGCTGCTCGAGCAGGAGATCTCCATCCCTGACCGGCCCTCGGTGCAGGGCGGCTATCTCGGCTATCTCCAGGAGACGCTTGGCCTGAAGCCGATCTACGTCAACACCCTCGAGGAGGAGTCGAACCTCACCAACTTCGTCGTCCTGCGAGACTATGTGCATTCGCTGCGCGAGAGTTGGACAGGGTTCATCAGAGATTCCTATGGCCGGGACCTGGGAACAGGGCTGGTGCGATTGTCGCGCGCGCTGTCGGTGACGGCCGAGGCGGTCGACGAGGTCTATGCCGCGATGGATTCCGTCTATGTCGGACCCGCCGAGCGCCAGGTGGCCGGGTTCCAGGACGGCGGCAACGGCTTCATTTTGATCGAAGAGCTGTTGTCCTGGATCAAGTCGTTCTCCATGGACGAGGCGCCGATGCTGGTGCGCGATGGAGGACGCCGCGGCGTCGAAGCGATTGGGCCAACCGCCAACCGCCTCTCCGGCTTGACGCGAACCATGTTGCAAAACATCCAGAGCGATCCGCAACTCCCCGAAGGGCTTCGCCATCCACGAGTTCGCAACCCGCTCCAGGAACTTCGCGGGTATCTGGAACAGGTGCAGCAACTGGCGCAGAACATCCGCCAAGAGGTAGCTGCCTAAGCCGTGTCTTGACGAATCCGTCTCAGCGAGGAGCCGCGCTATGGCGACCGAGAAGGACTATCAGAACCTCTACGAGCGCGTTGCGGCGCTGCGGGAAACGCTCACTGGTCGCCTGGCGACCGATCTCATTGAGTCCCCACAGCTCGCCGAGGCACTCGTCAAGCGCATCGACGATCAGATCGATGCCTGGGTGAAGCTAGAGTTTGCCGCGTCGCCGCCGCCGGATAAGGGTCTTGCCCAACTTGTTGGTCTTGGCCCGGAAGCCGCCGTCGAGCTTGGCAACACGCGCCTCCCACCGGGAGTTGAGCCATACGACGAAAAGGTCACCTCCGAGCGGCTCATCGCCGTCGGCGACCTGTACTATCTCTACCAGCACGAAGTCATTGGTGTTTTTCGCGTCGTGCAGAAGCTGCAGGAGCTCTTCCGCGCCGGCGCGATCCGGCTCTCGGCCGGGCCGGGTGCGTTCGCGCTCTATCAGTTCGATCGACGTGACGTATTGCGCTATACGCGGCGTGACCGCCTCGCGGCCTACCGTCGCGTCCTTGGCTATGGTACGGCCCCCGTGCCGCCCGGATCTCGCGCGAACACCGACTTCCACAACCTGTTCACGCATTTCGTCAACCAAGTTGCGCTCTACTGGCGCGACAAGCGGATTTCCGATGTCATCCGCGAACGCTCTTACGATCCAAGTTTTGGCAGCATCGCCGTCGTCCGGCGGTCGGGCATGGACTTGCGCAACAACCTGAAACATACGTCATACGGCCATCTCAATGTGCTCCGCGTTGAAGTGATGCAGCTCCTCGATGAGGCCTTCCGTATCCTGAACGCGGACGATGTCAAGCGCCAGTTCGGCGCGGACAACGCCTGGGACGTCGTTGAAGAGGTGTTGATTCGCTACTTCAATGAGCGGCTTGTCACGTCGCCGCGCCAACGCATGGGCGTCTCTGGCAGAGAAGTGTTGCGCTGGCTGGCAGGGCCGCACGTCATGCAGACGCAACGGGCGCCGTTTGAAGCGCTCTTGCTGGACATCGCCGAAAACGCCGAGGAATGGTTGACCAGCGCCCAGGCGCTGGGGCTGG
>JBBRVX010000138.1:0-14788 GCA_038246475.1 Thermomicrobiales bacterium | reverse complement strand
AGCTGAATGCTGGCCGGCAATCGCTCCGGCAGCCCATTCACCCCGATCGCGCCCGGATCTCCCTGGCAGCGCCGTTGCCGCTCTGGCGCTTGCACGACGAGACCGGTTGCTGGCGTCGGAGCGAGGACCGTCCCTGGCTGCACCGGCAGCGGGACGACACGGATGTTCGGCAGCGGGGTCGGCAATGGTCCCACGTTGACCGTCGTTTGCAGGGTGATCTGCACGAAGCCCGGAGGCGGCGGCACGATCGAAGGCGGCGGCGGGGCTGACCCCGCCGGCGCGATCACGATGTCGATGGCGGTGAATTGATAGACCCTGGCATCGATGACGGTGAACGTCGTGACGACTGGACCCAGGGCTTCGGCTTGCTCGATTGGCGCAAAGAGCGGGAACGGTCCCGAGCAACCGATGCGACGGAGTCCCGCATCAGTCACGTTCACGCTGATCTGGGCCTCATACTGGAATCGCGTCTCGGCAAAAACCAAGTTGTTCAAGGTGACCGGCAAACCAGCCGCGTTGAGCGCGATGTAGCGCTCCAGGGCATCCCCATCCGGCAGGAACACCTCAGCCAGACCCGGGTACCCGCCACCCCGCACCAGAATCTCGCGTCCGTCGTCCGTCCGCGGCACGTCGCCGAGGGCGGCAATCGTCGTGGTGCGCAGCTCTTCGATGGAGATATTCACCTCGCGGCTGGCGAAGGTGTAGGCGTACTGCTGAGTCTCAAACGTGTACGAAAACGTGCGCGGATTCGTTTCGGCGGTGCAGGGCGCCACGACGTCGAGTTGGCCAGCAGACGTGATGGTGACCTCCGAGACATAGCGGGCCACAACCCCGGTGGCCGTGGACAGCGCGTACACCCGCCCGAACGGGCCGACGAGAGCCGACTGCATGGCATTGAGACGGACGCTGCCGGCCTGGTTCTCAGGTGAGGCGAAGATATCGAGGGTCACCGCCGGCGCCTGCACGACATCGACCTGCTCCAATGTTTGCGGGTCGATATCGACCTCCAGATCGAAGGTATAGCGGATGCCCTGGACCTGTATCTCACGCGGCCAGTCCGCGGGAACCGGGGCAGGAGCATCGAGTGGCACGGCGGAAAACGGCGTCTCTGGCGGCGGCACGGTGGGGAAGACCGCTGGCGCCGAGACCTGGTCGGTCGCTGGCGCAACGGTGCTCGTAGCGGCGACGGGAAGTTCGGCTTCGCCAGACGGTGTTCCCGCTGTCGAGGCGGCCGGCAGGGTTGCCGTCACCGTGGGAAGTTGCGGGGTCGCTGGCGATGCCGTCTCCGCCGCGACCACCGGCGTGGGCGTCTCGACCGGCGGCAGTGGCGTTGCGGTGGCCGGCGCCTCCGTCGCGATCGCCGGGACCTCCGTCGCGGTGGGAACCACGGTTGGCGTTGAGGGAACCGGAGTGGCAGTTGGCGGAACCACGGCCGGCGTGGACGGCGCCGGGGTTTCGGAGGGGAGCACTGGCGTCTCGACTACCGGCGTCGATGGCGGCGCTGCCGGCGCGATCGCCTCGGTGGCCGCCTCCTGGACGGCGCCTTCGGCGTTGAAGGCCAGTACGCGCGGCGTTTGACCATTGAGCACGATGAAGAGGCGATCGAGCGCCACCGGGTCGGCCGCCTGCTCCGCGCGCGCCGAGAACGGGCCAACGCAGCCGACGCGAATCAGGGTATTGGGATCGACAACCCCGGTGGCGTCTTCGCTAAAGCCGAAGGTCTGCCCGGCGAAGACGATTGTGCCTCCCACTGTGATCGGCACGCCGTTCTCGGCCAGGAGGACGAAGCGGTCGAGACCGGCGCCGGTGGGGAAGAAGAGCTCCCGGAAGGGCTCGGCCGTCTCTTCCGCGTAGACCGGCTGACCATCGCTCGTCTGCAGCACTTCCTGTAGCGACGCGGGCGTCAGATCAGGTTCGGGACCGGCATAGACGTATTGCGCGCCGCCAACGTCGACGAGGTCGAAGTTCACCGTTTCGGCAAGACACGTCCCCTCCGGCGAAATCTCCCCATTCGGGCCAACCGGCAACTCCGGCAGGTACCGGCCAGACTGACCATTCGCGGCGACAGAGCTATAGACGCGCCCGTAGGGAGGCTCGCCGACGGCGAATAGCTCTCCGCCATCGGCGCCCACCACCGCTTGCAGGCCCTGCAGATCAACGGCGACCGGTCGATCCAGCGCGAAGCGGGCGCCATCAACCGCAACCTCCAACGGGGCGTCGCCCGCTTCGGCTTCCGGTAGCGGCTCTTCGGTGATGGCCGCGTCCGATTGCGGCGTCCCCGCCGTTGCTTCGGCATCGACCACTCCATCTTGCGGCGCCGCCTCGGTCGCGACGATCTCAGCGCCGGGCGGGCTCGACTCAACTGCGGGGCTCTCCTCCCCCTCGGTGGTAATGACCGGTGGGGTCTCGTCCGCCGCACTGGTCGGCGCGATATCTCCTGTTCCCTGCTCTGCTGCCGGAGGCGTGCCGGCGCTCTCTTCACCGACTACCGGACTGCTGGCTGTGCTGTCTGACTCGGCCTGATAGGCGAAGAGCCGCGCCCCGACGGTCGCGTACACCTGATTGATGGTCCCCGGCTCCGCTTGATCCGCTGCCGCCGACAAACGGAAGGGACCGGCGCAGCCAATTGGCGCCAGCGTCGCGGCATCGATCGTATTCGAGACCTCTCCCGCAAACGCGAATGCGGCGCCCTGGAACTGCAGGATATCGCCCAGAACGGGAGGGCGGCTCTCCTCGTCGAGCAGCACAAAGCGCTTCAATCCGGTATCGGTGTCAAGGTACAGCTCGACGGGCGGTTGCTGTTGGGCGTCGCCGTAAATCGACTGCCCGTCAGCGGTCGTGGCAATCATGTCGAGACCTTCCACCGCCACATCTTCGGTCCCGGCAAAGGCGTAGACGCCCGTGCCGGTATCCAGTTCGCCAAACTCCACCGGCTCCGCCCGGCATGGGTTCGTGGCGGCGGCCTGTCCGTCTGGACCAACCGGGAGCTCGGCCAGATAGCGCGCCAGACGATCCCCTTCGGGCGCCGCCACGGAGACGAAGATCTGATCGCGAGGGGCCGCGTCGCTCTCGGCGAGGATGACACTCTCCCCTTGCCGGCCTACCTCGATCAGACCATCCGTGGCGCGAGTCACTTCGTTGTCGTAGAGGAAGAACTGGTTGTCGAGGGCGATCTCGAGCGGGAACGCTTGGCCTGGCGCTGCTCCCCCCTCCGTATCCTGCGCGCGAGCAAGGAACGCTGGATTGGCGATGGCCTGGAAGATGCCGGCCAACAGTCCAGCAATCGAGATGATGCAGAGCATCCGGTTGTGCCTGGTCATCGGCGCATCATCTCCTCTGTTGCGCGACAGAAGCCTTCACTCTGCCGTCGTCATACCCTCGCACGCCGGGCCGGACTCGCAGGTCCACACACCGCGCGTTACCCGCACGCGCATAATTCAGGCCACCAGCGTCGTTTACCTCTGGCACGCTCCATGCGGCGATGTGCGCCAGCGATAGCCGACGACGGCCATCGCGCGCAAACAATCTCGCCGCGAGTCAACTATTGGGAAAGGGCGATGCGATGCCGTCTCTGGCGCACTCTCGGGGCTGGACACGTCGTGCGTCCACGCTGTTGCTCCTTCTCTTCGTCATCGCGGCCAGCCCCACCCTGGTCAACCTCTTTTCCCCGCGTCCGGCAGCGGCGGCGCCAGCGGCCCAGGACACCACGCCCGTCCGCACGGTAAACCTGGAGCTCATTCTCGATCTCTCCGGCTCGATGGCCCGCGAGATCGGCGGAGGCGAAACGCGCATGGAAGCGGCCAAGCGCGTCATGAACGACGTCATCGACGCGCTCCCTGACCAGGAAGGAGTCAACGTCGGCTTCCGCATCTACGGCCACCTGGGCGACAATACCGAGTCGCGCCGAGAGCAAAGCTGTAATTCCTCCGACCTTGTGGTGCCCATTCGCGGCGTCGACAAGCCCGCTCTGCGCGATGAAGTCGCCGCCGCCCGCCCGATTGGTTGGACGCCCATCGCCCTATCCCTGGAGCGCGCGGGCGGCGACTTTCAGCCCGGCGAAGGGGTGGCCAACCATATCCTCGTCGTCACCGACGGTGAGGAGACGTGTGGCGGCGATCCGTGCGCCATGGCCGACTCCCTCAACCGGGGCGCGGCGAACGTGACCACCCACGTCGTCGGCTTCGCCCTTAACGAAGAGCAGGCGCGCCTGGTCAGCTGCATCGCCGAGCGCGGCGGCGGCCTGAACCTGCGCGCGGCCAGCGCCAGAGAATTGAGCAACGCCATCTTCTCGGTCCTGGAAGAAATCCAGGTCGTCGTGCAGAATGGCTTCCTGGAAATCGAAGAGATCGGCGGCCTCTTCCCGCGGGCGACGATCGCCTTTGTCGCCACCGGGGATCAAAGCCCGCGCGACGCCATCACTCTCACCAATGACAATCGCGTCGAGCTGGCCATCGGGTATTACGATGTCTCATGGGAGTACGCCACGGGAGGCGAAATCTCCATTCGGGTCAATATCGAAGCGGGACGCACCACCTGGGTGCGCGGTTCTCTCCTGAAATTCCCCCAGGGCGCAGGCGAAATCTATGTCGTCAAAGATCTCGCCGGCGCGATCATCTGGCAAGCGCCATTTGAACAGGGAGACTATGTCTGGGTGCTGCCCGGCATCTACACCATGGATCTCCTTGAGCGCGTCGGAGACCCGGTGCTGATCATGGCTCAGGTGCAGACGCTTCCTGGCAGCGCGACCCAGGTCGACGTCTTAACGGCGCCCTGATCTGGACCGCCAATGACGCGGCAGGACCATGAAGCGTGAGCATGTCGCGCCCATTAAAACAGCGCAAGATGGTCACGTCGACGTGAACGCGGGCGCCGCTCGCTGGTGGAGAGCGCCTGGGCTCACGCTGGTCATCATCCTGGTCTTCACCCTGGCGGGAACGCGAGCGCTTCTTCCTCCGGGTGTCGACCTGGTGCTGGCTCAATCCGAGCCGACGCCTCGCTCGCTGCCGACGGTCCCTCCCACCGCCACCGCCACGCCGCGCGTCATCGTCATCGATCGCCCGGCGCCATCTCCGAGCTCAGTTCCTCCCGCGCCGACAACCCCGCCAACTGCCACGGCGACTCCCGTAAGCCGGGTCATCCCACCACCTCCGCCTACAGCCACCCCATTCGTGATTCCAACCCCATTCCCGACGCCTACCGCGACGCCCAGGCCCCCGGAGCCGACCCCGGCGCTCCCCTCCGCAACCCCGGCGCCGCGGGCGGCAGCCGCCGTCCCGACCATTGCCCCGGCTCCCATCGAGCGCATCAGTTTCGCCGCCGAGGATTGGCGAGGCGGCTTCTATCGCGGCGACAGCCTCGCCTACGGCCGCCCCTGGGTCGCCGTCTACGGAGCTTCGAGTGAGTACCCAAGCGCGGCTCTCTTCTTCTCGCTCGACGAGGAGCCCGTCGGAACGGCGTTCATCACCCTCGCCGGTCTCGATGATGAGTGGGCGGCCAACAACGAGATCGCCATCGAGGTCAACGGAGAGCGCATCTTCTCCGGGCCGAGCCCGTTCGCCAACTGGGATGGCATCGGCGACGGAGCGAACGCGGCCTGGACCAACATTTCCTTCACTATCCCCCCGCGGCTCCTGCGCGCTGGCCCCAACGAGATTCAGGTCGCCAACCTGACGCCCGGCAGCAGCTTCGACGCCCCGCCCTACCTGCTCGTGGCCGAAGCGACCCTCCAGATTCGCAAGACCGCAGGCAGGCCGGCGCCAGGCGCCGCGCCGCCCCTCCTCTCGTCAGCCGCGTTCAGCGCGGAAGCGTGGCGCGGCGGCTACTACCGTGGCGACGGGGAAGCCTATGGGCGGCCCTGGGTCGCGCTTTATGGCGCCCAGAGCGCATATGCGCGGTCCACGCTAGTCTTCAGGCTCACCGCGACGCCAGACGGACCGGCCATCTTCCGGCTTACCGGGTTGGACGATGAGCTGCCAACCCGGAACCCGATCGCGGTAGAGGTCAATGGGCGTCAGGTTTTCTCGGGTCCAAGCCCGTTCGCCAATTGGGACGGGCTTGGCAACGGCGCGGACGCCGCCTGGACCGAAGCGACGTTCAGCATTCCGGTTGACGCATTACGATCCGGCCGAAACGAGATCGCGGTGGCGAACCTGACTCCGGTCAACAGCTTCAACGGTCCGCCCTACGTTCTGCTCGCCGATGCGGTCGTCGAGGTCACCGGAGCCGAGATCGAAGCACGCGCTCCCGATCGTTGACAATGGACGTCCGGACCATGCGGACGTTCTCAGCCCCAATCAGGGGGCGTTCGCGTGATAGAGAACGCGGGAAATCAGTTCCGCCGCCGCGACGAGCCCTCACCCCCCTGCCCGCCAGCCAGAGTGTGCCCGGCCCAGTGCGCTGGAGAGAGGGGGAACGATCCCCGTACGAAGGCGATAACGGCAGTTTTCATCCGCATTCCGTATGACTCGCCGGGGGATTGAGCCTCCGCAGCCGCGGACACGGGGTCGCTTCGGGTAGTACCCTCCTCGCCTCACCGTCATCGTTTCAGTTCACTTAATCCGGCGCAAAGAGCACAGCAACGGGCGAAGGTGTCGCCGTCACGTCATCCGTCGCCGTGAGCAGACCTGACGCCTGGTCCCGGCGGAAGGCCACGATCGAGTCCGAGTCCTGATTTGCCGCGAGCAGCCACGCGCCGGAGGGGTCGAGCGCGAAGTTCCGCGGCGTCTTGCCACGCGTCGATGCATGCCCCACCGGTGTCAGCGTCCCGCTCGCCTCATCCACCGCCCAGATCGCGATGCTGTCGTGGCCCCGGTTCGATCCGTAGACGAAACGGCCGTCGCACGACACCAGGATGTGAGCGCAGTCATTCTCGCCGGTGAATCCCACGGGGAGTGACGAAACGGTCTGCAGCGGCGCCAGCGTTCCGGCCTCGCCGTCGTACGCATAGACCGTCAGGGTCGAGTTGAGCTCATTGATCACGTAGAGGATGCGGCCGTTTGGCGAAAAGGCGAAATGGCGCGGTCCCGCGCCGGCCGCCGTCTTCACCGCTGGAACGTCCTGCCCGGCTGGCTGCAACGTCCCGGTAGCCTCATCGAGGCGATAGAGCAGCAGGCCATCGATGCCAAGATCGGTAACGACGATGGAGCGACCGTCCGGGGTCGGGGCGATCATGTGGGGATGCGGCTCGCCCTGCCGATCCGGCACGATGCTCGAACCCTCATGGTGAATCACGCTCGACGCGGGAGAGAGGCTGCCATTGGCAGCAATCGGCAATACTGCCACGCTGCCGCCGGTGTAGTTCGCCACCAACGCGAAGCGACCCGTCGAATCAAAGCTGATGTAGCAGGGATCGGCGCCGTGCGACTTCTCCCGGTTGAGTGGCGTCAATTCGCCGCTTTCAGCATCGCGGGCGAACGCGCTGACACCGCCATCCGCCAGCTCGTTGACGGCGTACAGGGTACGCCGGCCGGCATCAAGCGCCAGAAACGACGGATTGGCAACCCCGGCGACGGTCTGCACCAGACTCAGCGCCCCGGCCGCGGGATCGAAGCGATAGACCGAGATTCCCTCGGCCCTTCCCTGTGGCGGCTCGGTATACGCCCCGACATAAACAAACATGTCGTCCCTCTCTCGCTCGAACGTACCCTGATCTACAAGGCGCCGCCGTACCCCACCGCTGACAAGCGCATCTTCGGCCATGTCCACTCCAGAGTCGGGATTAGCCTGTGCAGGCCGATTCTCTCAACTCTGGTCATCGTCGCGCAATCGCGTTTCGAGCGGAGGGCGATCTGTTTGACAGTCTTATGCCCCGGACGTAGAGTGCCCGCGTCCGAGGCAGCGCCACCCCTCCGCCCGGACATCGCGTATCAGCCCGCCACCGACGGTGGGCACGATGGAGGCATGCCATGAACTCAAACCCATCTTCTCCCCAAACGACCACCTGGGATGATGCTCGACTGACACGCCGGGGTCTTGTGAAAACGATCACGGTCGCCGGTGGAGCGGTCGTCTTCGCCGGTTTCGGCCCCTCGACCTGGGTCACCGCGCAGGACAAGATCAAGCTCGTGCAGTGGTACCACCAGTACGGCGAAGAAGGAACGCAGCAGGCGGCGCAACGGTATGCCGAGGAATACACAACCATCAATCCCAATGTCGAAGTCGAGATGGTGTGGAAGACCGGCGACTACACCTTCGCCTTGCTCCCCGCCGCCCTCCTGACCGACGAAGGTCCGGACGTGTTCGAAGGCGCGCCGACGGTCGCCATGGTGCAGGCCGGGCAGATCGAGCCCCTGGACGACATTTTCACCGATGAGGTCAAAGCCGATTTCGAGCCCAACGACCTCAACGTCAATACCATTGATGGCAAGATTTACGCGGTCAAGATGATCGACGATACCGGCCTGCTCTACTACCGCAAGAGCATGCTCGACGCCAAGGGAGTCGCCCCGCCGACGACCATGGACGAGGTGATCGCCGCCGCCAAAGCGCTCGATGACGGCCGCGTCAAGGGCCTCTTCGTCGGGAATGACGGCGGCATCGATGCCCTCCATCATATCGCTCTTTGGTCAGCGGGCAGCGATGTCCTCGTCGACAACAAGATCGTCTTCAACAACGAGCGCACGGTGCTGGCCTACACAAAAGTCAAGGAGCTCTATGATTCCGGCGCCCTCCTCGAAGGCTCGCCGACCGACTGGTGGGATCCCTCGGCCCTGACCCAGGGGCTGGCGGCCATGCAGTGGACCGGCCTGTGGGCCATGCCCGGCATCCGCGCCCAGATCGGCGATGACTTCGGCATCCTCCCCTGGCCGGCACTCGACGCGGAGGGGCGGCCGGCGACCTTCTGGGGCGGCTGGTCGGAGATGGTCAACGCCAAGAGCAAAAACGTGCAGGCCGCCAAGGACTTCGTGAAGTGGCTCTGGATTGACAACACGGCGGCCCAGCAGGACTGGTCGCTTTCCTACGGATTCCACGTCCCACCCCGTAAGAGCGCGGCCGCGAGCGCCGAACCGCTCAAGGAAGGCGCTCCCGCCGGGGCGGTGCAAATTCTCTACGCGAATGGCCAAATCCTGCCGCCGCAGTACACGAACGCCATGGATACGATGATGAAGGACGCCCTGGCGCGCATCGTCAAAGAGGGAGCGTCGCCTGCTGATGAGGTCGCGGCCGCGGCGCAGAAGTGCGAAGAAGAGTTGCAACGCGTTCTCGGCGGCTAGCCGGGGTTGGTTGTCGCTCGGTGGCCCATCGTGGCCACCCGGCAACGATCACGGCCCATCGCCGCCGCGGTGCGGCTGAGGGACCGGCGCCACGTTCGGCAACCGCGCGGCAGCCCGCGCACCCGGGGTTCGCCGCCTGGAGAAGTCCCGTAGGAGGGCAGGCTGATGACAGAGCACGGGGCGACGGCCGCGCCAGCCGCTGCCGCGCCAACCGCGCGGCAGATGCCCACCGGACGGCGGCGTGACCACTCGGCCACGCTCACCTTCTGGCTCTTTGTCACCCCGATGCTGATCGGCCTGGGTGTCTTTACCTTTCTGCCGATCGCCTGGGGCTTTCTCATCAGCCTGTCCCAGGCTCGCAACACGATCAGCCTCGGCGACTGGGTCGGATTCCAGAACTACAGCGACATCCTGCGCGACTCCGAGTTCCGCAAGTCAATGGTCACCATCGTCCTCTTCACCCTCTTCATCGTGCCGTTGACCTTCGTCTTCTCGCTCGCGCTGGCGATGCTGGTCAATGGCGTCGGCCGGGGCACCGGGTTCTTCCGCACCGTCTTTTTCATTCCCACCGCCATTTCCTACGTCGTCGCCTCCTTGATCTGGCGGATGGGCATCTTCAACGGCCTCCCCTCCGGCTTCGCCAACTGGTTGCTCTACACCTTCGGCGAGGCGCCCGGGCTCCCTTTCGGTCTCGGCCAGGCGCTGCTCGACTTTTTCGGCGGCAACCGCGTCGTCTGGATCGGCACCCCCGACCCGCCCTGGTACTGGCTGGTGCTGGTCACCGTCCGCCTCTGGCTGCAGGTCGGCTTCTACATGATCATCTTCATCGCCGGGTTGCAGGAGATTCCTCGGACGCTCTACGAGGCTGCCTGGGTCGACGGCGCCCGCACCGGCTGGAACACCTTCTGGTCGATCACCGTGCCCGGCCTGCGCAACACGGCCATCGCCGTCCTCCTGCTGAGCTTCATCGCCGCCTTCCAGGCGTTCGACGAGTTCTTCAACATCCTGGGCGGCACCGCCGCGTCAACGGGAAATCAGGGCCTGGCGCGGCCACCGCTGGTCTATCTCTATCGCGCCGCCTTCGCCGATCAGGATTACGGCCGTGGTTCCGCTGGCGCCTTCATCCTGACGGCCTTGATCATCGGCGTCACCCTCATCCAGGGCCGCATCTTCGGCTTCGGCCGCAAAGCCTGAGCGAAAGGATCGCCCCTTGGCCGCCACAATCACCGCGCCGCTCCATCGGCCCCAGCCTCGATTTGGCAAGTGGCATCGCTTCACCGGACGCTACCTGGGGCCGGGCTTGCGCTACGTCGTCCTGATCCTGCTGGCGATCCTCTTTCTCTTTCCCTTCTATCTGATGATTCGCACCGCCGTCATCACCCAGCCGGAGGTCGCCTCCTTCGATTGGGTCTGGTGGCCGCAAGAGACTCACTGGCGACAGAACCTGGAGGGTATCTTCAACGATCCCACCGCTCCCATGACGGTCGGGCTGCGCAACTCCGCCATCATCGCCATCGCCAACCTCGTGTTGCAGACCCTCTTCGCCTCGATGGCCGGCTACGCGCTGGCCCGCCTGCAGGTGCGCGGGAAGAACGTCGTCTTCATCATCATCCTCTCGACCCTGATGGTCCCCAGCGCCGTCACCTTCATTCCCAGCTATGTGGTCATCGCCAATCTCGGTGGCATCAATACCCTCTGGGGACTGATTGTGCCCGGCCTCTTCAACGCCTTCGCCGTCTTTCTCTTCCGCCAGTTCTATCTCGACTTCCCGATCGAGATCGAAGAAGCGGGCCGCGTCGATGGCCTCGGCTTTGCCGGGATCTATTGGCGCCTGGTCTTGCCGAACTCGGTCGGCATCCTGACGGCGCTCGGCATCCTCAGCTTCATCAACAGCTGGAACGCCTTCCTTTGGCCGTTGGTCGTCGGGCAGAATCCCTCGTCCTGGACCATCCAGATCGTCCTCTCCACCTACCTCACCGCGCAAACGATCAACCTCCCCTACCTCTTCATGGGGGCGGTGGTCGGCGCGCTGCCCCTGGTAATTGTCTTCCTCATCATGCAGCGCTACATCGTCGAAGGCGTCCGCCTCTCCGGCATCAAGGGCTAACCTCGTCCAACGAATCCCCGATCAACAGGGATGCGACGCCCGACGCTGTTGGCCGGCATCCAAACGGCGTCGACGCGCGTTACTGCTCCGAAACTGACGCCAACAGTGACAGAAAATTGACAGCGTCAACGACCTGCATCGGCAACGATGGAACCAATCTGACGCCGTCCTCGTGTGTCGAGGTGGCGGCGCAACCCGGAAAGGAACGGAGCCATGCACCAAAGCCGTTTGCGCCGCGTGAGCGCTCTCCTTCTGGCCGTGATCATGGCCATCGCCGCGCTCACCCCGCTCGCCACGGTGTTCGCGCAGGAAGCCTCGATCGTCCATGGCATCAACCCCGCGGACATGGATCTTTCGGCCAATCCCGCCGTCGATTTCTATCGCTACGCCAATGGCGGCTGGCTCGACCGCACGGTCATCCCGCCCGACTTCGCCACCATCGAAACCATGTCGGAGCTGGATGGGCGCACGCGGGCCCAACTGGTCAATCTCCTTGCCACACGCGCCGAGAGTGGCGACGTGCAGCCCGGATCGGACGAGTGGAAAGCGATCCGCCTCTTCGAGCAGGGCGTCGATCTGGCGACGCGAAACCGCCAAGGCCTGACCCCGATTGAGCCGATCCTGGCCGACATCGCGGCCATCGACAATCTTCAGGAGTATCACCACTACCTCCAGGGCTCCGTCTTTCTGAGCATGCCTGGCCTCTTCTTTGTCAGCGCCGGACCAGATCTTAAGCAGAGTACGGAAACCGTGGCTTACCTCAACGGCCCATCCCTCGGGCTGCCCCACGACTACTACCTCGCTGACGACGCAGCCACCGCGGCGGTCCGCGATGCCTATCTCCTCAGTGGCAGCGAGCTCCTCTCTCTCGCCGGACGGGACGAGCAGATGGCGCTGGCCGCCTCACGCGCGGTCTACGACTTCGAGGCCAGGCTGGCCAAAACGATGTTCTCCCGGGAAGAAGCGCAGGACATGTCGCGCATCTACAACCCGGCCTCGCCCGCCGAGCTGGCCGAGCGCTATCCGCTGATGGACTGGCCCTCCTATCTCAGCACCCTCGGTCTCGAGGGCGTCTCGCGGCTGCTGGTCATCGAGCCGCGCTACATGGATGCGGTGGACGCCATCGTGCGCAACACGCCCCTCCCCGTCCTCAAGGACTTTCTGGGCTTGCAACTCCTGCGCTCTGCCAGCGCCAACCTTGGCGAAGAGATGGAGAACATCTCCTTCGCGCTCTATGGCACGGCGATGAGCGGGCTTACCGTCCAGGCGCCGATCGAGGGTAGAACTCTCGATCAGGTCAGCCACTTCCTGGGCGACGCTGTCGGCAAGCTCTACGTGGAAGCCTATTTCTCACCGGAGGCAAAAGCGCAAAGCACCGAGATGGTGCAGGAGATGATCGAGGCCTTCCACGTCCGCCTTCAGCACAATAGTTGGATGACCGCCGCCACGAAGGCGAACGCGCTGGCGAAACTGGCCAAGCTGCGGGTCAAGGTCGGCTACCCCGATACGTGGACCGGCTACGACGAGGTGACCATCACTGACTCCTACTTCGGCTCCGCGTTGAGTGCCTTCAACGCGTTCTACCGGGAGAGTTTGACCAAGATCGGCAAACCGGTCGACAAGGCCGCCTGGCCCTTCCCACCACAGACCGTCAATGCCATGTACAACCCGCTGAACAACGAGATCGTGATCCCGGCAGCGATGCTGCAACCGCCCTTCTTCGATCCCGCCGCCGATGCGGCGTCCAACCTCGGGGCCATCGGATACGTCATCGGCCACGAGATCACCCACGGCTTCGATGTGCAGGGCTCACAGTTCGATGGCGATGGCAACCTGGCCAATTGGTGGACCGGCGAAGATCAGTCCCGCTTTGCCGCGCTCAACGATCGGCTGGCGGAGCAGTATTCGCGGATCGAAGTCGCCGATGGCATCCATGTCGACGGCCAATTGACGATCGGCGAGAACGTGGCCGACCTCGGCGGCATCCAGGTTGCCTACGACGCTTTGCAGATCCACATGGGCCGAGATCGCCAAGCCACACCGGCAGCAACGGACCCGGGCGACCTGACCCCGGAGCAGCGCTTCTTCGTCGCCGCGGCCACGGTCTGGCGGGCTGAAGTGCGCGACGCGGCGTTGCAGACGCAGCTCCTGTCCGATCCGCACGCGCCCGCTTCCGTCCGCGGCATCCAGCCGCTGCGCAACTGCGCCGCCTTCTACGACGCCTTTGCCATCGATCCCGGCGACCCCATGTTCCTCCCGCCGGAAGATCGAGTAGTCATCTGGTAAACCTCCCCAATTGCCACCGCAACCCATCCGCCACGGCGAAAAAGCCCCTCTCTCACCGCAGTGGGCCGGGCGCCCTCCGGGTGGCGGTTGGGGGTGAGGGCCAGCGCCAAGAATCACTCCCTTCACCCCCTACCGCTCCAACGCGTCCCGTAACCCATCGCCAGCCAGGTTGAAACCGAGCACGGTCAGGGAAATGGCCAGCCCCGGAAAGATCGCAATGTAAGGAGCGTCGGTGACATAGCGCTGCGCGTCGGCGAGCATCCGTCCCCATTCGGGGGTCGGCGGTTGCGCGCCGAGGCCGAGAAAGCCCAATGCCGAGACGAGCAAAATGGCGTTGCCCACCCCAATCGTCGATTGCACGATGAGCGGCGTGAGGACGTTGGGCACGATGTGCCGCAGCATGATCTGACCATCCGACGCCCCCATCGCCCGCGCCGCGTCGATCATCTCGAGCCGTTTCACCGCCAGCGTCGAAGCCCGCGTCAGCCGCGCATAAGCGGGCAATCCCACTAGCGCCGCCGCCGCCATGGCCGCCGGCAACCCCGCGCCCACCCGCGCCGCAACCGTGATGGCCAGCAGGATCGCGGGGAGGGCTAGCAGCAGATCCATCAGCGCCATCAGACCGAGCCCGACCCGCCCCTCGAGATAGCCCGCGACCAACCCCACCAGCAGACCCAGCGCCAGACCAAGCACGACCGAAACCACCCCAGAGGCCAGCGAAATCGGCGCTCCGGTGACCACCCGCGCAAAAATGTCCCGCCCAAGGTCGTCGGTGCCGAACCAGTAGCTGCCGTTTGGGGGCGAAAGGCGAGCGGGGATGTTCTGGATCGACGGGTCCCGCACCAGAAACGGACCGACCACCGCCACAATCGCGAGAACCGCTAGAACGGCCACCCCGGCCACTGCCCCCCGGTTGCGGACGAAGCGCCCCAGGAAACGCTGCCTGGCCGACCGTTCCTCAACCATGGTGAATAATTGCCCAATACGAGCGCATGAGATAGCGGCAACTCCTGACTTTGCTAGGAGACGTAACCGTAAGGGAATAGGGTCTCACTAGATGATTTGCGCAAGTCTCTAAGGTAGACATAATGAAATCGCCTCGGTTCATGCGAGTAATGATCTGTTCAGAATGCGAAAGTTTAAGGCCAAGACTCTTGCTTTCCTCTTTGTGATCCTCTAAAGT
>JBBRVX010000137.1:0-14885 GCA_038246475.1 Thermomicrobiales bacterium | reverse complement strand
GTGTCGGCAACGGGCGGCAGCGCGTAAGTGATCGCCAGCAACATCACGTAGCCAACGATCGCCGACACCGCGACCGACATGAAGATGCCGTTGGCCGATCCCCGCCGCGCGCTGATCGTTTCCTCGGCGGTGTGGGCCGACGCATCGTAGCCGGTGTAGGTCCACTGCGCCTGGAGCAAGCCGAGCAGAAACGCGCCGAAAATGCCAAACGTGCCCCAGAACGGAGGCTGCGCGGCGATGGCCGGATCGCCAGGCGCGATGTGGAACGGAAAGTCCAGGCCATTGCGATGCTTCGCGAAGAGGAAGAGCAGCAGGGCGATGGCAAGCACCCCCAGCACATGCACCCAGACGCTCAGGTCATTCAGCCACGCCACCAAACGGATTCCGAACACATTGATGACGACCTGGACGAGGGTGATCCCCGCCATGACGATGACCTGCACCCCGAGATCCGGCGTCATCCCGAAGATTTCCTGGAGGACGATGCGGTTGAAGAACGCCGCGGCGGCCCAGTTGATGCCCGCCACGGCGGTGACCAGCCCTCCGAGGTTCAACCATGCTGTCCACCAACCCCAGTGCCGGTTCCCCATGACGGAGGCCCAGTAGTAGAGGCCGCCCGCCGTCGGGTATGCCGAGGCAATTTCGGCCATGCAGGCGGCGATGCAGAGCGTGAAGATGGAGACGAGGGGCCAGCCCCAACCATTCTCGCCCGGTCCCCCGTAGCGAAGCCCCCAACCATAGAGGATCACCGCGCCGGTCAATACCGAAATGATCGAGAAGGAGATTGCGAAGTTCGAGAACTCGCTCATCACGCGGCGCAGCTCTTGCGCGTAGCCGAGCTCATGCAGCTCGCGCACATCCTGCTCGATCGCACTCGACTCAGCGTTCCCCGCCGCGCCGGCTTCCGCTTGTCTCCTGGCCACGTCTTTCCTCCTCCATGCCGGGCCGACGTCCGAGCGGGGAATGTTCTCGCCTGGAGTGCCCTGGGTGGAGCCGGAGCACGCGGCACATCGCCACGGCGCGGGCACAACCTTGAGGAAACTCTGCAGATCTCGACGATGGGGCGACGTAGATGGATCTTATTGCCCATGCGTCACAGATGCAATCGCTCGCCAAAAATCGCTGGGCTCGCATGGCACGAGGACGGTCGCCCTCCGTTCGCTATCCTTGCCGGCAGCAATCTCCCGGATGGAGGATCGAGACCGCGTGGCCACGCAATGCCGCGGCGAACATGAAAGAGAACGCCTGGTGTCCGACCTTTTCAGCGTGATCGAGACCGCAACTACGCTGCCCGCCATCGACCATCGACGAGCGCCTCTCCTGGAAGGCATCATCGCCTACCAGCGGCTGAGAATCCTTCCCTTCACCACGCCAGGCCACAAACTCGGCCTCGGCGCCGATCCCGAGCTGCTGGCGACCTTTGGCGAGCGACTCTTCCAGAGCGACATCCCCCTCGGCGGCGGCATCGACGACACCCATTTCGGCGCCGAGTCATTGCGCGCGGCGGAGGCGCTCGCGGCGGATGCCTGGGGCGCCGACCGCAGTTTCTTCCTGCTCAACGGCTCCTCGGCCGGAAATCACGCCTTTCTGCTCGCCTCGCTGCGGCCGGGGGACAAAGTGATCGTCTCCCGCGATCTGCATAAGTCGCTGCTCGTCGCCTTGATTCTCACGGGCGCCGAACCCGTCTACCTTTCGCCCGTACTGCATCCCGAGTTGAACGTCGGGCTCGGCATCACCGCCGCACATGTTGAGGCCGCCCTCGATCTCAACCCCGATGCCAGGCTCGTCGCCCTCGTCAGTCCATCATATTGTGGCGTGGCCTCAGATCTGGCTGGCATCGCCGCCGTCGCTCATGCCCGCAACGTGCCGGTTCATGTCGACGAGGCGTGGGGACCGCAATTCCACTTTCACCCGGCATTGCCGCCATCAGCGATGGCGAGCGGGATCGACGGCGCGGTGATCTCCACGCACAAGGTGCTCGGCAGCCTGACCCAGGCCGCCGTATTGAACGTGCGCCGGGGGCTGGTCGACCTGGATCGCGTCAGAACCACCGTTGGCATGGTCCAGACCACCAGTCCTTCCGTCCTCATCCTGGCGTCGATCGACGCCACCCGCCGTCAGATGGCCCTTCAGGGCGAAGAACTTCTCGATCGCACGATTGCCCTCGCCGTTGACGCGCGCCGTCGTCTGCAGGAGCTCCCGGGGATCGGGGTGCTCGATGCCGAACGCCTTGGCGTCGCGGCGTTCGATCTCACCAAGCTGGTCGTCGATGTCGATGCGCTCGGCATCACTGGATATGCCGCTGAAGAAGCATTGCGCAATCGCTTTGGCGTTGGCCCGGAAATGAGCGATCTCGTCGGCCTCGTCTTCCTGGTCACTGTTGGTGACACGCATGCAAGCATCGATCGCCTCGTGGATGCCTTCGCGACGCTTTCCCGCGAGCATTACTCTGGCCGCGTTCCCCGCGCCAACCTTCGTTCCTCCGGCGCGGTGGTCGCCCCTGGCGATCTGGCCATGACGCCGCGGGATGCCTTCTTCGCGCCGTCGCGAGCAATCCCTTTGGAGACTTCCCGCGGGGAGATTTCCGCGGAGTTGGTCATTCCCTATCCCCCTGGAATCCCGGTGCTGGCCCCGGGCGAAGTCATCACTGCCGACAAGATTGCGTATCTACGCGAGGGGGCGGCGCACGGCATGTACCTCTCCGGACCGTCTGACCCTACCCTGGCCACGATCCGGATTGTCGACTGAGCCTCAGCTCCGGCCCGCGAGCAGCGCCGGGATGGCCAGGAGGCGGTCGCCCGCCAACTGAAGTGTCTCGCCGCGTTTCGCGAAGCAGAACCGCGCCAAGAGTGGAGCGCGCGTTGGATCGAGATAGAACGCCGAAGGGGGCACCGCCGCCACTCCGACCTCGATCATCAGCCAGCGGCAAAACGCTACATCATCCGTGAAGCCCAACGCGGAAACGTCGGCGAGTAGAAAATAAGCCCCGCCTATCGGAAGCGACGGTAGGCCAGCGGCCTCAAGCGCCAGCCGCAAGCTGTTTCGCCGCCGGTCGTAGTCGGCCCGCAATTGATCGTAATAGCCTCGCTCGGCCGCGATCTCCAGCGCTGTGGCCATGGCATCCTGGAACGGCGTTGCCGAAGCAAAGGTCACGAACTGGTGTACCGACCGCAGCGCGGCATTCAAATGCGCCGGTCCGATTGCGTATCCCACCTTCCATCCCGTCATGGAGAAGGTCTTGCCCGTGGAACTGATCGTCAGCGTTCGCTCCCACATCCCCGGCATGGTGGCCAACGGAGCATGGACGGCATCGTCGAAGACGATTCGCTCGTAAACCTCATCGGTGATGGCCACCACATCCCATTCCTGACAGAGTCCCGCCAGAAACTGGAGCTCGTCACGCGTGAACACCTTCCCGGTCGGGTTGTGCGGCGTGTTAAGGAGCAGCACCCGCGTCCGCGGGTTGAACGCCCTGGCCGCCTCCTCCCGGTCGAATGACCAATCCGGAGGTCGCAGGGTGACCGGGCGCAAGGTTGCGCCGGCAAGGGTCGCACTCGGCAGATAGGAGTCATAGAACGGCTCGACGACGACGATCTCGTCGCCTTCTCCGGCAAATGCCTGGACCGCATCGAATATGGCTTCCGTCGCGCCCGACGTTACCGTAACTTCCTGGTCCGGGTCGATCTGAAGGCCGTATCGCAAAGTCCACTCGCGGGCGATCGCGGCGCGCAATCGAGGCGATCCAAAGGAGATCGCGTACTGGTTGAGATCGGCATCGATGGCGCGCTTTGCCGCCTGCTTGACGAATTCGGGCCCCGGAAAGTCGGGGAATCCCTGCCCCAGATTCACCGCGCCGTGCTGATCAGCCAACCGGCTCATCTCGGTGAACACCGATGTGCCGAAGCTCCTCACCCGCGGCGCAATGTAGTTTCTGGTCACGGTGTATGGCCCTCATCGTTCACGACTTCATTACTGGATTGCTCACGCCCTGATGGGATCGCGGGCGAGCCGCGGTGTGCGCGATGAATCAGACCGACTGGTCTGCGGAGAAACGCTTCCACGGCAAAATCAGCTCGGCGCCCGGTACTCGCCAAACTCAGCCCGCAGCGCATTGCAGATCTGCCCCAGCGTACCGCCTGCCCGCAACGCTTCCCGCATCGGCGCCAACAGGTTCTGTTCGGAAGTCGAGGCCGCCTCGCGCACCGCCGACAGCGCCTGATCCACCTTGCCGCGATCCTGCCCGGCCTTGTGGGCGCGCACGCGCTCGACCTGCCGCCGCACCGCGTCTTCGTCGATCCGCTGCGCGGGCATCTCGACCTCCTCGTCGCCAACGTAGCGATTCACGCCGACCACGATCTTCTCGCCGCGCTCGCGACCGACTTCAAGCTGGTAGGCATTTTCGGCGATGGCATTTTGGACAAAACCGCTTTCGATCGCGCTCACCGCGCCGCCGCGCTCCTCCACCTGCCGCAGCCAATCTCTCGCCCGCGTTTCGACGTCGTCCGTGAGCCGTTCCACGAAGTAGGACCCCGCCAATGGATCCGCCGTGTCGGCAACCCCCGTCTCGTCCGCCAGAATCTGCTGCGTGCGCAGGGCCAGCGTGGCTGCCTCGGCGGTCGGCAGGCCGAGCGCCTCATCGAACGAGTTGGTGTGCAGGCTCTGCGTGCCGCCCAGCACGGCCGCAAGCGCCTGATAGGCCACCCGCACCACATTGTTCAACGGCTGTTGGGCGGTCAGCGTCACGCCTCCGGTTTGGGTGTGGAAGCGCACCATCTCCGCCCGCCGGTCAGATGGGCCATAACGCTCGCGCACGAGACACGCCCAGAGCCGCCTTGCCGCGCGAAACTTGGCGACCTCCTCGAAGAGATTGGAATGCGCGGCGAAGAAGAAGCTCATGCGGGGCGCCACCTGGTCGATCGTCAACCCCGCGGCGATAGCCGCGTCCAGATAGGCCAGCCCGTTTGCCAGCGTGAACGCCACTTCCTGCGCCGCCGACGACCCTGCCTCGCGGATGTGATAGCCGGACACGGAAATCGTGTTCCACGACGGCAAGCGTGCGGCGCAATAGCGGAACGTATCGGTCACCAGGCGCATGGACGGCCGGGGCGGAAAAATGTAGGTGCCGCGCGCGGCGTATTCCTTGAGAATATCGTTCTGGATCGTTCCGCCCAGCTTCGCCGGAGCGACCGATCGTTCCTCGGCTACGATTTCATACATCAAAAGCAACAGGGCGGCCGGGGCGTTGATCGTCATCGACGTGGTCACGACACTCTGGTCGATACCCTCAAAGAGCCTGCGCATGTCATCGACCGTCGAAATGGGCACCCCCACTCGGCCCACCTCGCCCCAAGCCCGTTCGTCGTCTGAATCGAGGCCAAGCTGCGTTGGCAAGTCGAACGCCACGCTGAGGCCTGTCGTGCCCCGTTCCAGAAGCAGGCGATACCTGGCGTTGCTCTCTTCGACCGATGAGAACCCGGCGTACTGTCGCATCGTCCAGCGGCGACCCCGATACATGGTGGGGTAGATGCCGCGCGTGTAGGGAAAGGCGCCTGGATCGGGTTGGATCTCGGGATTGGCTTCCGCGCGATAGACCGGCGCGATCTCGATGCCCGAATCGGTAACCAAGGCAGGCTTTTCGTTCGTCATCCGCGCCTTGCCTCGGTCACTACGTTACCGTCATCCCGGCGCGAGCAGCTCCACATGTGGGGGATCACCCCTATTCCTGCACGAGCTCCGTCAGTACGCCGCCGCAGGACTCCGGATGAATGAACGCGATGCGCCACCCATGCGCTCCAATGCGCGGCGTACGATCGATCAGGCGGGCGCCCCCTGCTTCCAAGGCGTCGAGCGCCGATTCGAGATCGGGAACAGCATAGGCGACGTGATGCATCCCCTCGCCCCGCTTAGCCATGAACCGGGCAATGGGACCGTCGGCATCAACCGGATGGATCAATTCGATCCATCCACTCCCTGATCGCAACGTCACGATCTCGACGGCCTGCTCGGCGAGGAGGAATCGGTCGCCTCCCTCGAACCCCAACGTTTGATAGCGCGCGGCCGCGGCATCGAGATCCGCCACCACCAGGGCAACGTGGTGCAATGCGGGATTCAGATGCGCATCGCCTTGCAACGGTCTTTCAAGCGTCATCAGTCCGGCGCAACGGGAGCGGAATTCCCATAGTTCCCCGTTTGCGGGAAGGCCGCGCTTTCGGCGAGTACGGGTAAATCGATCCGCATCGGATCGACCTCTTGCTTCAGGACAAGTCCTCGTTTGCGCCGTCCCGTGATCTCGAAAAAGGCGCGCAACACCCGATCCGCCACCGGTACCGCATACGCGGACCCTTCGCCGCCGTCCTCGACGATGACTGAAACCGCGATCTCCGGATCGTCGTACGGAGCAAAGCAGGTGAACCAGGCGTGCTGTCGATCGTAGAGGCCGTTTTCGTCCGCGGTTCCGATTTCGGCGGTGCCCGTCTTGCCGCCGATGGTGATGATCTCTTCGTTCGCCGGATTCGTCATCGGCCACTTCGTTTGCAATCCACCGCTGCTGGGCGCCGTCCCCAATGGCCCATGCACGACCCGGCGCATCCCCTCGCGAGCAACATCAAGATGCTCCTTCTTGATGCCAACCTCGCGCAGCACAATCGGTTTGGGACTCGCTGATTCGGTTGGGCTGCCGTCGAATGTTCCCCGCAGGAGCTGCGGCTTCATCACCTTCCCGCCATTGGCGAACGCGGCGGTGTTGAGGGCAAGTTGTAGCGGCGTGGTCAGAAAAAAGCCCTGCCCGATCGAAACGTTGATCGTCGCGCTGACCGACCACCCCTCTCCCTGATAGGTTCGCGCATACCATTCGGGATCTGGCACGGTACCCGGCGCTTCGCTTGGCAGGTCGATGCCGGTCGGCATGCCAAACCAAAAGCGCTCGGTCAGGTTCTTCTTGATCGGCTCGATCCCCATCCCCTCGAAGTAGTGCTTCTCTCCGAGCGAATTCGAAAGCTTGTCGAAATCGAGATAGTGCAGGTAATCGCGCTTGCTTTCGTCCACCGGCTGGCGCGGGGCGCCAACGTTGTAAAAGAAGACGTCGCACGATTGTTCGAGCGCGTCCAGCACGTTCAATGCCTGATGACCACCCAGTCTCCAGGCCCAGCAGGGGTGGATGTTGCCTTTCGATTCGTCCCAGGCGTACGGCACCTGGATGGCTCCCACGCAGCTGTAGGTCTTGTTGATGTCGAGCGTGCCCTCTTGCAACGCTGCCGCCGCCATGAATGGTTTCAACGTCGAACCGGGGGGATAAATGCCGCGGAGGGCGCGATCCATGAGCGGCTCGTTCGCTTCTTCACTCGTGTATTCCTGATACTTCCGCTGGGAAATGCCATCGACGAAGAGTTGATTGTCGTAGTGGGGAAAGCTGACCATGGCCAGCACTTCCCCATTCCGCGGATCGATGGCTACCACCGCCCCCGCGCCGGACTCCTTCTTCACCGCGCGGGAAGGGTCGGCCGCCGCGATGGCATAGCGATCGGCGTTGGAATACTGGATGCCAGCATTAAGAATCTCGCTCACCGCGCGCTGAAATTCCAGATCGATGGTCAGTGCAACGTTCTGGCCCGCCGCAGGCTCGATGACCGAATCAGGCACGATGCGCCATGACGTTCCGCCGGCGTCCATTTCAATGATGCGCCGGCCCCGCGCGCCACGGAGCGTCTGCTCCAGATTGAGCTCGATGCCATCCTTGCCGATCGCATCGGTCTGGTCGTAAATGGCATACCCCAGATCATCCTGATTCTGCGAGTTGTCCAGCTCACGCTGACTAATCTGCCCCACGTAGCCCAGAATGTGGGACATCGCTTCCCCGCCCGGATAGCGGCGGATCAGCACGCCATCCTCGAGCTCGATGCCAGGCAAATAGAGCTTGTTTGCCTCAAGTTTGAGGGCGGTGTCGCGCGGCACGCCAGTCTTGACCACGATCCGTTCCAGATAGCGGCCATTCTCGACCAGGTAGTCGAGCTGATTCATCACCTTGACGCCCGGGACTTCATTGAGATGGGCGCGACAGAGCGCGGCCTGATCGGTCGTCAACTCATCCTCGAGCCGCACCAGAAAGTTCTGATCGATTTCCGTCTGAATGTAGTCCGTCCACGCGCGCAAGGCGTCTTCACTCAGCGCCTTGACCACGCTTTCCATGGTGCTCTGATCACCCAGCGTGCCGATCGCCCGCTCAATGCGCCCCGCGATACGAGCATCAGTTGAAAGAAGGACCGTGAGCACGTTGCCCGTGGACGCGAACTTCGGCCGTACCGGCCAGTCCACCACTTCTCCGGCGATCATCGTGCCATCAGCCGATATGCGGGCGGTGTCCGATTTTCTTGCCGTTGGATCGGCATACACGAAGACCTGGAGGTCCTGGCCATTGACCTGGACAACCTGTCCGGGGACCCGGAAAAACGGGTGCAGCACCGTTTGATCTGTCTGTACAACCGTCAGGGTCTTCCCCAGAAGCTGGGCAGTCCGCACGTAGACGGTCTCAAGTGCGCCTTGGGGAACATCGCGTGGATCGAGAATGAGCGCATCAGGCAGGTTTAACGCGTTGATTAACTGATCGAGCACGTGGCGGCGCGCCACCTTGTCCTCTGGCAGTTCCCCCGGCAGGATCCGCACCTCCCAGGTCTCCCGGTTGACCGCCAGCTCTCGATTCTTTCGATCGTAGACCACGCCTCGCGTGGCTTTCAGCATTTCATCCTGGCGGATGTTCTCGACGGCCTCGGAGCGGTATCGATCGCCTTGCAACACCTGCATATAGCCGAGGCGGCCGGCCAGGAGCGTGAAGGCGCCGACCACCACGCCACGGCTCAGGAACATGCGGCGCGTCATATGCGCCTGCTCCGGGTGAAGCGCGGCGGCAGTACGCCTCTTCCGACCGGCCCGGAGATGCGGTGGATCGTACGGAATCCGTTTGCGTCGAGCCATTATGTTCGCTCCGGCTCCATGCGCTGCAGCCACCCGAGGAAAACGAAAACCGGAGGCGCCAGCAACGCGTTCAGGAGAGACTGCAAGAGGGTCACCCGGCCAAGCACCTGCGCCGGATCACCGCCTTCACCCAGAAGGGACCGCAATGCCTGGAGCATCACCACGTACGCGAACGTGGCGGCCATCGCCAGGACCATGGGATAGACCAGCGCGCTTTGGAAGAACCGTTCTCGAGACAAGCCGCCAAGGAGCGCCACCGGCAGCAGCGCCAGCGCATTTGCACCGAGTCTGTCCAGACCGAGGATATCGAGAAGCAACCCGGCCACGAACACCCAGGCAAACGCTTCCGCAACTCCCCGATAGGCGCTCCAGCCAAAGAGAAGCACCAGTACAAGCCCAGGAGTGACCGCCATCAGCTGCCATCTCGGCAGAATCGCTGTTTGTACCAGTGCGGCCACTAACAGCAAGATCCCGAAGACCGGACGCGACATCAGCGAACCGCTCCCCTCGTTCGCCATCCGCAAAACAACGTGCTGTCCCTCAACGATCACGTCATTTCCAGCGGTCCGGCTGAAACCGGGCGACAGCGCACATGGTAGCAGAGCGACCGCATTGTCGGTGTACGTACATACTGTTCATGGTATCGCGTGAGCAATGAGGTTCGCTGCCGTTTCCGCTCCTCGCTCCTGCGAGATCTCGCGCGACACGGCAAGCGCGGTGCTTCGCGTGGCAGCATCTCCCAGCAGCCTGGAGACGGCGCGGCGAACCGTATGTGCCCGATAGCTCCTGCGACCGATGATTCGCGCCACGCCAAGTCTGCTTGCCCGCCAGGCGTTGTCCGCTTGATCGTGGCCATACGGCATGATCAGCATCGGTTTTCCCGCCAGCAGTGCTTCTGAAAGCGTCCCAATTCCCCCCTGATGGACGATGGCCAGGGCATGGGGGAAGAGAAGGTGGTGCTCCGCGTACGGCGCCTCCAGAATGTCGCGGGACCATATCCTGGGCGCGGTTTCGCTCCGCGACGCGCCAAGGAGAATCGCTCGCAAACCAAGCGCCTCCGAGGCGGCAGCGCTCTCCTCATAGAACGCCCCGGGATCATGCACCGCTGTCGTTCCCAACGTGAAGAGCAGCGGCGCGTCCCCCTCATCGATGAAGCGCTGCACCGTCGAATCGAGCCGGCGCCCCGGGCCGCGGTAGAACGGAAAGCCGGTAACGCGCGCCGCGACGGGCCAGTCCGATTGTGGGGCGCCCAGAACACGCGACAAGAGCCCCAGCGAGCGCAGGCGCGAGTGCTGCCCCTCCCACAGCGGATGCTCGCTGATATTCGGAAGCCCAAGCTCCCGCCGGAGCAGATGCCAATCGCGCGTCCACTGGCGAGTGATTGCTCGCAGCGCCTGGTGCCAACGATGCGTCGCGCCCGGCCCAGCCTTGCGCCAGGCCGCGGCGAGCCAGGGAGGTCCGATCACGGGCGGTTCATGCGCCGATAGGTAGGCCATCGGCTGCATCACCGCCGATAGCCAGGGAATCCCGTGCGCCTCCGCCGCCAACCGCCCTCCTGCCGCCAGCGAATGGGTCACGATTCCATCGGCGCCAGCCACAACCGGCAGCAGATCGGCAACCGAGTCAATCAGGCCCGGCATGAACATCTCGCGGAAAATCTGCCCTGGAGGTTCATGGTTGTGCACGACCCGATCGAAATAATCCGGATCCTTCTGCCCGGAGTATCGATCCGGCCGCACCGGAGCAAACTCCAGCCCGGATCGGCCCACAAGCTCGCGATAGAACTCGCTGGTGGCAACGACCGGTTTGTGTCCCAGTTCCCGCAGCGCCACGCCGACAGCCAGGAATGGTTGGAGATCACCTGGCGAGCCAAAGGCCACCAGCACGATCCGTTTTGTGTGACCCTGTGTCGAGGTGCGATTGCGCGTGCCGATCCTCCCCTGATCGCTGTTTGCCGCCGATCAACAGCAAGCCGATGATAGGTGGGCGCAGAAGAGAGCGACAATTCGCCCCTGTGCCAGAATGGCGCATGAAAGCTGATTTGTGGCCAGCCCGCCCACATGCCCGGCCTCGCAACCGGAATGGAGTCGATCACCCGTGACAAAGCCCAACGGAGAGCTGAGCAAAGACGCCCGCGCCCGTGCTGCATCGCTGTTCAAGGCGTACGACGTGCGGGGCATCGTGCCAGACGAACTGACCCCGGCCATCGCCTACGAGACCGGACGGGCGCTTGTCGCCACGCTGCAACCCGAGACCGTCGTCGTCGGCCGCGATATGCGCGTGTCGAG
Source organism: Thermomicrobiales bacterium (assembly GCA_038246475.1). GTDB lineage: Bacteria > Chloroflexota > Chloroflexia > Thermomicrobiales > UBA6265 > JACCXM01. The sequence continues at coordinate 3,630 of JBBRVX010000137.1, read as the reverse complement.
CCCGGCGCTCGCCGCGGCGTTATTGGAAGGCATTCGGGATGCCGGCGCCGACGCGGTCGACATCGGCATGGTTTCGACCGATGCCCTCTACTTTGCCGTCGGCAAGTACAGCTACCCCGCCGGGGTCATGGTCACCGCCTCGCACAATCCGCCGGAGTACAACGGCTTCAAGATCTCCCGCGAGGAAGCGCGCGCGCTTTCACTGAGCGACGGCCTCGACAAGATCCGGGACCGGGTGGTCAATGGCGATCTTCCCCCGATCGTGCCCGCCGCGGAGCGAGGCAGTCTCCTGCAACGAGACGTGCTCGATGACTATGCCCGTCACATGCTGAGCATGATCGATACCAGCGCCTTGCGGCCGTTGCGCATCGCGGTCGATGCTGGCAACGGGATGGCCGGTTTGACCGTTCCGCGTGTTTTTCGTGATCTGCCGGTTGAGATCGTGCCGATGTATTTCGAGCCGGACGGGACGTTCCCCAATCATCCCGCCAATCCCATCGAGCCCGAGAACACCGCCGCCCTGCGCAAAGCGGTCGTTGAGCATGGGTACGACTTCGGGGCCGCGTTTGACGGTGATGCGGATCGCGTCTTCCTGATCGACGAAAAGGGAAACTTTGTCGGCGGCGACATTCTGACCGCCATGGTCGCTTCGCGCATGCTGGAGCGCCATCCCGGCGCGGCCATCGTCTACAACCTGATCTCTTCGCGCGGGGTCCCCGAGCTGATCGAGGCCAAAGGCGGAAGGCCGATTCGCTCGCGCGTCGGCCACTCGTACATCAAGGAGACTATGCGCCGCGAAGACGCGATCTTTGGCGGCGAGCACTCCGGGCACTTCTACTTTCGCGATAACTGGTACGCCGACAGCGGTATGGCCGCGCTGCTCTTCGCGCTGGAAATGGTGTCCGACGCGAATAAGCCCCTGTCAGAGGTCATTGCCCCGCTCGACCATCGCTTCCGATCGGGCGAGATCAACTCCGAGGTCGCCGACGCCGATGCGGTCAGTCGCGCTATCGAAGCCCACTATCAGGCACAGGGCGCGAAAATCGACCACCTCGACGGCATCACCGTCAATTTCCCGGACTGGTGGTTCAATGTCCGCGCGTCGAACACCCAGCCCCTCCTGCGCCTCAACGTCGAAGCGGACAGTCGCGAGACGCTTGAACGCAAGACCGCCGAGATCCTGGCCATGATCCGCGGCGGGTCCGGAGAGTAGTCCGTGACCGAACCGCTTTCCGAAGAACTCCAGCGTCGAAGCGAAGCCTGGTCCCGATTGACCCCGGGCACGGCGCTTATCCTCGTCAAAGAGGCTCCAGATGGCTCGGAAGTGGCCCGGTACGCGGGCGACGTCGTGGCGCTGCACAAGCCCGAGAAGTGGGCAGTCATTCGCGCCGCCTGGACATACCAATCGTTACATCTGGATGGGTTGTGGTTTCACCCCGCAGACATCCTGCTGGAATGGTTTTCAGCGGTCCATCCCTTCAATGCCTTCGCCATCTTTTCGCCCGCGGGGCAGTTCCGGGGCTGGTATGCCAACGTGACTCTACCCGCGTATCTCGAAGCCCCCAGTGAAAACGGCGAGGCCATCGTGCTCGTGTGGCACGATCTCTATCTCGATCTCATTGGACTGCCAAACGGGGATTTCGTCATCCGGGATGAAGACGAGCTGTCCACCGCCCGCGTCGAAGAGCGTGATCCTGTCCTGTACGAACGCATTCGGGCGGCTATCGGGGAACTGGAGCGCCGCTTTCGTGATCGGCGCCTTCCATTCGTCGATCCGCATGACCTATTCGCGGGATTGGTTGGCGGCGATCAACCCTGACCCCCCTTCGGTAACCTCCGTCACCATCGGTAACCTCTGTCACCAAATGAATCCAAAACCAGTCCTGATTTCGTACACCCCCATTGACACGCCTCCCAACGGGTGGTACCTTGCTCGTGGGTCGCAGGAAGGATGTCAGTTGCGGACCGGCTGACATTGCTGCCCAGGGTCGGGTTGAGTGGCCTAGATGGGCACGTTAGGGAGGGCATAACATCATGCAGTTCACGGATACCGCTTCTGCTGGTAACGGCGGCGTTGCTACTGCTTCCGCCAATGGCGGCGCTGTTGCAATCGGCGATGTGAATAGCGGCGGCAATGCCGGCAACGCCATCGGCGTCGGCGACACCTGGGGCGGCACGGTCGCGGTTGACGGCGGCAGCGTCGGCAACTCCACCAGCCTCAGCGTTTCCGCCAACGGCGGCACCGCCATCGCGGATGCCTCGGGCGGCAGCTACAACCTCGCCTTCGTTAGCTAAGGCGTCGTTGTTCACGGGCTAGTCCCGTAAACAAGCACTTAAAAGCGGGGAGGGCATTGCCCTCCCCGCTTTGTATGATTCCCCTATGGTTGACACTGATCCAGCACGTTTGGCGGTTGAAGAGCGCCACCTCCGCGTGACAGGACCGCACGAAGAACCTTCATCCAATGCTCGCCGGGTTCTCTTCTATAGCCACGACGGCACCGGCCTTGGCCATCTCCGCATCACGCTTGGCATCGCGACGGCCTATTCCCAGCTACGCCCCCTCGATAGCCTCCTCCTCTTGACCGGCTCGCCGCACGCCGGCGCGTTCCCGTTGCCTCGCAATCTCGATTACGTCAAGATGCCCGCCATGCCCAAAAGAGATCTCTATGCCTCCCTGCCACCGACCGAAGGCTTCACCGGCTCCCATAACAGCACGATCAGGTTTCGCACGGCTCTGGCCCTCGCCACCGTAAAGGGCTTCGATCCCCATCTGATCGTCGTCGATCACGCGCCCGGGGGCCTCTTCCGGGAGTTCGCTCCATCAATCGAGTGGCTGCGTCAACGGGATCCCCGGCCAACCTTTGCCCTGCTCATGCGCGACATCACGTTCGGCCCAGAGCAGACGCGCGCGATCTGGACGAACGAAGGCGCCTATCCGCTTCTGGACGACGTCTACGACGATATCCTCGTCTACGGTGATCAACGCGTATTCGATCCCGTCTCTGCCTACGCCATGTCGTACATAGCGGCGGCCAGGACCCGGTTCTGCGGCTATCTGGCGCCGCTCCCCCCCCAGCGCACACCACCGGAAGTACGCGCCGAGCTTGGCGCTGGCTTGCTGCCGCTCGTGGTTGTCTCGGTTGGAGGAGGCGCCGATGGCGGGCCGGTCCTGCGCGCCTATCTTGCCGGCATGAACGAACGGCCTTCCGTGCCGGTCTTTTCCCGGCCCCTAAAGGGTCACATACATGATTTTGAACTTGAACTCAGATCAAAACTGAATGATTCGAGTACATTATTAGTCGCTCTACGAATGTTTTCGGCGTCTCTGCCGTGCCCTACATTGATTTAAAAAGCCCTTTCCAGGCTCCGAATTTTAGAAATTTACAGGCCCAGGCCTTACTCAGGCTCTTTTATTTCCTATCGGGCCGGCCCTGGATATCACTGGTAAACACCACAGATTATAATTTTAAAAAGTGTCAGACAACGTGAATTCCAAAATTGATTGGGCTTGGGATCGTGTTTCAAAACCTCGAAATCTCGACAATAGTATGATTTTCTGAGTTTCAGTGTACTTTTTTTCCACCATTTTTCCTGCGTAGTTCGCACATTCACGATAAAATTGAAAAATTG
>JBBRVX010000136.1:0-14929 GCA_038246475.1 Thermomicrobiales bacterium | reverse complement strand
CGTGTGGCACGCGCAGCGGCGGGCGCCAGCACGGTCGGTTGAGCCGCGAGCGTAGCGGCAAAGCGCCGGCCAAAGCCCGGCGACACGCCACCGGTGCCGCGCAGGTGGTCGCCGATCAAGCCACTCCAGGTGCGTGGTCAGAATTGCTTGGAGGACGCTTTCGCGCCTCCGCAGTGGTAGGGGCGACGCCTGCGTCGCCCGCGGCAAAGCAACCGGCGCCAAGGCTCCAGAACGTTGTGACCACCTATGTAGGGTGAGAGAAACTGCCCCGTTTTCGCTCCACCTCCCCCTCTCTACACCGTGGTCGGACCGGGGGCACGAATACCCGAAACACCGCCTCGCACACGACAATAAGCCCCTCTCCCGGCCCGACGGGCCGGGTACCCGCGTGCGGGTGGCGGTTTGGGGTAAGGGCTGGTCGCGCCGGGAGCGGCAATTACCCGCACCCCGCGCACTGGGGGCGGGAAGCACGGCGTGGACGCACGCCGCCGGTTCAGACGCCCCCGTAGGCGTGAAGTCCACCGAAGACATAGTTGCCGAAGTAGGTAAACACCACCGCCCCGAACGCGACGACCAGAATCATCGCGCTGCGGCGGCCGCGCCAACCGCGCAAGGTTCGGGTGTGGAGATAGACGGCGTAGATCAGCCAGGTGAAGAGCGCCGCGGTTTCCTTGGGATCCCATTGCCAATACGTGCCCCAGGCACGGTAGGCCCACACGGACCCGAGGATCAGGACCAGAGCCATTGCCGGAAACCCAACGGTCACCGCGCGAAATCCAAGGTCGTCGAGCAAATCAGCGCTGGGAAGCCAGGAAACGCGCCAGCGATCGGCGATCAGAAAGAGCACGGCGGCGGCAAACGCCACCGCGAACGTGGCGTAGGCGAGGATGGCCAAAGAAACGTGTGTCGTCATCAACGGCTGGTTCTGGAGAGCGGGAATAAGGGCATCGACTTCTCGCAGACTGGCCGGTAGGCGCCAGATGTAGGCCGCCATCGCCACGATGAGCGGGAGCACAATCGCCCCGAGCTGGCGCACGCCGTACCAGCGTTCGAAGAGGAGATAGATGAGCCCGGCGAGAAAAATGAACGTGCTCGAAAACTCGAACATGTTGGAGAGCGGCAACCTGCCAGCGACAACCGAGCGGAGCACGATAGAGAGCGCTTGGAAGACGACGCCAAACCAGGCCAGGAGCGTGGCAAATCGCCCAATGCCGAGAGATGCTGGCTCCAGACTGGCCTCGTGCGAGATAACAGCTGGTCCGGCGCTTGTCGCCAACGCGGTTCGCCGCAGCCGCACGCGGCCAATGGCATACGCCAGGTAACAGCCCGCCGAGGCAACGAAGGCGATCGTCGCGGCCGCGAAGCAATAGAACGAGAGGCGGACGACTGATTCCATCAAGACTTCCTTTGCCATTCCGTGCAGAACGGATATGTCTATGTTACGGGCGAGCGCGCCACCTCGGTATCAACGAGCTCAGGCTCTCGCCCCATCTTCGCGCCAATCGTGGCGGCCAGTTCTTTGAAGACCCGCAGTGCGCTCCAATCGCGGCGAGCGACCGGTGCGAGATGAGCCATGCTCCCATCCGCCGTTTCGGCAATGATGCCGCGAATGCGCCGATGGGGGAAGTAGAACGTAACGGCGAGACCGCCGACCAGCAGGAACGATGCGGCAATGAAGATGGGAATGCCGGGGTTGCGCGCGACCTGAAACACCGAAAAGCGCCGTTCGCGCACAAAAGTCAGCGACAAATCGCCGAGTTGAATGGAATCTCCCTGACTCACGGTCGCCCCGATCGGCGTTTCGATGGGGCTCTCGGATCCCAACGGTCGGATCATGAAGAACATTTCGCCGGGTTGCAGGTTGAGCGTGTCGAGCTCAGGTGCGTTCGCCGGGTTTTCGTCCGGGGCAACGACGCTTAGCGCGACGCCGGCCGGCGTGAGATCCATCCTGGCGGCGGGAGAATCTGGATTCAGTTTCGATTGAAACGGGCCTAGGGGCAGGGAGTCATCGAACAAGACCGCGCCAGTCGCGTCGACGACCTTCAACGCGACCGCCTGTCCAAAGCCGGATTGGTAGAAGACGATATCGCCGAAGGTAAAGGGATTGTTGACCGTCGTGGCGCCGGAATCAACCGGCGCTACATTCCTGATCAGGGTGATGTTGCTGCGATAGATCGACGGCGAGCCATCTTCGCGGTACACCTCGGAGAAATCATCAAGGCGGACGCCCAACCCGGTGCCGTGCCCCAAGTCGCGGACCGAGCCCTCAGGGATCATCAGGGCGTTCTCGCGAAATCCCCACGCCGCGCCGACGATGCCTCCGACCAGAATCAGAATGAGCGCCAGGTGGAATGGAAACGTAGCCAGGCGCGAGAATCGCCAGCGATCTCCATAGATGTGGATTTCCCGGTTCCTCACTTCCGTAAGCGTGCGATAGCCGCTCGCCCGCATGGCGCCCGCGATCTCGTCGGCCAGGGCTGTCGCCGGAACGTTCGCCACAAACCGCGCCGACGATTCCGCGTTGCGAAGAAACCCATGTGTCGTTGCCACGGTTGGGTGGGCAATGGCCTGCCAGATGCCCGGCGCACGATTCATCGTGCAGATAGTGATGGCAACTGCGAGAAGAGTGAGAATCGCGGCGAAGGGAATCGAGCGATAAACATCCCATGCGTACCACGCTTTGACGAGCGGCGACGTGATCGGAAACGTGTCGGCAGTCGTCTGCGGGACGGAACTGCCCCGCAACGTGCCGACCAGAACGAGGAGCGCCAGGATCGCGATTTCGACGATCGCGGCCCGCACGGAGCAGAAGAAGCGCCAGATGCGATCGACGACCATTTCGGGCAGCGCCCGGGGGCTGATCGCGGGTCGGTTAATGGATGCGTCAGTCATGCCACGGTTCGAGTCATTGTCGCGCGAGCTCTGGTTTCAAATGGCCGGTTCGCGTGGCGCCCCGGGTGACAGGACCACTTCTGGGGAAAAGAAATGCTGGGCACTGTGCGGCGCCATGATTCCTCTCGTCCATTGCGCACGTCGCCGTTGCGTCCAGTCAGATAGCGCGGGCAGAGCTTGATGCTACGAACCACGCGAGGTGCTGAACCGAGCGCCATGGAGGAAACGTATTCGCCCATGGTCGCAACCGTACCATCGGCCTCCGGAAGGTTCAATTCGACGTATAGTCAGACAATGCACGCATCTCCGGCATCGACTACACATATTCCGAGTTTTAAGGTGGACCAACCAAACGAATCGGGGAGTGGCGAGCCAACACGCGCCGAACGCCTCTATCGTTGCGAGGCGATTGTGCTGGCGCGCATGGATCTCGGCGAAGCCGACCGCATCGTCACCATTTATTCTCGCCAGCATGGCAAATTGCGGGTGATTGCCAAAGGGGCGCGCCGGCCAATGAGCCGCCTTGGTCCGCATCTGGAGTACTTCAGTCGAGCACGGTTGATGCTGGCGCGCGGTCGCGATCTGGACGTCGTCACCGGCGCTGAAACCGAGGACGCGCATCTGGCGATCCGCGGCGATCTCGATGCGCTGGGCCACGCCTCACATATGGTGGAGATTTTGGCGCGCTTGACTGAGGATCGTCAGGAAAACCGGGCGATTTTCGAGCTGCTGGACCGTTCCTTGCGCCTTCTTGCCGATGGCGTCGACGCGTTTCATGTCACCCGCCACTACGAGCTGATGCTGCTTAACATGCTTGGCTACCGGCCAGAGCTGATCCGCTGTGTCGAATGCCAGGCGAAGCTGGATCCCGCCCCGCACCCGTTTGCGATCGGGCTGGGAGGCCTCGTCTGCGACGTCTGCCGTGGTAAAGCGGGCGAGTCGCGCATCGCCAGTGTCGACGCTCAGAAATACCTGCGCGCCCTCGACCGGGGCGGACTTGGCGCCACCGTCCAGCTCGAGATCAGGGAGTCCTTGCGATCCGAACTGGAAGGAATGATCGGCGCGTATTTGCGCCACATCGCGGAACGGGACCTTGGAAGCCTGCGCGTCTGGCGCGAGCTGGGCGGCGGCGGCGAAGCGGTCTAGCGCGAGAGTCCGCGACGTGTCCATTTAGGGCTCATCAGGCCGATCATTGAGTTCGCCATCCATCACTTCTTGCTCCGGTGGCGTCAGCTCGGCATCCTTCAACAGGTCGGGCCGCAACCGTGCGGTGCGCCGCAGCCCTTGCTCGGAGCGCCAACGTGCGATCTCCGCGTGATGTCCGCTGAGCAGCACCGCGGGAACCTGCAGACCACGGAATTCAAACGGTCGCGTGAAATGCGGATATTCAACGCGCTGGTGCTGATGCGATTCCTCCGCAATCGATGCGGCATCGATGACGCCGGGCACGAGCCGTGACACGGCATCGATGACGATCATCGCCGGCAGCTCTCCACCCGTGACAACGTAATCCCCAATGGAAACCTCTTCGGCGTGCAGAACCTCTACGGCGCGTTGATCGATCCCTTCATAGCGGCCGCACACAATCGCCACGTGGGCAGCCTCTGCCAGTTCCGCGGCCATCGTCTGCGTGAAATGCCGCCCGCCAGCCGACATGACCAGGATGCGCGCCGCGCCCATTGCCTCGCCCAGCGTTGCCTCGACCGCATCAACAATCGGTGGCGCCTTCATCACCATGCCGGCGCCGCCGCCATAGGGCGTGTCGTCGGCGGTGTGATGGCGATCACTGGTCCAGTCCCGAATGTTGTGGATGTCAATTGCAATTAACCCGCGCTCCTGCGCCCGCCGCGGAATGCTATCGTCGAGCGGCCCCGCGAACATGCCTGGGAACAGGGTAAAGATATCGAATCGTACGCGTGGCGAGGCTGCTTCCATGGCACAAGGCGTTTCATGTTCAGGCCCGCCATCCGGTGGCTTAGGCATTTCCATCACGCGATGCAAGAAGCTGCAGAATTGCGGGAGACGAGGCCTCGAGTGTGAGCAAGGTCAGGTCGGGAACGATCGTTTCATCGTCCTTTGCATCTGGATCGTGTTTCAACCAGACCGTGCCCATGCCGGCCCTGCGTGCGCCTCCCACGTCAAAACGAAGTGAGTCCCCGATGTGGATGACCCGCGAGGGGTTCGCGCCCAAAGCGTCTGCCGCGTGCAGGTAAATCTCCGGCCGCGACTTGTAGAATCCAGCGCTCGCCGACGTGACGATGACACGAAACAGATGGCGTATGCCGAACTTTTCAAGGGTCCAGTCCAGAAATGGGTGGTAAACGGCGCTGGAGACGATGCCAATGGAAACGCCGGCGCGATGAATCGCATGCACGGATTCAACGGCCCCCGCGACCGGCGACGCTCCAGCCAGCGCGCCGCGCATCAGTGATTCGATACCCTCGTTGATCGCGAGTTCTGAAACCGAAATGTTCATTGCGCCAAAAACAACCCGCAAGCTCTCCTCCGCCGTCAGCTCATTGCCATGATCGATGATTTCGTAACGGAGCTGGCGGTAACGCCGATCCGCTTCCTCACCGGCGCCCGGTGAGACGAAGCCAGCTCGCGTTTTGGACCACCAGGTCAGGAATGACGATGGCAAGTGCTTGACTTCGAGATCGAACCATTCCGGGCATGCCGCGAGGGTATTGTGGAAGTCAAACGTCACGGTCTGATCGTTCATGCATCTCCCGTCGATCGAAAGGAGGCAGGGCGCATCGCTTTGCCGGGCCACGTCAATGCGCGGCTCTCCCCGAGCCGAATCGACATCGATTCGAAACGCGCCATCGTCGTCTAGACTTCCCTATGGTACGTGTGTTGGACAACCGCGAGCGAAAAGGGAGGAGTGGAGCGACCTTTCGCTTGCCCTTGCCGGCGCGAATTCGCCCGCTATTCGCGGAAAAACGAGGACGATTGACGATGGACCCTGCACCGGTTCCAGTTGCTCCTGATCCATTTGGCGCTCGCTCAACGCTGTCTACCCCGTTCGGCGAAACGGTGACCTACTATCGGCTTGAAGCCCTTGCCGAGCAAGGCTTGGCCAATCTCGACAGCCTCCCGTTCACCGTACGCATCCTCCTGGAGAACACGCTTCGTCACGCGGGCGGAGAATTTGTCGATTCCGATATCGTGAAAGCGCTGGCGGCCTGGACGCCTCGTCCCCCTGGACAATCGTCCGGGATGGAATTGCCATTCATGCCGGGCCGGGTTGTATTGCAGGATTTCACCGGTGTCCCCGCGGTCGTGGACCTTGCTGCCATGCGGGACGCGGTGGCGCGGAATGGCGGTGATGTCACACGGATCAACCCCCTCGTGACTGCCGACCTCGTGATCGACCACTCTGTGCAGGTTGACCGGTTTGGCACGACTGCCGCCTTCGCCAAGAACGTCGACATGGAGTATGGCCGCAATCAGGAGCGTTACGAGTTGCTCCGCTGGGCGCAGCAATCGTTCCAGAATTTCCGCGTCGTGCCGCCCGGAACCGGCATCGTCCATCAGGTCAATCTCGAATATCTGGCGCCGGTGATCATGACCAAGCTCGCGGGCGCGGAGACGGTGGCGATCCCGGACACGCTGGTGGGCACGGATTCCCACACCACGATGATCAATGCCCTTGGCGTGCTTGGCTGGGGCGTGGGTGGGATCGAAGCCGAGGCGGTTTTGCTCGGCCAGCCACTCTACCTCCTGGAGCCGGAAGTGGTCGGGGTGCGGTTGGTCGGCGCGTTGCCCGAGGGGTCAACGGCCACCGATCTCGTGCTGGCCGTCACCGAGATGTTGCGCACGCTCGGCGTCGTTGGCCGCTTCGTAGAGTTTTGTGGCGCCGGCCTGAGCAATCTGCCGCTCCCCGACCGCGCCACGATTGCGAACATGGCCCCGGAATATGGGGCGACCGCCGCCCTCTTTCCGATCGATGCCGAAACACTCGCGTACTTGCGGCTGACTGGCCGTTCCGAGGAGCGGATCGCGCTCGTGGAAGACTACGCGCGCGCGCAGCGCCTCTTCCGCACCGATGACATGGCAGAGCCAAGATTCAATGAGCTTGTCGAGCTCGATCTGGGAGATGTCGTTCCCAGTGTCGCGGGGCCTCGGCGCCCGCAGGACCGCCTCCCCCTGCCCAAGGTTCGTGCCGCGCTTCGGGAAACTTACCCCCACGCGTTTGATGCGAACGGCGCGACGCGGTTCACCACCGACGACGAAGGCGTCACGGTCGCCGTTGATGGAGTGAGTGAAAAGATCAATCATGGCGCCGTGGTGATCGCCGCCATCACCTCATGCACGAACACGTCGAACCCGTCCGTGATGCTGGGCGCGGGTCTGCTGGCCCGGAAAGCGGTTGAACTCGGCTTGGATGTGCCCGGGCACGTCAAGACCAGTCTCGCGCCGGGATCCCAGGTGGTCACCCGCTATCTGAAAGAGTCGGGCCTCTTGCCCTATCTGGAGGCGCTGGGCTTCCACATCGTAGGCTACGGGTGTACGACCTGCATCGGCAACTCCGGCCCTCTGCCGGATGCGGTGGCCAAGGCGGTGGAAGAGAACGATCTGGTCGTCTCGGCTGTCCTTTCCGGGAACCGGAATTTCGAGGGTCGCATTCACGCCCAGGTTCGGGCCGCGTTCCTGGCCTCACCCCCGTTGGTCGTCGCGTATGCCCTGGCTGGCACCATGGATCTCGATTTGGCGACCGACCCCATCGGTTGCGATCCGAATGGTGAGCCCATCTATCTCCACGATATCTGGCCGACCCAGGAGGAAGTGCGCGACGCGATCGCGGCAGCCGTCGATCCGGCCATGTTCCGGGAGGAGTACGCGAAGGTCTTCGCCGGCGATGAGCGTTGGCAAGCGCTCGATGTGCCCTCGGGAAACGTCTACGAATGGAGGACGGATTCAACCTACGTCCAGGAGCCGCCCTTCTTCCAGGACACGGGCCTCGTGCGCGTCGCTCCCGGCGATATCCTGGGGGCGCGGGTTCTCGCTCTGCTGGGTGACTCCGTGACCACCGATCATATTTCCCCCGCCGGCAGCATCGCCAAGGCCAGCCCTGCCGGTCAGTACTTGATCGAGCAAGGCGTCCCTCCCCACGAGTTCAACTCGTACGGGGCGCGGCGCGGCAATCATCAAGTCATGATCCGGGGAACGTTCGCCAACATTCGATTGCGCAATCAGCTTGTGCCGGGCAAGGAGGGCAACTGGACTCGCTTCCTGCCCACCGGCGATGTCATGAGCATCTACGACGCATCCCTGAAGTACGCGGAGGCTGGCACGCCCCTGGTCGTGCTTGGCGGCAAAGAGTATGGAACCGGCTCATCACGCGATTGGGCCGCCAAGGGGACGCTGTTGCTCGGCGTCAAGGCGGTGCTGGTCGAGAGCTTCGAGCGGATCCATCGCTCCAACCTTGTCGGAATGGGCGTGTTGCCCTTGCAGTTCCTGCCGGGAGAAAACGCGGCGTCGCTCGGTCTCGACGGCGAAGAAACGTTCGATATCCTGGGGGTGGCAGAAGTATCGGCCCGCCAGCGCCTCAAGGTTCGCGCCGCAAGGACCAATGGCGCCATCGTCGAGTTTGAAGCCATCGCCCGAATCGACAGCCCGGTCGAGGCCGAGTACTACCGCAATCGCGGCATTCTGCAAACGGTTCTGCAGCGGTTGAGTGTCCCGGTCGCATAGCGGCGCGGCGAGATGTAAAAGCGTGTTGTTTGAGGCCATCTGAGGCGACAAGCGACGGTTCGACGATCTGCGCGTTTGGGGGATGGAAACACCGATGAGCGTTCCTCGACATGCCGATACCGTGGTGATCGGCGGTGGCACATCGGGGGCGGTCGTCGCCGGCCTCCTCGCCGAACGGAGCGACGAGAGCGTGCTGGTCCTGGAAGCAGGGCCGGATTACGGAGCATTCGAAAGTGGACGCTGGCCCGGCGATCTTCTTGATGCGCGAGCGCTCGGCTATTCCCACGACTGGCGGTATACCTCAAGCGACACCTACCCTGATCGGGTCGTCAACTTCGAGCGGGCGATGGTCATCGGCGGCTGTTCTTCGCACAACGGGTGCGCCGCCGTCTGGGGGAGCCGGGTCGACTACGACGGTTGGGCGGCAATGGGCCTTGACGGCTGGGGCGCCGTCGACATCCCCCCTTTTTTCGCGCGGGCGAACGCCAGAATGCGGGTCCGCACCTACGCTCCGGACGAGGTAACGCCGTTCCAGCGGGCCTGCCTCGCCGCCGCCATCGCCAGCGGCATTCCACGTTCGAGCGATCTGAACGATTTCGACGAAGACAAGGGGGTTGCGCCGAGTCCGGTGAACATCGCGGCAGGCGTTCGCTGGAACAGCGCCTTTGCCTACCTCGATCCCGTGCGGGAGCGGCCAAATCTTGTGATTGCCGGGCATTGCATCGCCGATCGCCTGATCATTGAAAACGGGCGCGCGGTCGCGGTGAAATACGTAGGTCCTGATGGCCCAGGGGAAGTCTTCGCCGCACGGTTTGTGGTCTCCGGCGGCACGTACGGCAGCCCGGGAATCCTCCTCCGGTCGGGGATCGGCGAGCCTGTCGCGCTGGAGGCTTTGGGCATTGAGCCTGTCCTTTCGCTGCCGGGCGTCGGCCAGAACCTGCACGATCATCCCGCCGTCAGTCTCTCGTTTGCCGGTACGCCTGCTCTGCAAGGCGCCATGGAAACATTTGCCGCGACGCATTGGATGCCGGAAGAGCAAACGATTGCCAAGATTCGCTCGCGGCACTACCCGACCGAAGATGGTGGCTTCGACCTGCATATCTACCCGGTCGGCGGCCCGGAAAGCACAACTGGATCGGACTGGCACTGGCATTTTCCGGTGGCCTGCATGACGCCTCGCTCGCGCGGCGCCGTCACGCTGCGGTCAGCTGACGCCAGCCAGGAGCCCCGCATCGAACATGGCTATATCACCGACCCGGAGGGGCATGATCGGGCGGTGCTGGTTGACGGCGTCCGTATCGCCAGGGAACTGACCGGGCAGCCGGGATTGCGTGAGCTGCTTGGAGCCGAGTTGGCCCCGGGCCCGAACCTGCGGGACGATGCGGCAATCGAACAGTGGATCGAGGGTCACGTCGGGCACTACTACCATCCGGTCGGCACGTGCGCAATGGGCCCGGAAAGCGACCCGCAAGCCGTGACAAACGCGCGGGGGCGCATCCATGGCCTCGAAAACGCCTTTGTCGCCGATTGCTCGATCGTGCCAGTGATCCCGCGCGCGAACACCAACATCCCGGCGGTGGTCATCGGTGAACGCATCGCGGCATGGCTCCTGGCTCACTGAATCAACACGGAGAAGAACGTGGGATGCACCAATGACCCAGAGTAGCATCGGGTTTGGCGTAATTGGCCTGGGGCGGATCGGCGCGTTTCACGCCGAATCGCTGCGCGGCGCGGTTCGGGGCGCAACGCTTGTGGCCGCAACCGTCGACCCCGCTCATCGGCGGACGCTCCTGGCCACGGGCGCTGCCCCATGCGATCTCGAGGATGATATCGCCGCGCTGTTGGCGCGAAGCGATGTCGACGCGGTGGTCATCGCATCGCCGGCAACACTTCACGCTGAACACATCGCACTTGCCGCTGCCGCCGGCAAGCCGATCTTCTCGGAGAAGCCCCTTGCGGACACGGTCGCCAAGGCTGAAGCCGCTGCCCATGCCGTCGAGCTCGCCGCGGTTCCCTTCCAGATCGGGTTTCAGCGTCGGTTCGATCGAAGCTACGCCCGGGCCAGGGAGCTGATCGCATCGGGGGCCATTGGCGACATTGAGATGTTTCGCGGCATCACGTGCGACCGGATGGGCCCGATTGACTTCCTGCGCACCAGCGGCGGCATCTTCATGGATCTCGCCAGCCACGATTTTGACGCCGCCCGCTTCCTGACCGGACAGGAAATCGTTGAAGTGTTCGCTATCGGCGCCGTGCTGATCGAACCTGAGCTCGAGACGTTCGACGATGTCGATCACGCCGTCGTGCTGCTGCGCTTTGCCAACGGCGCCTTGGGTGTGGTGCAGGAGAGCTGGCGGGCGCCCTACGGCTACGACATTCGCGCGGAAGTCCACGGCAGCAAGGGAAAGGTCGTTGCCGAAGTCGACGAAAAGTACCCAACGATGCTCTACGACGAACGGGGCAAGGTCTCCGAGCGCCACGATCAGTTCCTTGAACGATTCAGCGAGGCCTATCGCGCCGAGCTTCAGGCCTTTGTCGATGCCCTGCATGCCGGAACCAGCCCATCGCCCGGTCTTGACGATGGCGTGCAAGCGATGCGCATTGCCGCGGCGGCGACGCGCAGCCGGCGAACCGGCGGATGGGTCGCGACGGCCGATACGTAAGCGCGTCGCAACCCGACGTACAATCGCCAGCGAAGCGGATCATTTCGAAATGGTAGGGGAGTCGAAATCATGGTTGCATCGCCCGCGGCGGCGGAGACCACGGAAACGTTCAAGAACTTCATCGGTGGCGAATGGGTCGCGGCCGCGAGTGGCGACGTCATCGAAAATCGAAATCCAGCCGACCAGGACGAGGTCATCGCCCGCTTTGCCTCGTCGGGCAAAGCTGATGTCGAGGCCGCCATTAGCGCCGCTGCCGAGGCGTTCAAATCGTGGCGCGTCAGTTCGCCAATTACGCGCGCCACGATCCTGCACAAGGCCGCGAACATCCTGGAGTCTCGTATCCCGGACGTTGGCCGTGAGTTGACGCGGGAAGAAGGCAAGACCCTCAAGGAAGGCATCGGCGAAACGACCCGCGCCGTGCAAATCCTGCGCTACTTCGCCGGAGAAGCGCAGCAGCCGAGCGGCGAGCACTACCCTTCGGCGAATCCTCTAACGCTGCTCTACACCACGCGGGAACCACTGGGCGTCGTGAGTGTTATAACGCCTTGGAACTTCCCGATCGCCATTCCCGCCTGGAAAATCGCGCCGGCGCTGGCCTTTGGGAACACGGTCGTGTTCAAGCCTGCCAGCCTGACACCCCTGAGCGCGTTGCGCTTCGTCGAGGCGCTCGCCGACGCTGGGCTCCCCGCGGGAGTCCTCAACCTGCTCACCGGCTCCGCCGCGCGGATTGGTGACCCGCTGGTGCGAGACCCGCGTGTGGTGGCCATCACATTCACCGGTTCCAATGCCACGGGGGCTGAGCTGCGGAGAATCGCGGCCGAGCGAGGGGCAAAGCACCAGCTCGAGCTGGGCGGGAAGAATCCGGCGATCGTCCTGGCCGATGCCGATCTCGATCACGCCCTCGGGCATGTCGTTGCCGGGGCGATGATGAGCACCGGTCAGAAATGCACCGCCACCTCTCGCGCGATTGTCGACCGGAGGATCGCCGATCGCTTTACGGAGATGCTCGTTGAACGGATTGGTGGTCTTAGGGTTGGCGATCCGCTGGCGGCGGAGACGCAGATCGGGCCCCTCATCGATGAAGACGCCGCGCGTCGCGTCGCGGGCGAAGTCGATGCCGCGAAGAACGCGGGCTCCGAGCTTCTGGTCGGAGGCGGACGGATTGGCGGCGATCTCGAGCGTGGCGCGTTCCTGGCGCCAGCTCTGTTTGCTGACGTCGATCCCGGGTCGAAGCTGGGTCAGGATGAGCTGTTCGGGCCGGTCCTGGGCATAATTCCGGTCGACAGCATGGACGAGGCCATGGCCGTCGCTAATCAGGTGAAGTTCGGACTCTCCGCGTCGATCTTCACCCGCGATCTGGAACGGGCGCTGACGTTTGCCCGCGAGATCGAGGCCGGCATCGTCCATGTCAATAGCGAGACGGCCGGCGCCGAGCCCCAGGTCCCCTTCGGCGGCATGAAAGGCTCGTCGTCCTACTCTCGTGAACAGGGCAAATCGTCGCGGGAGTTTTTCAGCCAGGTTAAAACGGTATACATCGATCCACCGCCCCGGCTCTAGCCCTCGGCGGCTACGCTTTACCAATCGAACGATATGTTCGATACCGGAACGCCGCACGTTTGCTTGCGGCAATCGATTTGCGACATAACAGAACCATGGGAGGATCAGCGACAGATGGCCAAGCACGCTCAATCCGTTCACGAAGCCCAGGCGTCATGGAAAGGCAGCCTGACTGAAGGATTCGGCCAACTTGTGGGCTCGACGAGCGGCAAGCTCGCCGGCATGCCGTTGACCTGGAATGCGCGAACCGGCTCCGACAACTCGTTGACGACTCCAGAGGAGCTTCTGGCGGCTGCCCATGCGTCCTGTTTTGCGATGGCGCTGGCCTACGAGCTGCAAGGGCGAGAGTCCCCGGCGGAAAGCCTGGAAGTTTCGGCAGCGGTTGGCTTTGACCCCAGAGTCGGCGGCGGATTTGAAGTGAGCTTTTCCGAGCTCACGGTAAAAGGAACCGTTCCCGGGATCAGCGCCGCCGACTTCGCGGAGGCCGTGAAACAGGCGTCACAAGGTTGCCCGATCTCCGGAGCCTTGAAGGGGAACGTCGAGATCATCGCGACCGGCGAGCTGGTTTAACGCGGCACGTTTGTTTGAAGGAGGCCAGGACTCGCCAAGTCCTGGCCCTCACCGCCAACCCCCGTTCCCAGCGCACTGACTGACCAGCGGAGGTCGTGCACTGTCGTGACATAACCCTTTTCAACCAACTCGTCAATACCTAGATTTACCCAGATATGGCGCACTTTTTCTCCGAAGTCGTGTCTATATAAGTAGAGGGGGTTACACGAAACCCGCGGTCGGGGGGTGCAGCGTGGAACTCGAGACCACGATCACCCCCTGTCCTCGGGAACGACAGCAGGGACGCCTGCCGCCATCCACCCCCTCACCCCCACCTGACCCTGAAGCCCGCGCTGGCCATCGCGGACGCCCATCGTCAGCGCGGGGCTCACCGAGGGAGGTTTGCCCGAAATGCCCGCCCGGACACGAGCAAAAGCCCCTCTCCCAGCGCACTGGGCCGGGCGCCCGCGTGCGGGTGGCGGTTTGGGGTGAGGGCTTCTCGCGACGGGAGCGGCGTTCCCCCGCATCCCTCCCCCGTTCCGTCACCGCGATAGGCAGCAACCCCTATCAGCCACCGCCATCATCACCGCCGCGCCAGGAGGCCGCGGGGCGGCGGGTGGCGGGGTCGTATCACGCTCCATCAGCGCCTTAGCGCTCGGTCTATCTGTTCACCGTTTCGTTGTTTTGTGCTCTGCTCACGCATCGAGGCCGCCATTGCCTCGCGCTTCGAGGCCGCCATTGCCTCGCGCATCCCGGCGCCCGCTGCCCCGCGTCCTGCTGTCGCGTCCGTGTCCCACGTCCGCGCCGCTCATCGTGCCCGTCGACATGCGAAGCCAGCATTGCGGCCATTCTGCACAGCGCCCCCGCGGGACGGCTGAAGCGTCTCTCGCCAAACCTTCCCCTTTCCGTGTGCGCTGATGACTATGGGGGGTAGGCAAGAAGCGTGTATGCCACGCGACATAAGCCCCTCGCCCTGCGCACAGGGCGAGGGGTTGGGGTGAGGGTTGGTCGCCACGCGAGCGCTATTTCGCCTCTACCTTCCCCTTGCCGTGTGCGCTGGAGAGAGGGGAACGAACCCGTGACCGCATCGTTACAAAACGCCACCAACCGGATTCCCGATGAGTGGCTGGCATACTGGGCAGAACGAGGTTCCCCTTCCGCCCACCACCGTTCGTTCCAGCGGACTTCCGCACTGGAAACATGGTCCCTTGCCGCCTCGTCCATACACGAGCAGCTTGCCGCCATATCGCCCCTGGTTCCCATCCGAGTCTTCGAACGACGAGAATGTCGTTCCTTGCTGGTCGATTGCGGCGCGCAAGACGCTTCTGATGGTGCGGTGCAAACGGCGAATCTCGGCCTGATCCAGCGTGTTGGCGCTGCGTATTGGATTGATCCCGGCAAGGAAAAGCGCCTCGTCCACATAGATGTTGCCAAGGCCTCCAATCAGGCCCTGATCGAGCAAGACTGCCTTGATCTTGCCGGGCCGTCGTCGCAGGCGCTCGGCTAACCAGGCGGCGGTGAAGCCGGACGAAAGAGGCTCGATGCCCAATCGTCGCCCAAGGTGTTCAATG
>JBBRVX010000135.1:0-15071 GCA_038246475.1 Thermomicrobiales bacterium | reverse complement strand
GAGATGGTGATGCCGGGGGACAACGTGCAGATGGGGGTGGAGCTGATCACGCCGGTGGCCATCGAGGAAGGGCTGCGCTTTGCCATCCGCGAGGGGGGCCGCACCGTCGGCGCCGGCGTCGTCACCTCCATCACCGAATAGTGGTATGCTGCTCGTTCGGCGTTCGCATAGCGGGCGCCGAGCGACGCACGTCCTGGACTCGCTCCGTTCAGCACGATCCAGACCTTGAGGATGCACGAGTATGGCAAAGAAGTCCAAAGCGGACCGCATCGTGATAACGCTCGAATGTACCGAGTGCCGCGAGCGCAATTACACGAGTGAAAAGAACCGCCGCAATGATCCTTCGCGGCTCGAGTTGAAGAAGTTCTGTCCGCGGTGTCGCGCGCATCATTTGCACCGCGAGACACGATAGGGCAGAGTGAGGCTGAGACGTTCCGATTCCCGCCACATCGTAGGGCTGTAGCTCAATTGGTAGAGCAGCGGTCTCCAAAACCGCAGGTTGCAGGTTCGAGTCCTGTCGGCCCTGCCAGATGGTGAAGCGGATACCGGGGGCGTCGCCAGGGTGGCACGCCCCCAAACAGCGTAAAGGGCCAGAGCGATTCAGAACTCTGGAGAGGGCGGCGGGAGATGAATCTACAACGTCGATCGGCTAC
Source organism: Thermomicrobiales bacterium (assembly GCA_038246475.1). GTDB lineage: Bacteria > Chloroflexota > Chloroflexia > Thermomicrobiales > UBA6265 > JACCXM01. Next base: position 14,418 of record JBBRVX010000135.1, on the reverse strand, counting down.
CAAGACGCCGTCCGCGCCGCCGCTCAGCAGGGCTGAGGCCGCGCGACCCCCCAAACCGACCTTACAGCCAGAACGTCCGGAGACCGAGCGGAATGCGTACGTCTCCAAGTTCGATCAAATCAAGAAACAATGGTTTGACACAATTTCGGAGTTGAAGAAGGTTACATGGCCAGACAGGGAAACAACCAAAAATCTCACGCTCGTCGTCATCGCAATTTCGGCAGTGCTCGGCGTGTTCTTAGGGGGGCTGGACTGGCTATTGCAGCAACTGTTCGCGTTGGTTTAATCCCTTCACGGCCCCTGCAATTCTTCCCGCAAGGAGGTCACTGACATGGCTCGAGTCTCACTTCGCGACCGGCTGATCGCGAGGCGCGCCTCTGAATCAGGAGCGTCCATCGAGATTCCCGATGGCCAGTGGTATGTCCTGCATACGTATTCGGGATACGAGAACAAGGTCAAGAAGTCGATCGAAACTCGCATCGAGGCGCTCGATCTCACCGACCGTGTGTATGAGATCGTGGTGCCGACGCAGGACGAGATTGAGATTCGCGCCGGTCAGCGGCACACCGTGCAAAAGAAGGTCTTTCCGGGATACGTGCTTGTTCGAATGGATATGGATGATGACACCTGGTACGCGCTGCGGAATACGCCAGGCGTGACCGGGTTCGTCAACATCAATAATGTCCCGATCCCACTTCCGGACACGGAAGTGCAGAATATTCTAAAGGGCATGACGGCTGAGGCTCCGCGCGTCAAGATTTCGTTTCAAGTTGGCGATACCGTACGCATCACCGATGGACCGTTTGCCGACTTTCGGGGCGAAATCGACGAGATTAATCAGGAACGGGGCAAGATTCGCGTGCTCGTGTCGTTCTTTGGACGAGAAACGCCAGTGGAGCTCGATTTCCTGCAAGCCGAACGAGAAACCTGATTCGGGGACACTGTTGCCGGTTCAACCCCAGACGCGGGATTGGACGCAGCCATGAGCAAAGAGAAGGGTAAGAAATGGCAAAGCGCGTCAAGGGATACGTAAAACTGCAGATTCCGGCCGGGAAGGCCACTCCGGCGCCACCGATCGGGCCGGCCTTGGGCCAACATGGTGTGGCGATCATGGATTTCTGCAAGCAATACAACGAGCGAACCCAGTCGATGGCAGGACAGATTGTGCCGGTCCTGATCACCGTCTACGAAGATCGTTCCTTCTCGTTCGTGACGAAGACCCCTCCGGCGGCGGACCTCTTGCGTCGTGCGGCCGGTGTGGAGAAGGGTTCTGGACGGCCGAACATGACCAAGGCCGGCAAGATAACGAACGATCAGATCCGTGAAATCGCGGAATTGAAGATGCGCGATCTGAATGCGATCGATCTGGCTGGTGCGATCAAGCAGATCGAAGGAACGGCTCGCAGCATGGGTCTTGACGTCGTCGCGTAATCCGGTTTACTACCGGTAGAGGTCGTGGGAGGGGAGATTCCCCGCTTGCACCACAGGAGGTTCAACACATGCCAAAGCATGGCAAGAAGTACCTGGAAGCAGAGAAGAAGGTCGATTCGGACACGTTGTATACGCCGGACGACGGCGTGAATCTTCTCAAGGAGATCTGCTTCGCGAACTTCGACGAGACCATTGAGGTCCATGCCCGGCTCGGGATCGACCCACGGCAGGCGGATCAGACGGTTCGGTCCACCGTCGTACTCCCCGCTGGTACGGGGAAGAGTGTCCGGGTGCTTGTGTTCGCGGCCGGTGACGCCGAGAGGATCGCTCGCGAAGCGGGGGCGGACTATGCCGGCGCCGATGATCTCGTGCAGCAAATTCAGGGCGGGTGGCTTGAGTTCGATGCCGCGATTGCCATGGCGGACCAGATGGGCAAAGTCGGCGGACTGGGCCGGATTCTGGGCAGACGGGGGCTAATGCCCAATCCCCGGTCCGGCACCGTGGTGCGCGATGCCGTAGATTTGCCGAACGTTCTGCGGGAGCTCAAAGGGGGCCGGGTCGAGTTCCGGAATGACCGCACCGGCATCGTGCACTTAGGTATTGGCAAGAAGAGCTTTTCTTCAGATCAAATTCGAGAGAATCTCTACGCGTTTGTGGATGCCTTGCAGCGCGCCAAGCCTTCTGGCGCAAAGGGTGTTTATCTGCGTACACTGACGATCACGAGCTCGATGGCGCCGGGCGTGCATCTCGACGTGCCCCTCACCATTGCCGCGGCAGCTGAAGCAGCAGCCTAGGCCCGCTACTCGTACAAACCAATGAAGAGTCCCGGCCAGAGACCGTCGGTGTGGTGCCCGCGCCACTTAATGCCCGACCGAGGCCCGGAAAAGCGAATGAAACCGCGCGAATAGCGCTTTTCTACGCCCCGGGTCGAGTTTGACCCGGGGCCTTTCATTGGCGAAAACGCCAATGAGAAGGGAGGTGATATTCGATGCCAACACGACAAAAGGCCAAAAAGATCGATGAGCTTTCGGATCAGCTCGCGCGATCAATGCTGGTGATCGTTACAGATTATCGAGGGCTGAAAGTCTCGGACCTGCAGTCGCTGCGAGGGAACCTGCGGCCTTCCGGGGCGGAGTTCCACGTCGCGAAGAATACGCTGACAAAGATCGCTGCCAGCAGAGCTGAGGTCGTGGGACTCGACTCGATGCTCGAAGGCCCATCGGGTCTCGTATTCGCATTTTCGGATCCGGTGCAGACCGCGAAGGCCGTTTCCGATTTCGTGCGCGCGTCGCGGATCATGACCGTCAAAGGCGGCGTGATGGGAGACCGTGTGGTCAGCGCGGCCGACGTTGAGGCGATTGCCACGCTGCCATCGCGCGAGGAGCTTCAGGCGAAGCTTTTGGGTCTCATGATCTCGCCGCTGTCGCGCACGCTTGGCGTACTAACAGGCCCGTCGCGCTCGATAGTCTATGTGCTAAACGCGCGGGCGGAACAGAACCAGACGGCCCTGGCGGCCGAGTAAGTGGCGTTGTCATGCACCTGCCCAGGTGATTGATGCGCTTTAGGCACATATCAATTTCGACCCGCCTGATGGCGGAAAAGGAGGATTTCAGACGTGGATCAGGAACAATTGATTTCATCTCTTGAGGGGATGACGGTGCTGGAGCTGAATACTCTGGTCAAGCAGCTCGAAGAGCGCTGGGGTGTTAGCGCTGCCGCGCCAATGGCAGCCGGTGTTGCCAACGCCGGTGGCGGCGCTGCCGCGGCGGCGCCCGAAGAAGAGCAGACCGAGTTTGACGTGATGCTGACCGAGATCGGCCCGAACAAGATCCAGGTCATCAAGGCAGTGCGCGAGCTGACCAGCCTGGGCCTGAAGGAGGCCAAGGATGTGGTCGACAGTGCGCCGAAGGCCGTCAAGCAGGGTGTCTCAAAGGAAGAGGCCAATGCCGCCAAGGCGAAGCTTGAGGAATCAGGCGCCACGGTCGAGGTCAAGTAGGGACCGTTCCTAAACGGATCAAACGCCAAGATTGCGGTGCTGCCTGCTTTGGGCAGCACCGCAATCCGTTTTGGGTGCGGTGCAGAGTTTTGCAGCCAGCTTGGAACCGGGGGAAACGGCCCGGGAACCTGCTCGCTGCCGGCGGCCGATGCCGAGGGCTGCCCAAGTTGCCCACCCTCAATGCCTGACGATCTGACCCCGACTCCTCCGTACGTACGCCCGCAAAGGGGCCGCTGCAAAACTCTGACGCGCACCCATCCGTTTTGTCGCGGTTGACATTTCAGCGTTCGGCTGCTAGAGTCGCGCGGCAATCGAAGAACGAACCGACGTTGATCGGAGCGAGTAGGCGCCGCCAAGCAGGGGCGGAGCGATCCGGGGATGGTGCAAGCCCGGAGCCCATGTGGCGCTGAATGGGTCCGTGAGTCGCGCTCTGAACGGTCTGTGAACCTAGTAGGCGGCGCCGGGAACTCCCCCGTTACCGGGAGGCGCGCGATCCTTGGCGGCAGCGCCCGTCGCGCGACAGAGTGGGACCCAGGATGAGCCCGGGTTCAACGAGGGTGGTACCGCGGAGCGTAGAGACGCCTCCGTCCCTTTTGGGGCGGGGGTTTTTTGCGTTCGCCGGGCAGCCAGCACATCATCTGGAGGAGGATGCAATGGTCGAGACAGATGTGGCGAGCCCTGGAACCCGGAGCTTGTCAGGACGATGGTCGACTCGTCCGACCTTCGATGACGTCGCGGCCATAGCTCGCCAAGACAAGACGATTCGGGCAGTACCGATTTATCGCGAAATCATGGCCGACCTCGAGACACCAGTGAGCGCGTTCCTGAAAATCCGCGGAGATGAGCCCGCGTTTCTGTTGGAAAGCATCGAGGGCGGCGAGCGCATGGCTCGATATTCCTTTATCGGGGCAGACCCAATCGCACTCCTGACACTGCGAGACGGCACCGCGACGATAGAGGATCGGGCAGGCGCGACGACGGTTCAAACATACGACGATCCGCTGATTCCGCTCGCCGCGCTGGTGGCGACCCATAAAGCGCCTGCTTTTCACGACCTGCCATTGCCACGATTCTCCGGCGGCGCCGTCGGGTATTTGTCGTACGAGGCGGTGCGCGCGTTTGAGCCGCGGGTGCCATCCGCCGTTGGTCCGGGCCTGGGTTTGCCGGACGGAATGTGGATGCTGACCAACACCCTCATCGTCTTCGATCATCTGGCGCGAACGATCAAGGCCGTGGCGCACGTCATGCTCGACGAGGACACGCCACTGGATGCAGCGTATCTTCGGGCCGAAACACGCATCGACGATCTGATCGCAAAGATTCGCGGCCACCAACCACCCATGCCGCATGGTGGGCGTCTATCTACTGTTCCTGCCGAGCAGCGACAGGCGCCGAACACAACCCGTGAACGCTATCTTGAGAACGTTCAACGAGCAAGGGAATACATCTCCGCTGGCGACATTTTTCAAGTGGTGCTCTCGCAACGCGTGGATGTCCCGTCGGAGGTGCATCCATTCACGGTTTACCGCGCGCTGAGGACGATAAACCCGTCGCCCTATATGTTCTACCTGGACTTCGACGATCACCAGATCGTCGGCGCTTCACCTGAGCTCCTCGTTCGCCTCGAAGGGAAGACCCTGGCAAATCATCCCATTGCCGGAACGCGGCCACGCGGCGCGTCTCCTGAAGAAGACGAAGCCAACGGCCGGGATCTCCTAGCAGACCAGAAAGAGGTCGCTGAACATGTCATGCTCGTCGACCTGGGACGAAATGACATCGGGCGGGTGGCGGCGCCGGGAACGGTAAGCGTGCCTCGCTTCATGGAGATCGAGCGGTACTCCCATGTGATGCACATCGTCAGCAACGTTGAGGGCGAGATTGCGGATGGCGTGACGGGCCTCGATGCCCTGAGAGCATGTTTTCCGGCTGGCACGGTCTCCGGGGCTCCCAAGATCCGGGCCATGGAGATCATCGCCGAACTGGAGATCGATCGACGGGGACCATACGCGGGGGCGGCGGGTTACGTCGATTTTTCCGGCGGTATGGATACCGCGATCGCCTTGCGCACCATGATTGTCAAAGATGGGATTGTGTCGATGCAAGCTGGGGGCGGGATCGTCGCTGACAGTACGCCGGAAGGCGAGTATGCCGAATCGCTGCAGAAGATGCGCGCTCCGCTGCGGGCGATCGAGCTGGCGGAAGAGCTGGAACAGAACGAAGGGCCGATCGGGGTCAAGCAATGATTCTCCTCCTCGACAACTACGACTCGTTTACGTTCAATCTCTTTCAGGCGCTCAGTGAGCTTGGGGCCGAAGTCCTGGTGAAGCGGAATGACGGCGTTTCCGTCGAGGACGTGCGGCGCCTCGTGCCCCGGTTGGACGGCATCGTCATTTCGCCTGGGCCTTGCACACCGAACGAAGCCGGAATCTCCGTGGAATTGGTGCGAACTCTTGCGGGAACCGTTCCTATGCTTGGGGTCTGTCTCGGGCATCAGGCGATTGCCGCCGCGTTCGGCGCTGACATTGTTCGTGCGCCGCGACTGATGCACGGAAAAACGTCCATGATCGCGCATGATGGCCGGGGTGTTTTTTCGGGCCTTTCGAATCCATTTCAAGCCACCAGGTATCACTCGCTGATCGTCGAGAGGTCGAGCCTTCCCCGAGAGTTCGAGATCACGGCCGAAGCGGACGGCTTGATCATGGGATTACGTCATCGAACCTATCCGATCGACGGCGTGCAGTTTCATCCAGAGTCGATCCTGACGCCGGCCGGGAACGACTTGCTCGCGAACTTCCTGGGACGCGGGCGTTCTTCTCGGGCTCAGGAGATGGCTGTCGCGGCGACGTACGGGTAAGGGAAAGGGCGGCGTTGGTGTCCGATTCATTTGACATCAAGCATGCGATTCACACGATCGTCGAGGGCGGCACGTTACGCGCCGAAGACGCGGCGGCGGCGATGCATCTGATCATGATCGGCGCCGTCACCCCCGCGCAAATCGGGGCACTGGTGACGTCCCTGCGCATGCGTGGCGAGACGATCGATGAGATAGCCGGGTTCGCGTCGACGATGCGGAAGCATGCGCTTCGGGTCGAGGTCGACCTCGCGCGGGGGCCTTTGGTCGACACCTGCGGCACAGGAGGAGACGCATCGGGCACGTTCAATATCTCCACGACCGCCTCCTTCGTTATTGCCGGGGCCGGTGTTCGCGTTGCGAAACATGGAAACCGGTCGGTGACTTCCAAGTGTGGATCGGCGGACTTGCTCGAAGGGCTGGGGGTCGCGATCGAGCTTTCGCCGCAGTCCGTCGCTCGCTGCGTTGACGAGAGCGGCATCGGCTTCATGTATGCACCGGCGTTCCATCCCGCGATGCGATTCGTCGGGCCGACCCGCAGGGAAATCGGCATTCGCACAGTCTTCAACATCCTCGGGCCACTGACCAATCCGGCGGGCGCGCGTAACCAGCTTATTGGGGTGGGGCATCCCGAAATCGCCATGAAGCTGGCTGGCGCGCTGGCTCGACTTGGCAGCGACCACGCGGTGTTGGTGCACGCGGAAGAAGGTCTCGATGAGCTGGGGCTCGCTGGTCCATCGCACGTTACCGAGTACGACTCGGCTTCGGGAGACATCAGAAGCTATGCAATCACTCCTGCTGACTTCGGCCTTGACCGCGCGCCGCGCGGTGCGCTGGCTGGCGGCGATGTCGCGGAGAATGTTCGCATCACGCTTGGCGTCCTGAACGGTGCACCTGGTCCCCGCCGTGATGCGACGCTCTTGAATGCAGGGGCCGGCATCTACGCGGCGAATGGGGCGGCTTCGATTGCCGAAGGAGTAGCGATGGCTCGAGTCTCAATTGATTCAGGCGAGGCCCTGCGCAGCCTGGAGCGACTCGTCTCGCTCTCAGGCATGCTTCACCTAGAGGCTGACGAAACCACGGTGGTTCAGGCGTGACCCACGTTCAGACCGGGACCATTTTGGATACGATTCTGGCCAGGACCGCCTCCGATCTCAATTCGCGGAAGGCAGCGCGGAATCGCGATCACATCGAGGCTTTGGCGGCAGAACGACCGGATGCGATCAGCCTCCATGCGAGCCTGTCGCAACCGGGGATGTCAGTGATCGCGGAAATCAAGCGCGCTTCTCCGTCGCGAGGGGTGTTTCCGACTGCAGTCATTCCCGAGATCGTTGCGGAAGAGTACATCGCGGGAGGAGCGTCGGGAATCTCCGTCCTAACGGATGAGCCGTTCTTCCAGGGCAGCCTTTCGGACATGGAAAGCGCGGCAAAGGTCGCCCACGCCGCGGCGCGACCGGTTCCCATCCTGCGCAAGGATTTTGTCATGGATTCTTATCAGATCGTCGAAGCCCGAGCATTTGGGGCGGACGCGGTTCTGTTGATAGCCGCCGCGCTGAGTGACGCGGCTCTGGCGGAGCTTTTCAGCGTTGCCCAAGAGTGGCAATTGGATGCGCTCGTGGAGGTTCATGATGAGGAGGAGATGAGGCGAGCCGTAGCCTTGGGAGCGACCATCATCGGCATTAACAACCGCGATCTCAAAACGTTCTCTGTAGACCTTGCGACTACGGAGCGACTTGCGCCGTTGGCGCCACCGGATGCGGTCGTCGTCGCCGAGAGCGGTGTCTTCGGTCACGTGGAGATGCAACGGCTCGCACGAGCGGGCGCGCACGCCGTTCTCGTCGGGGAGGGGCTGATCACGTCTGGAGACCGCGCGGGGGCCTTGCGTTCACTCCTGACTGGAAGCCCGAAGTGATCGCATCGCATCGATTGGCGACGGCGCTGGATCGTGGCAGCCTGGTAAAGATCTGCGGGCTGCGCACTCCGGAGCATGCCGCGGTGGCGGCGGAGAGCGGAGCGGATCTCCTGGGGTTCATTTTCGCGCCGGCACGGCGACGCGTATCGGTGGAACTGGCGCGAGAGTGCATCGATGCAGCGCGAGGCGCGGCTGGTGACCGCGACATTGTGAGCGTTGGCGTCTTTGTCGATGCTGAACCCGCGGAGATCGAGGCGATCGCACGGGACGCCGATCTCGACGCTGCTCAGGTGAATGGCTCAGAGATTCCATCGATCGTCGCTGAGCTCGCAGTGCCGGTCATCAAGGCATTTCGTCCGCGAAATGGCGCGCGGGCCGTTGACGTCCGGGAGGAAATCGAGAGCTTTCGGTCTTGTCGGCGATCCGCCATCGGTTTCCTTATTGATGGATTTGCCGAAGGGGCAGCCGGAGGAACTGGAGCGCGCGCGGACTGGAATTTGGCCGCAGAGGTTGGAAAGGCGGTTCCCGTTCTGCTCGCTGGCGGCCTCGAACCCGGAAATGTGGCGTCAGCAATTCTTCACGTCAGGCCACTCGGTGTCGACGTCAGTAGCGGCGTTGAGATCAACGGCGAGAAAAGTGCGGAGCAAATCAAAGCGTTTGTTCAGGCGGCGCGGCTGGCCTTTGCGCGGTAGATTCGCCATCATCCACTGCCCTGGCCATTGCACCCGCCACTAAATCGGCAAACCAGTCAGCTTCGCCGCCTACCTCCTGCGAGACGGTGAATCCGCGTTGAGGCAACTCCTTGGCGACGCGGTAGATGCCTCGATCGCGGGTCATAAATCCGTAGTCGACCAACTCGCGGCGAAGTGTCGCGAAGTCCTCATGCGCTTCGAGCAATCTGGCGTTTACTTCTGCCTCCGGGAAGTCGGTGTTGGGTTCGAATAGGGCGAGCAACCGGCGCAAGACAATGACGCGCTTCTTTCTCGACGCTGGAATCGTGCGCAAGCGAGAGCCTTCAAAAAACGCCCGCAGCACGGCATCGTCGTGAGGCATAGGGTCCACCGGGGTAGAGCTTGTTCGATCAGGACGCGCCAACTCAGTTAACGGATCAATCCGCAACGAGTAAATGCGCGATTGAGCGTCCGGTTTGACGTCTATGAGCCCGACAGCAGCCAACCGGCGCATATGGTGCGATATCGTCGGCGGTGTGATCCCAAGGCGGTCGGCCAATTCATGCCCTGCGCGTGGCCGTTCGGCGAGCAAGCCGAGGATGCGGAGCCTTGCCGGATCGGCCAGAGCCTTGAAAAGCGTTGAGATGCGATCGAGCTGCGCGGTGTCCATTCTTCGACCTCCATCACATTAGATAGATATCGAACATCATACCGGTCGCCGGGCATTGGCGCAATGATGGGGGCCCAGTCCTTCCAGCGACGAAAGAATCAAACGTCGAGCGGAACAGTGACCCAGTCGTCGCCAAACCCACAGAGCCAGTTCAATGCTCTTAGTTTCGATTGCGCGATCAACCGCATTTCATTGATGTCGTCGAGAGTCATTTTCGACACTGGCGCCGCGTTGATGGCGAAGCCGCTGTCGTTTTCCCGCTGGATATAGCCAGCCACATAGCTATCCCGCGCCACCATGAAAAGCGTTTCGTTCAGCTCCTGCAGTTCGCTGCCCTGGAGATTGCGCCGGGCTGGCTCGATGGCAAGCCGCCATTCCCAGATCTCGGCGCGCTCTCGCATGTGAGCGACCTGCTCCTCAGGCCTCAGAGTCCTTTGCGCAATCCAGGGAGCAGTATTTTCCCACGGTGATGGCACGTTGACGATCAATTTCACAAGATCGTTGGTGTGACCTTCCGATAGCATTTCTGTCAGGCCCATTGCCCAGCAAAGCGCCGCGATCGCCTCAGAGGTCTCGTCGACCGCGCCAGCGGTGTCGGGCGGGGTGTACCCGGCCTTGTTTTCGAGATGGGCTGCTTCGTACGGGGTCAGGTCGGCCCACAGTCCTTCAGCGCGGATCCACTCTCGCAGATCAAACGCCGCGGTAAGCGATTCGTTGGGTTCATTGCTGCTGATGCTGGATTCGATAGCGATGCGGCGCAGCATCGTCGTGAGAATGATGCAGCGTTTGGCGACCGATTCCACCGACCTGATTTCGATGTCGATCGAGTCATCGGAATCGCCGGAGTCAGTCATGGATGAGGGCCACGATCGAGCAATGTGTCAAACGTTGAAAAGGAAGTTGATGACATCGCCGTCCTGGACGATGTATTCCTTTCCTTCGCGCCGGAACTTGCCCAATTTCTTTGCCTCCGGCATGCCGCCAGCAGAAATGAGGTCGTCGTAACCAACAATCTCGGCCCGGATGAATCCTCGTTGAATGTCGGAATGGATCTCGGCTGCGGATTCGAAGGCGGATGCACCGCGGCGAATCGTCCAGGCACGGCATTCGTCTGGACCGACCGTAAAGAAGGGCATCAATCCCAAGAGTTCAAACGAGCGGCGGATCACCCGGTCGAGTCCTGATTCGGTGATGCCAAGATCGCGCATGAATTCCGCGGCGTCGTCTGCATCGAGACGGCCGATCTCCATTTCGATTTGCCCGGCGAGGGCATCGACCGCGACGCCCGGCCGACCAAACTTCTCCCGCGCTGAGGCGACCTTTTGCGCGGCCGGCTCGCCGAGCTGTTCCTCGCCCAGATTGAAAAGGATAAGCGGGGGTTTGGCAGTAAGGAATCCGAATCCGCGGAGTGTCTTCTCATCTTCGAGCTCAAGTTCGGGAAGAACCTCCCGGAGAGGCGTTTCGGCTTCGAGCGCGACCTTGAGCCGTTCCATGAGCATTCGCTCGCGTTCGGTCGCTTCCTTTTCGCGACCTTGAAGCTTCGGCAATTGATGTCTGATTCGCTCAAGCCGTTTTTCCACACCAGCCAGATCGTTAAACAGCAGTTCGTAGCTCAGCGTTTCGATATCACGCTCAGGATCGACCGAACTCTCGACGTGGGGGACGTTTGCGTCCTCAAATGCCCGAACCACCAGGACCAGAGCGTCGGCCTGGCTAAGGTGGCCGAGCAAGGTTCCGCTCATGCCCTTCTCGGAAATGCCTTTGGCGATGCCAGCGACGTCCAGATACTGCACGTCGGCGGGTACCCGCCGCTGGGGCTGAAACATCTCGGTGAGGAGATCGAGACGAGCGTCGGGCACCTTGACGGTGGCAAGATTTGGCTCGTTCGAGTCACCAGCGTACGTCCCGGTTTCGGCAAGGGACTTCGTCAGCGCGTTGAAGACGGTCGTCTTGCCGCTGGCAGGCAAGCCGATGATCACGAGGGTGGTCGACACGTGAACTCAATTCCTTGGGTGGAGCCCTGTACTGGGCACGTCATACTCTCGATGAAGCGATTATCACGGAGGACGCGCGTTTCTATCCAGCCGTGGGCCGTGTTTCGTCAGCTTTGACGATAGCCGCCACGACCGCGCGATTGAGGCGAACTACGTCCGAGGGGTCTACGCGGAGAAGTAGATCCTCGTGTCCTCCGCCGCCAAATGCAACCGGAAGCTCGAGCACGCGGGCATCAACGATGACGCGAACGTCCCTTGTGAAGCCTAGCGGGGCGACGCCTCCCGCGGGATAGCCGGTGATTTCCAGGACTTCCTCCGCCGAGGCGATGCGGGGCTTTATGAGGCCGGAGGCTAGGGCGAGATGCGTGCGATCGATGCGCAGGTTGCCCCCGGCAATCGCCACGACATAGTTCCCGTTCGCATCGACAAAGAGAAGCGTCTTCAGGATTTGCTCGACCGGCGCCTGCAGAGCGGCCGCGGCGCTGGCGACGGTTGGCATCGGCACGCCTGGGGCAAGGAAATCGGCGGGCACCCCGTGCTGGGCGAGGTAGACAACGAGGTGTGGCGGGGCCAGCGCGAGCGGATCTGTCATCGCCCCCGGCGTTTCGGATCGAGCGCATCGCGCAAACCATCACCGAAGAAGTTCAGCCCCATGACCACGCTCATGATGGCGACGCCAGGCACAAGCGCGTACCACCAGTACTGGAGGCCTTTGTCCGCGCCCTGCTTGATCATGGCTCCCCATTCCGCGGTGGGAGGCACGGCGCCGAGCCCAATGAAGCTGAGTCCCGCTGTCAGAACGATCGCGGCTCCGACATCAAGGGTCGCCTTGACGATGATTGGCGCGTCCGTCGATGGCAGAATGTGGCGAAACAAGATGCGGTTCTGATCCGCGCCGATGGATTTTGCCGCGGTGACGAACTCACTCTCTCTGATGGACAAAACTTGACTGCGCATTAGTCGCGCGTATTCCGGCCAGAGAACGAAACCGACCGCAATGAGGGCATTGCCGAGGCCCGGCCCACCCCGAACGGCCGTGATCGTCATGGCGAGGATGATCGAGGGAAAACTGAGAATCGCGTCGGCTGACCGCATGATGACACTATCGACGGCGCCACCCATATAGCCAGCCAACGCACCGAGGAGACACCCTACTATCCCGGTAACAAGGATGACTGCAATTCCCGCCGGAACTGAAACGCGAGCTCCCCAGATGATGCGGCTATAGATGTCGCGTCCGAGCTCATCCGTGCCGAGCACGTGTCCAAAACCGGGTGGGAGAAGGCGATTGGCCATTTCCTGAGCATCCGGGTCGGCGATGGGGAGGACAGGAGCCAGCAGCCCGAGAAGAAGCCAGGCGATCACGACGCCGATGCCGACCAGAGCGAGAGGGCGCTGGCGAAGCGCTCGCCAGGCGTTCGCCAGCGTGGACCGATGACGCTTTGGTGCATCCAGGGCCTGACCGAGCTCAGGGGAAACGCGCTCCCTGACCGCCGTTGCTGCCATGCTCAGGAGATCCTGATCCTGGGATCCAACATCCCGTAGACCATATCGACCAGGAAGTTGACGAAGACGTACGTAGCCGCGACGAAAAGCGTCACCCCGAGAAGCCCAGGATAATCGAGCTTCAACGCCGCCTGCACGCTGTAGCGGCCAATTCCTGGCCAGGAGAAGATCGTCTCGGTGAGGACCGCGCCGGCGAGCAATCCGGCAAAGGTAAGGCCCAAGACGGTGACCGTCGGGATCATGGCGTTTCGAATGGCGTGGCCGACCACTACCCCGCGTTCCGCCAGGCCCTTTGCGCGCGCGGTGCGCACATAATCGTCGCCAAGTGCGGCAAGAAGCGACGAGCGCAGCATGCGGGCAATGATGCCCAGGGCGAACGAGCCGAGCACGATAGCAGGCAATATGAGGTGGCTCACGGACGCACGAAAGATGTCCCATTGCCCCCTGAGCGCGGCATCGACGGTCACCATCCCGGTGATCCGATCCGGCACGCGCATGCCGGTGTCGAGGCGCCCCGGGCCGGGCAGCCACTGAAGCCTGTAGAAAAAGACATAGAGTGCCAGGAGACCGAGCCAGAATACCGGCACCGAGGTTCCGATGAGGGCGATGAAGCGGGATAGGTGGTCTGGCCACCGATCCTGCCTGATCGCTCCGATGATGCCTAACGGTATACCAAAGAGGAGGGCAAAGCCCATGGCCGCGATCGCCAACTCAATCGTGCCGGGTACGTACTGGCGAAGATCCTCCATAACCGGCCTGCGCGACGAGAGCGATTCGCCCAGGTCACCCTGGAAGAGATTGCGCATGTAATAGACGTACTGAAGCGGCACCGGCTGATCGAAGCCATAGCGGCGTTCAGCCGCCGCTCGAATCTCCGGGTCGCCGGCCGCGCGTTCCCCCAAAATGGTTTCAATCGGGTCGCCCGGCACCGCGTGCGCAAGGGAAAACGTCGCGACGCTGACAAGGAAGAGCACCAGAAGAGACTGGAGCAATCGACGACCGGCGTAGGCCCAGATTCCCAAGAGCAACTCCCTCGCGGCCCCAAGGCATCGATGACTTTCGGCGCTTCATGAGGGAAGAAGGGCTCCAGAAACCCCTCTTCCCCTGCATGGATTCTAGGGCGTGTTTGCAAAACCTATATTCGCGCCACAAGCGGCGCTGGTTAGGCTCGAAAGACGAACTTCGTATCTGTACGGATACCATCCAAAGGCTCCGTAGGAGCTGGAAGGCTCCCACTTCCAGCTATTTGCAAACACGCCCTAGGCTCCTGCTTCCTTGGTCGCATAGCGGAGCTGAATGATGTAGACACCGTGTGGCGCCGCCCCACTCACGGCGGCGGAGGCCGGCACCAGATAATTAGGCTGGAATTCGACAATAAATGCACAAT
>JBBRVX010000134.1:0-15103 GCA_038246475.1 Thermomicrobiales bacterium | reverse complement strand
TGACATCGACTTCGAGCATCGGTAGGATCGTCTCACTGGTCAACCAGTCAACCATTGGACCGGTGCACGGCGCCGGAGAGCGGCGCGCCTTGTTCTGGCGCCATGCGTTCCCGTCCCCCCCTTGGGGAGCGCTTGAGCCAGACGGAACCGTCCGCTGGTGTGGAAACGCGATGACGCGGGAGGGATGCCGTGGGGCGCCTGGATGGCAAGGTTGCCGTCGTTACGGGAGCGGCGAGCGGGATCGGTCAGGGAGCGGCGCGGGCATTTGCACGGGAAGGGGCCACGGTCGGCCTCCTCGATCGCAACGCGGCGGCGCTGGAATCGACGGTGCGGGAGATCGGCGAGAGCGCGTTCCCCCTCGTCACTGATGTCACCGATGAGGCCAGCGTGGCGGCCGCGTTCGACGACGTGCGGCGTCGCCACGGGCGGCTCGACGTCCTGTACACCTGCGCCGCCGTGCAGCTCATCGGCGAAGACGCGCCCGTGCACGAGCTCGACATCGACGTCTGGCAACGCACGCACGACGTCAATCTGCGCGGCGTCTATCTGAGCTGCAAGCATGGCGTCCGGCTGATGATGGAGAGCGGCGACGGCGGCTCCGTGATCAATACCGGCTCGCCGACGGGCCTCACGATGTGTGGCGCCGGCTGGCACGCCTACTCCTCCTCGAAGGCGGGGGTGATGGGGCTGACCCGCGTCATGGCTGCCGACTACGCGCCGTACGGCATTCGGGTCAACGGCATCGTGCCTGGGACGATCGCCACGACGCTGACGCAGCCGCTTATCGACGACCCGGTTACACACGCGAAGCTGGTTTCCATGCACCCGATCGGGCGGGTGGGGACGCCCGAGGACATGGCCGGAATCGCCGTCTTTCTAGCCTCGGACGAATCGCGCTTTGCCACCGGCGCCCATTTCTTCGTCGATGGCGGCATCTCGGTACGGTGAGGACTATGCCTGAACCTTTTCGCGTCGGCCTGACCCGTGATGTGATCCGGCCCAACGGGGAGTACGGCTTTGGCGGCATCGGGGTGCGCTTGCTGCAGTCCACCCCCGGGCTCGAAGTCGAGTTCATCGAGCGTCACCCGAAGGAGTTCACTCCTGAGGACATCGCCGGCTTCGACGCCATCGCCATGCTTGGCGGGCAGATCACGGCGGGCAGCTTGGAGGGCAACGAGCGGCTGGCGCTCGTTGCTCGCTTCGGCGTGGGCTACGACAACGTCGATATCGCGGCCTGCACCGCCAATGGCGTATTCCTCACGATCACGCCGGAAGCGGTGCAGCGGCCGATGGCGGTCGTCAATCTGACGTTTCTGTTAGCGCTGGCGGGCCGGCTGCTGGAGCAGGACAAGCTGACCCGCGAGGGACGGTGGGCCGACAAGCAGGATGCCCGCGGCACCGGATTGGTGGGCAAGACGTTCGGCACGATCGGCTTCGGCCGCATCGCGCAAGAGACGCACACCATCGCCAGGCCGCTCGGCATGCGGCACGTGGCGCACGATCCGTACGCCAATCCGGCCGTGGCGGCGGCCGCCGGCGTCGAGCTGATCGACCTCGATACGCTCTTGCGCGAATCCGATTTTGTGACCGTCGCCGCTGCTCTTACTCCGGAGACGCATCACCTCATCAATGCCGAGCGGCTGGCCATGATGAAGCCGACCGCCTTTCTGATCAGCACCGCGCGCGGGCCGCTTGTCGATGAGACGGCGCTGTACGAGGCGCTGCGCGACAGGCGTCTGGCGGGCGCGGGGCTCGATGTCTTCGAGCAGGAGCCAGTCGACCCGAACAATCCCATCCTGAAGCTTGAGAACGTCATCGTCACCCCGCATGGCCTCTGCTGGACGGACGAGTGCGAGCGGATCATGGGCGAGAGCGTGCTGCGCTCGATCCAGGAGGTGGCCACCGGGAAGGTCCCCACCAACGTCGTCAACCGCGACGCGGCTGACTCGCCGGTGGTGCAAGAAAAGTTGCGGATGTATCGCGAACGGACGGAGCAGGCATGAGGGAGAACAGCGTCAAGCGCGCGCTGGCGGGTGGGGGCAGATCGCTGGGGACGATGGTCTTCGAGTTCCCCACCACCGGCATCGGCCGCATCGCCGCCGAAGCGGGCGCCGAGTTTGTGATCTACGACATGGAACACACCGGCTGGAGCATCGAGACCATCCGCGCCCTGATGGCCACCACTCGCGCCGCCGGCACGATTCCCATGGTGCGCGTGCCGGCGACGGAGTACCACCTCATCTCGCGGCCGCTCGACGTCGGAGCGATGGGGATCATGGTCCCGATGGTCGAATCGGCCGAGCAGGCGCGGACGATCGTCGATTTTGCGAAGTACCCGCCGCTGGGCCATCGCGGATCGGCCTTTGGCGTGGCGCATGACGACTATACCGGCGGCGACATCATCGCCAAGATGGCCTCGGCAAACGAGAACGGGTTGCTGATCGCCCAGATCGAGACCGCGGCCGGGATCGAGAATGTCGACGCCATCGCCGCCGTCGATGGCATCGACGTGCTCTGGATCGGTCACTTTGACCTGACCAACTTCCTCGGTATTCCGGGGCAATTCACGCACCCAACTTATCTCGCGGCGGTCGAGAAGATGCTGGCAGCCTGCCGGACGCACGGCAAAGCTGCCGGCATCATGTGTGGCGATGTGGCCACGGGCAAGGCGCAACTGGAGCTGGGCTTCCGGGCGCTGGCGTATTCCGGAGATCTCTGGATCTACCAGCAGGCCCTGCGCGAGGGGCTCGGCGCGTTGCGTGAAACAGCGTAGGCCAGGGCCGGGCAGTGGCGCCCGGGCAATCGTTCACGGTTCATTGGCGTACGGTCGTAGGTCGCTCACGGTGTCGTGGGCCGAACAAGAAAGGTGGCTCGGTTGAACGAGAAGCCGCACATCGATCCCAGGCAGCGAGAGGCATTGGAATGGTTCGCGCGCTCCCGCGCCTCGCGGCGGCAGCTGCTGCGGGGGACGGCAGGGCTGGCCGCGGTCGGCGTCACGGGTCGCGCGCGATCGGTCGCCGCGACGCCATCAGCTCCCGTCCTTTCGCCGCCCGCCGTAAGCGCCGCGCAGCGGACAATGAGGCAGACCGCGGATTCGGCGCAGGCCGCGGTCGACGCCGCGAACGCGCTCGATCCGAAGCCTGCCGAGTTGAACATCGTCTGGGAAGACGGACTGCAGCTGCAGGACCCGACCATCTTCTCCGGTCCGATGTGGGAAGAGTTGACCGGGATCAAGATCAATCCAATCGGCAAGCCGTTTCCGGAGCTCTTCGCGGCGCAGGTCGCCGAGCACCTCGGCGCCACCGGCGCCTACGACATGCTCAGCTTCCCGCCGTCCTGGACCGCCGACTTTGTTTCCCAGGGACTGGTGGAGCCGATCGATACATACATCGACAAGTTCGGGGCCGCTGCTGACCTCGACGATTACCACCCGCTCTACAAGGGGCTGATGAACTACGGCGGCAAGAACTACGGGCTCTTCGACGACGGCGACACCATCATCCTCTACTACCGCACCGACCTGTTCGAAGATGCCGCGAACAAGGACGCCTTCAAGGCGCAGTACGGCCACGATCTCGCGCCGCCGAAGGACTGGACCGAATACGACGAGATCCAATCCTTCTTCACCGAGCAGGGCGGCGGCCAGAGCTGGGGGGGCGCCAGCCAACGGGCTCCTGGTCAGGTTTACGGCTGGTTCAGCGAGGAGTTCCGCAACCGTGGCGGCCGCTTCTTCGATGACGCCACGATCGACAGCACGCTTGGCAGTCAGCCTGGCATCGACACCCTCACGCGGATGATCGCGTCGAACAAGACGATGCCGCCGGGCATCGAGACGTGGGGCTTCATCGAGGTGCTTACCGCCTGGATGGCTGGTCAGCTGGCCATGATCGGCGGAACTTGGCCGCCCATCGGCCGCTGGTCCGAGGGGACCACCGCCGAACAGCTCAACTGGGTGCCGGAAACGAAGGTGCAAGGCAAGGTCGGCTATTCGGTCATGCCGATGGGGCACAGCCTGCACAACGCCGGGTTCCAGCTCGGCGTCTCCGCGGACAGCCCGAACAAGGAAGCCGCCTACCTCTTCATCCAGTGGCTGACCAGCCCGTCCATCAGCCTGCAACGCGTCATGTTGCCGTACGCGCTGCGCGATCCGTACCGGCTCAGCCACTATGCCTCGGAGGAGTATCGCGGCCGCTGGCCCAACGCCGGCGCCTACCTCGACACGCTCAAGGGCGCGGCCGACAACGCCCTGATCGACATCGTGATGCCGGGATCGGCGGAATACCAGACCGCGATCGACCAGATGGTGACCTCGGCGCAATCCGGCACGTCGATCGAGGAAGCGTTGGCCGCCGGCGATGCCGCCTTCAACGAGATCACCGACCGCATTGGCCGCGAGAACCAGACCGCGGCCTATGAGAACTTCAAGGCGCTGCGCGGCTCCTACTACGACGAGTAGAGCGCACGCCAAAGTCCCTCTCCCTGCGCACAGGGCCGGGTACCCGCTTGCGGGTGGCGGTTTGGGGTGAGGGCTGGTCGCGACGGGAGCGTCATTTCTAGAATTCCTCCCCCTTCTCCGCGCACAGGGCCGGGCGCCCTCTGGATGGCGGTTGGGGTGAGGGTTTTACGCAGAGGATTCAGCATTGGCAATGGTTGAAACGGTCCCCTTGGAGACCACGGCCTCAGCCACACGCACCGGCCCGCGCTACGCCACAAGGCGGCGCATCGAGGGCTGGCTGCTGGTCCTGCCCGCCATTCTGCTGATCCTCGGCCTGACGATCTATCCCCTGATCCAGGCCGTGGGCCTCAGCTTCCAGCGCTGGGACCTGCAGAGCCAGGACCACCCGTTCGTCGGCCTGAAGAACTATGGCGATGCCCTGGGCGATGCGCGGGTCTGGGCCGCGTTGCAAAACACGGCGATCATCGTGGTCGCGGCGGTCGTGCTGGAGTTCCTGTTTGGCCTGGGGCTGGCGCTCCTCTTTGTGGGCGATTTCAAGGGGAAGCGGCTGATGATGCCGCTGATCATGCTGCCGGTCATGGTCGTGCCCATCGTCGTTGGCCTCACGTGGCGCATGCTCTGGGACAACCAGTATGGGGCCATCAACCAGACCCTGAGCTGGATTGTGGGGCACGACGTCAATATCGTCTGGTTGGCCCACCGCGACAGCGCGCTCTTCGCGATGATCGTCACCGACCTCTGGCAGTGGACGCCGTTCATGTTCCTCGTCCTGCTGGCCGGGCTTTCGACCGTCAACCCGGAGATTTACGAAGCGGCGGCCCTCGATGGGGCGGGGTGGTGGCAACTGCTGCGCGACGTGACGCTGCCGGGGATCGCGCGCGTCATCGCGGTGGCGATCCTCTTTCGCGGGCTTGATGCCTTGAAGATCTTCGATCTGATCTACATGTTTACGCAGGGTGGACCAGGAACCTCGACGGAGTCGATCTCCTGGTACATCTATCAACTTGGGTTTAAGTTTTTCCGGCTCGGCTATGCCTCCGCGGCCTCCTTCATTCTGGTGATTCTGCTGACCGTCATCGCCACGCTCTACGTCAGGTTCTTCATGCGCGAGGAGACAGCGTGACCGCCGCAACAGGCTACGCAAATGCCGCGGCGACCCAGCCGCTGGTCAGCCGCTCCGCGATGCGCCGCGATCCGTGGCGGGGGGTGCGGGCTCTTCTCCGCTACGTGGTGTTGGTGATCTTCCTCCTCTTCTGCCTCTTCCCGATCGTCTGGGTCATCGGCATGTCGCTGAAGTTGCCAGGGGAGTATCTGCGCAACCCGCCGGTCTGGATTCCGGAACATCCGACGCTGGCCCACTTTCAGGCGGTCATGGCGGCCCGGGGAAATCTGGCACTCAAGAACAGCGTCATCATCTCGGTGGGGGCCACCTTCTTCTCGATGCTGATTGGCAGCCTGGCCGCATACAGCCTGGCCCGGCTCAACACCGGGGGGAAGCATTTCGCGTTCTGGCTCCTCTCGCAGCGGATGATGCCGCCCGTCGTTCTGATCGTGCCCTTCTTTCTGGTGCTGCGCGGTCTGGGGCAGATCAACCCCGCGCTGGGGCTCGATTCGCACGCCGCGTTGATCGCCCTCTACACCGTCTTCAACCTGCCGTTCGTGATCTGGATGATGCGCTCCTATTTCGACGCCGTGCCGGCCGAGATCGAGGAGAGCGCGCAGGTCGATGGATCGACCCGCTTGCAAGCGTTCCGGACGATTACCCTACCGCTGGCCATCCCGGGCCTGATCGCGACCGGGGCTTTTGCCTTCATCTTCAGTTGGATGGAGTTCCTCTTCGCGGTGGTCTTCACCCGCACCAAGGCCGTCACCCTGCCCGTGGCCATCGCCGGGTTCTCGGGATCGCAGGGATCGAACTGGGGGCAAGCCTCCGCCCTCGCCGTTGTCGCCATGCTGCCCGTCTTTCTGGTCGCGCTTCTCGTGCAGCGCCATTTCGTGCGCGGGCTGACGCTGGGAGCCGTTCGTGGCTAGCGGGGAGAACGTGCGGTGAAAGTGGTCATCCTGGGCCCCGGTCTGATGGGGGCGCAGATCGCCTGCGAGTACGCCTTGGGCGGTCACGAGGCCGTCGTCCTGGCGCGCCGACCGGATGTCGCGCGGGAGCGCATCGACCGCGGCTTCGCCTCGGCGCTGGAGCACTACCTGGCCAGCGCGGAGCAGATCGCGGAGGCCCGGACGCGGCTGACGATCGTCACCGATCCCGCCGCCGCCCGTGACGCGCGGATCATCGTTGAATCGGTGGTCGAAGAACTGGCGCAGAAGGCCGCGGCGCTGGCCCCGGTGATGGCCGTCGCCCCGGAAGCGATCGTCGCCTCGAACACGTCGTCCATCCCGATCACGGCGATTGGCGAAGCGACCGGGGCGCCCGAGCGCACGGTCGGGGCGCATTACTGGAATCCGCCCCTCCTGATGCCGCTCGTGGAAGTGATTCGCGGCGAAGCGACGACGGACGATGTCGTAAATTTCGTGATGGAAACGGTGGAAGGGCTGGGAAAGCGTCCGGTGCTGGTCGAGCGCGACGTGCCCGGCTTCGTCTGGAACCGGCTGCAACTCGCCCTTCTGCGGGAAGCGGTCTGGATCGTGGAGCGCGGCGTGGCCTCCCCCGAGGTGGTCGACGAGATCGTGCGCGACGGGCTGGCCCGTCGCTGGCGCTACACCGGCCCGTTCCAGACCGCCGCGCTGGGGGGAGCTTCGACATTCGAGCGGGTCGCGGGCAATCTCTGGCCGGTCCTGTCGCGCTCGCGCTCGCTGACCGATCTGCGGCAATGGCTCGATGAGGCGGAGGCAACGACCGCGCCGCTCAAGGCGCGGCGGGATGCGGGGCTCGCCGCCGAGCTGCGCGCCGAGCGTATGAAATCGGGCGGGAGCGATTCGTGAACGCGCGCCTGCTGAACGTCGAGCGCATCCGGCGCGAGCCGATGGCCGCCGAGATCGCGCGGCGTCTGGTCGACTACCTCCTCTCCGGGGGGATGGAGCCGGGCGATCGCATGCCCTCGGAGCGGCAGTTGGCGGAGGCCTTCGGCGTCGGACGCTCTGCCGTGCGCGAAGCGATCGCGGCGCTCTCGTTGATCGGATTGATCGAAGTGCGGCATGGCAACGGGACCTACCTCAAGCGTCCCGATTCTCCCCTCCTGCCGCAGGTTTTGGAGTGGGGACTGCTCCTCGGCGAGCAGCGCACCACCGATCTAATCGAAGCGCGGCAGAAGATCGAGGTGAACATAGCCGGCCTCGCCGCGGAACGGCGCACGGATGATGACCTCCTCGCGCTCGGGAGGGTCCTCACCAGGATGGAGACCGAATCTCGGGTAGGCGGGCGAACCGAGGTGTTCGTCGATGCCGATGTCGAGTTCCACCTCCGGCTGGCCGAGGCAGCTGGAAACTCCGCACTGCGCGACGTGCTTTCTAGCATCCAGGCGCTGCTGCGCGTCTGGATCGGCCGGGTCATCGCCGAGGGCTACCGGGACGTTTCTTACGACGAGCATGTCCCCATTCTCGATGCCGTCCGCGCGGGTGATGTCGCGGCCGCTGAGGCGGCGATGGATGCACATATGCGCTCGGCGACCCGCCGCCTGCATTCGACGCTGCGGCGTTCCTCGCAAAACGAAAGCGGCGGGGATGCACAAGACACGGTGACGCATGAGACGGTAACGTGATGAAACGAGCGAGCAGCCTCGTGGCATGGCGTACGCGCGATCGCGTGCGGAGTTCGCACAGGAGGAGGGAGCCGGAAGACAGGGAATGCCGCCGCGCTGACGCGGCACATGCCGCGGCTATGGTTCAGCCAGAATCCAAGAGGAGGCATAGAATGAAGCTGGTCATGCGGATCGGCGCGCTTGCGCTGATCGTGAGTGGATTGTCCGGCGCCATTCAGGTGGCGGCGCAGGATGAGGTGGTCATCGGCTACTCGGCGCCGGGTCTTGTCGGCGCTCAGCTCGAGATTCAGCAGGGACTCGTTGAACACGCTGAAGCGAAGGGCTGGACAGTTCAGACGACAACGTCCGGCGGCGACGCGCAGAAGCAGTTTGACGACATCAACAACTACATCGCGCAGGGCGTCGATGCCATCGTGGCGGTACCCGACGACAGCGCGGGGATCTGCACCGCGGTCGAGGCCGCCACCGAGGCCGGCATTCCGTTCTACACCATCGACCGATCGCCGCAAGGCTGCGAAATCAACATGACGGTACTCTCCGACAACTACCTCGCGGGCCAACAGTCCGCGGAGGCGATCGTCGCCTTCCTGACCGAGAAGAACGGCTCAGCGACCGGCACGGTTCTGGAGATTACGGGCAACCTCGGGCAGAACGTGGCGCAGTTGCGCGGCGCCGGCTTCAACGATGTCATGGCGCAAAACCCGGGGATTACCGTGATCACGCGCACCGGTGACTGGGATGCCGCGGAAGGCGTGGACATCGTGCGCGACATCGCCTCGACCGAGGAAGCGCTCGATGCGATCTACATGCACTCGGACTCCGTCTACATGTCTGGCACGATCCAGGTGCTGCAAGAGCTCGACCGGCTCTTCCCGCGTGGTGAAGAGGGGCATGTCTTCCTCGCGGGCGTCGATGGCAGCCCGGCCGCGCTGACGGCCATTCGCGATGGCTATGCAGACCAATCCTCGAACCAGCCCATTCCCGATTTCGGCATCATCACCGACTACATTGCCAAGGAGCTTGCCGGAGAGAAGATCATGGCGGGTGAGGTAACCCAGGAGGGCGCGCTTTGGTCCCCAGCTCGGATCGAGGACAGCGACGTTGGCCCGCAGCTCTTCCTGGCAACGACCTCTGTCGGTCCTGACAACGTCGACGACGAGCGGCTCTGGGCAAACATTGCGCTTGGCCGCGAGGCCGAGGCGACCCCGGTCCCGTAGCACCAGATCGCTGGGGAGGGCGGCGGTGGAAACCGTCCTCCCCAGCGCCTACGACGAACCTGGCGGAGGTGTGCGCGATGGACGCGCGGACAACGGCGGACGACAACGCGACGGACCTCGCGATCGAGATGCGGGAGATCGTGAAGCGGTTTCCTGGCGTTCTGGCGCTGGACCATGTCGATTTCTCCGTCCGTCCGCACGAGATTCACGCCCTCGTTGGCAAGAACGGCGCCGGCAAGTCGACCCTCATGCACATTCTGACCGGCATCTATCCCGCCGATTCCGGATTGATCCGCGTGCGCGGAGAACGCATCGACGGGATGACCACCGCGCGCTCGCGAGAAGCTGGCATCGCGCTAGTCGCGCAGCACGCCCGGTTCGTGCCGGCGCTGAGCATCGCCGAGAATCTGTCCACCGGGGCCCTGCCGACGTCTCGCTCCGGCTTTGTCGATTGGAAGCAGCTAAACGAAAGCGCCGCGGAACGCCTTGGCCAGTTCGGGCTCGATATCGACGTCCGGCGCCGCATGGAGGCGGTGAGCACCGCCGAACGGCAGATGATCGAAATCGCGCGTGCCCTCTTTGCCGACGCCAGTGTCATCATCCTCGATGAGCCAACGGCGCCTCTGCCCAAACACGAAGTGCAACTCCTCTTCTCATTCATCCGCCGCCAGCGCGAACGAGGAGCAGCGTTCATCTACATCTCTCACTACCTGGAAGAAGTCTTTGCCCTGACCGACCGCGTCACGGTGCTCCGCAACGGCCGCAACGCCGGCGTTTTCGAGACGGCCGAGCTTTCCCAGGCGAGCCTCGTGCGCCTGATCAGCGGAGCCGAGGTCGAGCGCTACCGGCGGCCGCCGCGCCAGACACTCGGGCCGCCGGTGCTGCGCATCGCCAATCTGACCCGGCCGGGCGCGTTCGAGGGCGTCGATCTGATTCTGCACGAGGGCGAAGTCGTTGGGTTGACCGGGTTGGAAGGATCAGGCAATGGCGCCCTGGCCCGCGGGCTCTTCGGATTGGAACCGATGGGAGACGGCGAGGTCACCCTTGATGGCTCGCCGTACCGGCCCATCCGGCCGGCGACCGCGCTCGCCAGGGGCATCGCCTACCTGCCGCGAGATCGTCATGGCCTCGGCATCATCGGCATCGCCAGCGTGCGGGACAACATCAGCATTTCAGTGCTTGGCCGGTTGCGAAATGTGTTCGGCTTCCTCAGCTCCAGAAAGATGAGCGATCTCGCCGGACGCTTCATCGAGACGCTGGGCATCAAGACGCCCAGCCAATCGCAACCCGTGGAGTTCCTCAGTGGCGGCAATCAACAGAAGGTGGTCGTCGCGAAGCTGGTGGCTACCGAGCCGCGAGTGCTCTTGCTGGACGAGCCAACGCAGGGAGTCGACGTCCAGGCCAAGGTCGAAATCCTGCGCATTATCGATGAGCTGACGACCCGTGGCGTTGCCGTCGCAATCGTCTCTGATGAGCTGAATGAGCTGATTGACATCTGTGACCGCATCCTCGTCTTTTACCGGGGCCGCATCGTGCGGGAGTTCCGGAAGCCGGACCCCCGGATGACGTCCGCGGAGATTCTGAACGCCATTGAGGGCGGAACGGAGAGAGCCGATGTCGCGGTGGCGTAGGTATATTCCGTCTCTCCTCGACAATCTGATCTGGTTCATCCTGATTGGCGTGGTGATTTTCTTCGCGACGCAAACGGACAAGTTCCTGACCCCGATCAATCTGCGCAATGTCCTCGTCGCGGCATCGGTCCTTGGCATTCTGGTCGTCGGTCAGACCTTCGTCCTCATCACGGGCAATTTCGATCTTTCCTCGGAGTCCACCCTCGGCCTTGCCGCGCTGATCGGGCTCTTCCTGATCGTGCCCCCTGGCTCTCCGACGTGGGGCGCCGGGACCGAGCTTTCGCCGTTCATCTCAGTCGCCATTATTCTCGTCATGGGCGCCGCGATCGGATGGGTGATCGGCGCCCTGATCACGTACGGGAAGATGAACAACTTTATCGTGACCCTGGCGATGCTCATCATCCTGCGCGGCGCCATGCTTCGCTTCACGAATGGTCAGGCCGTTTCGAGCATCGACTCGCGGCCCGCGGAGATCTTCAATTGGCTCGGCCACGAGAGCGCATTTGCGCTGCCGTGGCTGGGGAAGGCCCCAATCTCGGTACTCGTCATGCTCGGGGTGTTTCTTGTCGCCTACGTCGTGCTGAAGTACCGGCCCTTTGGCCGCGAGCTCTATGCCATAGGCGGCAACCGGGCTGCCGCGCTGGCCTCCGGCATCGATCCCGACAAGCGCATCCGGCAGGTCTACATGATCAGTGGTTTCCTCGCGGCACTGGCCGGCTGGATGCTCGCGGGTCGCATCTCCTCCGTGCAGTCGGATCTGGGCGAGGGGTACATCTTCAACGTCATGGCGGCCGCCGTTATCGGCGGCATCAGCCTGCTGGGCGGGCGCGGCTCCATTGTTGGCGCCCTAGGGGGTGTGCTGCTGCTCTCGATCATTGACCGCGGCCTCAATCTGATGCAGGTCTCCGTCTTCTGGATTCAGTCGATCCAGGGTTTCGTCATCCTGCTGGCGATGTTCATCGATGCGCAGAAGGTCCGATTCCGCGGAGCCGTGGCCACGAGCGGCGCACTGATCGAAGAGCCAGAGCCCTCATCAGGCGCGACGTCCGGATCAAACGCCGTGAATCCGACCTCTACGGCTTCCGGGATGGCGCGCGGAGACGTGGCATGATCACACGGCCAGGACACGTCATGAGGAGAGCGCGATGACCGAGGAACGAACGGGACCCGTGGACTTTCCAGCGCGGGTGAGCAGGTACGGCCGGAACGAACCGCTGCCGGAGCGCCATGCTTTGCGCGCTGGTCCGCTGACCGCCGTGCTGGAAAGCGGTGATCTACGTTACATAAAGCTAGGGGACGATCTCATCGTCCTGCGCCTCTACGCTGCCGTGCGCGATCGCGACTGGAACACGATCGAGCCAAAATATCTGACCTATGAGATGCAACAAGACGACGAGGGCTTTCGCGTTCGCTTCTCGGCCGAGCATCAGGCTGGAGATGTCAACTTTCGCTGGGACGGCATGATCGCCGGCGCCGCGGACGGTGTCATTACCGTGACCATGGATGGAGAGGCGCTGAACGATTTTCTCAAGAATCGGATCGGCTGGTGCGTGCTGCATCCGATGGAGCTGGCCGGCGTCGCGGCGTCAACCGAGACCCCGGACGGGCAAGTGAAGGGGACGTTCCCCGATCTCATCGCACCCCACCAGCCCTTCATCGACATGACGGCGATTTCGCATGCCACACCCTCAGGCGGCGAGGTCACCATCCGCTTCGAAGGCGACCTCTTCGAGATGGAGGATCAGCGCAACTGGACCGACGCCTCGTACAAGACCTACTCGACGCCGCTACGTCTGCCATACCCGGCGGAAATCAAACAGGGCGATCGCATTTGGCAACGGGTCACCATCCAAGCGAAGGGAACGAGCGCCGAGCCCGACGCGGATAAAGGCCCTATGCGCGTCACCGTCGATGCGGCGGGCGGGCGGCGATTGCCGGCCATCGGTCTTGGCCTGGCGGGTCATGATGCGCCGCTGGACGAACGGGATGTCGCGCTCCTGCGGGCGATCAATCCGGCCCATCTGCACGTCGTGCTCGACCTCACCAAGACCAACTGGTCCGATCGCCTCGCTCTCGCGGCCGCGCAAGCTGGCGCCCTGGACGCGGCGCTCGTTGTCGAAGCCGTTGCCGGTGCAGATGGCGCCGGGCTGGGCGAGCTCGCGGCGAACCTCAAGACCATCGTCGTGCCGGTCGATTCGGTTCTGGTCTTCCGGGACACGGATGTCGTCACGAACAACCCTGTGCTGAAGGCGGCGCGGGACGCATTCGCGGCGGCTGGTCTGACGACGCGGATTGGCGGCGGCAGCCGCGCCTACTTCACGGAGTTGAACCGGGCAACTTTGCCGCTGGATGGCATGGACGTGGTCAGCTACACCCTCAATCCGCAAGTCCACGCCTTCGACAATGCCTCGCTGACCGAATCGCTGGCGGCGCAGGCGGAGACAGTGCGCAGCGCGCGGGCGATTGCCGGGGAGCGGCCACTTGCCGTGGGGCCGATCACCCTCAGTCCCCGCTTCAATCCGAACGCCACCAGCGGGGGCGCCGAGATTGCCGGAGATCACCTTCCGCCCAGCGTCGACTACCGGCAGCCCTCCCTTTTCGCCGCGGGCTGGCTGACCGGGAGCATCAACGCGCTGGGCAATGCTGGCGCGGATAGATTGACCTATTTTGAGACGACCGGCTGGAAGGGGTTGATCGAACGGCGCGACCATCCGCTGCGCATTCCCGGATTCCACTCCTGGCCCGGCATGGCCTTCCCGATCTATCACGTCCTGGCTGCCGTGGGCGAGTTCGCGGGAGGCGACATCCTCCCCGTTACGATCAGCGACGCTCTGCGCGTGCAAGCGCTGGCGCTGGCCAGCGGCGCCCGGCGCCGCGTCATCCTGGCAAACATGACCGATGATCGGGACGTCGTCGCTTTGGAACTGGGAGGTGTGGGGCAAGGAATGATGCGTCGCCTCGATGAATCGACGGTGCATCTCGCCGCCTCCGATCCCGAGTCGTTCCGGGCGACCGGAGAATCGATTGCGGCGTCCGGAAGCGTCTTGACCATCGAGCTCCCGCCATTCGGGTTGGCCGTGATCGACGCCGAGCTGACGTCCTCATGATGCCAACAGGGGAAAGCCGTTTGGATCAGCATGGCCAGGAAGGACGCGAGAATGGGTGAATCGGCAGTCGGCGCTCCAACCCGGGAGGAGCGTCCGGGGGCGGTGCGCTCACTCTTGCGACGCTTTGGCCAGGTCGATGAGATCGGTGTCATCGGCGCGCTGATCGTGCTGATCGCCCTCCTCTCCTTTCTGACGGGGGACAAGTTTCTCACCACCCAGAACTTCATCAACGTCACGCGCCAGGCCTCGTATGTCGGCATCATGGCGGTGGGAATGGTCTTCGTCATCGCCATGGGCGACATCGACCTTTCGGTCGGCTCCATCTGGATGTTGAGCAGCGTGATGATGGCGATCGCGCTGCGCGACGGTTACGCGATCTGGATCGCGGTGGCGGTCTGCATGGTCGTGGCGACGCTTTGCGGCCTGCTCAATGGCGCGCTGAGCGTGGCGCTCGGCATCCCGACGATCATCGTCACCCTCGGTACACTCAGCCTCTATCGGGGGCTTGGCCTGGTCGTCACGAACGCCACGCCCGTCTCCGGCTACGATCTGAAGACCTGGTTCTTCGAGTGGATCGGCGGACGCGATCCGCTCTTCGGCGTCTGGATCAGCGTCTGGGCGGCGTTCATCGCCGGCATCCTGGGCTGGGTCCTCTTCAACCGGACGCCCTTTGGCCGCCGCGTGCAGGCCATCGGCAGCAACCGCCAGGCCGCCCTCTTTTCCGGCATTCGCATTTCCCGCACGCGCATCATGGTGATGACCCTGATGGGTTTCATCGTCGGCATTGCCGCCGTCGTCGCCCTGGCCTTCAACCGCAACGGCAGCCCCACGGTCGGCGTCGGCACCGAGCTCGGCGTCATCGCCGCCACCATCATCGGCGGGACGGCGCTGACGGGCGGCTCGGGATCGATCCTGGGGGCGATTCTGGGGGCCCTGATCGGCGTGGAGTCCTTGCCGATCGTAATGGGCGAGACGGCGGTCC
>JBBRVX010000133.1:0-15304 GCA_038246475.1 Thermomicrobiales bacterium | reverse complement strand
GGCCGTCGCGGCGAAGAGGAGCGCGCGCCCGACGTCGCGCCGTGACAGGTTCGAGAAAACCTTGGTCAGCCGATCGAATGCCGAGCTCTTCATG
This sequence comes from Thermomicrobiales bacterium, assembly GCA_038246475.1. GTDB lineage: Bacteria > Chloroflexota > Chloroflexia > Thermomicrobiales > UBA6265 > JACCXM01. The sequence continues at coordinate 15,210 of JBBRVX010000133.1, read as the reverse complement.
GATGGTCTCTCCCGGGCTTTGCCTGGTCGCGATGATGTTCGGAGATGCACGAAACCGATCATGAGGATCGCAAAAACTCCCCGCGTCTACAACGTGCAAACACGGCGATTCTGTTCCTGATCCCCGTTCACGACCCCGTGGCCTTGTGGCATCAATCGTCCATATCGCGTACACCAGTCACGAGCGTCTTCGCACCCGCAGGAGGTTTCTCAGCAGTTGAGCCCATCAGACCCTCCCCCCCATCACCCCACCTCCACCTACCGCGTTCAGCTCAACGCGAGCTTCACCTTCGCCGACGCTCGCGCGGTCGTCCCCTATCTGCACGATCTCGGCATCGGCGCGCTCTACACCTCGCCCTTCCTGGGCGCCAGGCGCGGCAGCATGCATGGCTACGACGTCACCGATTACGCCAGCGTCAATCCGGAGATCGGCTCCGAAGACGATCTGCAGGCGCTGGCCAGGACGCTGCGGGACCGAGAGATGGGTCTGCTGGTCGATGTGGTGCCGAACCACATGGGCATCGCCGACGGCGAAAACGCCTGGTGGCAGGATCTGCTGGAGAATGGGCGCACGTCACCCTACGCCGGCTTCTTCGATATCGACTGGCGGCCGCTGAAGGAGGAGCTGCGCGGCAAGATGCTCCTTCCCGTTCTCGGCGATCCCTACGGCGTCGTCCTGGAGCGGGGCGAGCTGCGGCTGGCGCTGCGCGACGGCGCCTTCAGCGTCCACTACCATGAAACGCCGCTCCCCATCGCCCCGCCTACGTACCCGATGATCCTGACCATGGCGCTGGACGGTGCAGAACTCCATTCTCCCGGCCCGACGGCTGACAGGGGGAGGTATGACGAAACGCCTGCTCCCGTCGCGAACAACCCTCACCCCAACCGCCACCCGCAAGCGGGCGCCCGGCCCTGTGCGCAGGGAGAGGGGCTTGAACCCGTTGCCGCGAATACCTCCCCCTGTCAGGGCTCGACGGGAGAGGGGGGCAGGGGGGTGAGGGCGCTCCTCCCCTACGGCGACCCATCCCTCCTCGAATTCCAGAGCATCATCACCGCTTTCGAGCGGCTGCCGCCGCAACATGAGACCGACCCCGACCTCGTCGCCGAGCGCCGACGGGAGCAGATCGTCGCCAAACGGCGGCTGGCCGAGCTTGTCGCGGCCGCGCCGGAGATCGCCCAGGTGCTCGCCGACACGCTCCGCGCCATCAACGGCGACCCGGCGCGGCCGGAGAGTTTCGATCCGCTCGATCGCCTGCTCGACGCGCAGTCGTATCGCCTCTCCTCGTTCCGTACGGCTGGCGAGGAGATCAACTACCGTCGCTTTTTCGCCATCAACGACCTCGCTGCCGTACGTCAGGAGATTCCGGGGGTCTTCGCGGCGGCGCACGCCCTCACCCTGCGCCTGATCGCCGCGGGGGCGGTGACCGGGCTGCGCATCGACCATCCGGACGGCCTCTGGGACCCCTCCGGCTACTTCCGCGATCTGCAACGCGCCGCCTGGCTCGCTGGGCAGCGGGGGGGAACGGAGGAGCCGGAAGAGATGATCGACTGGGAGGCGATCGATCAAGCATTGGGCGATCTCTGGCCGGGGCAGACAGATCGGGGCGCCGAGATCGCGGCGCGGCTGCCGCTTTATGTCGTGGTCGAGAAGATTCTGGAGCCGGGCGAAGGGCTGCCGGTCGACTGGGCGGTGCAGGGCACGGTCGGCTATGAATTCGCGCGGTTGACCACCGGGCTGTTCGTGGATGGCGAGCACAGGAGGGCCTTCGATCAGCTCTACGCTCGTTTCACCCAGGAGCGGCGGAGCTTCGCGGCCGTCGCCTACGCCGCCAAGGACTTGATGCTGCGCACCGCGCTGGCCAGCGAGACGAACGTGCTGGCGCGAGCGCTGAACCGCATTTCCGAGCAGAACCGGCGCACCCGCGATTTCACGCTGAGCACCCTCCGCTTTGCCCTGCGCGAGGTGATCGTGGGTTTCCCGATCTACCGCACCTACATCATCTGCAATGGGCGCGGCGTGCCCGAGCGCGACCGGCGCGCCATCGAGCGGGCGGTGGCCCTGGCCAAGCGGCGCAACCCCGCGATCGAGCCCTCGGTGTTCGACTTTCTGGCAGATGTGCTGCTGCTGCGGGACGACGGGGTCCTGGGCGAGGAGGAGATCGCCGAGCGCTGCTATTTCGTGATGAAGTTCCAGCAGCTCACCGGGCCGGTGATGGCCAAGGGGGTGGAGGACACCGCCTTCTATATGTATAACCGTCTCATTGCGCTGAATGAAGTGGGGGGTGATCCGGCGGCCTTCGGCACGGGCGCAGCCGAGTTCCACCGTCAGAACGCCGAGCGCGCCCGCCGCTGGCCGCACGCGCTGCTGACATCGTCCACCCACGACACCAAGCGCAGCGAGGATGTGCGGGCCCGCATCGCCGTCCTTTCCGAGCTGCCGCGCGAGTGGCGGGCGGCGGTCAACCGCTGGGCGCGCATCAATCGCCGCCACAAGACCCGCCTGGAGGGGCAGCCCGCCCCTGACCGCAACGATGAGTATCTCTTCTACCAGACGCTGCTCGGCGCCTGGCCCTGGAGCGGGGAAACGCTCGACGCGATGTTCGTCGATCGCATCGAGGCGTTCATGCTGAAGGCCGCCCGCGAATCGCAGGTGCACACGAGCTGGGTCAATCAGGACGCCGCGTATGAGGATGCGCTGCGCGGCTTCGTGCGCGCCGTCCTCGACACGAGGCATCGCAATCCGTTCCTGGAGGATGTCGCTGCCCTGCGCGATCAGGTCGCCCACGCCGGGGCGTTCAACGCGCTGGCGCAACAACTCCTGAAGCTGACCGCGCCGGGTGTGCCCGACATTTACCAGGGGACGGAGCTGTGGGACCAGAGCCTGGTTGACCCCGACAATCGCCGCCCGGTCGACTACGCGTCGCGCTTGAAGCTCCTGCGCGCGTTGAACCGGCGCAAACCGGGCAGCCGTCTCGCCGCCGATCTGCTGGCGGCGAAAGAGGACGGCCGCATCAAGCTGTGCCTGACGTCACGAACGTTGGCGTTCCGCGCCGCGCATCCCGATCTCTTCGCTCGTGGCGATTACCAGCCGCTGGCCGCCGAGGGTGCTGCCGCCGAGCACATTGTCGCCTTCGCTCGACGCCTCGACGACGAGGAGATCATCGTGGCCGTGCCCCGCCTCGTGGCGACCGTGATTGGCAAGGAGCGCCGCGATCCGGTCGGTTCGGAGGTTTGGGGTGACACGCGGCTGGTGTTGCCTGATGTCGAGCCTGGTAGTCGCTACCGGGATGTGTTCGCCGGGGAGACGGTCGAGACGACAGTTGGTGAGGGAGGATCGGTTCTGGCGTTGAGCGCGGTGTTCGCGCGCTTGCCGTTCGCGCTGCTGGAGCGCGCGAGTTCACCCGGCCCCGGCGGATGAGATCGCCACCCTTGAATGGGGAGAGGACCGATGCGCGGCGCGTCCATGGCGCCGCGATCGACGTTCAGGTCGTTGGCGCCCCGACCTTGCCAGTGGGATCTTGACGATTGTGAAGGATGCGCAGCACTTCGGCATCTCCGACTTGGGGTTGGTGATAGTAGATGACATGCTGCTCCACCTGGACGCTGCGGCAGCCAGGAAAGAGATCCATTCTTGGCTGACCCGAAAGTGGATAATCGCGGAGCAGTCGAAAAGTCCGGATGATCGCGGTTCGGTACCTTACGTACTGCGCTTCATCCCAAGTACGGCGCGTGTACAGCAGGACATCTTGAAGGTCTTGGTCGGCTTCCCGGCTGAGTCGAACGATGACCTTACGGGCAGACATCAGGATTCGGTTCGTCGCCGCGGCGAAACCGTTCCTCAACTCGACGATCGAGCTCCTCCAGGTACTCTGGCGTCAATTCGACCAGCTCGCCCCTTTTGGCCTGTTCCCGGCCAACGGCAAGCAGCGAACGCAGGTGGTTCAGCTGTTCGCGCTCCTCGAGGAGGCGTAGCGCCGCGCCGACCACGTCGCTGGCGTTGGTGTAGCGGCCAGACTCGATCCGCTCGTTGATCATGGCTTCGAGTTGGGGAGTCAAGGACACGTTCATCGCCGCACCTCCTATTTCACCGCCAAGAGGGTAGCAAAGATCGATGTCCAAGGATCATTCCTGGCATTAGGAACGCGCTTCGCCGCCTTGCCCTTGCCTTACTGCGCCGTGATCGCTATCGCCTGTTGGAGGGCGACCAGCTCCTGGGTGACGTGCAACGCCTCGGGAATGTGCTCGTCGAACTGCGAGCGCAGCTCCACGATCACGATCGGATCGTGGGGAAAGGGGATCGTGAACACGTCCCGAAATGGGACGACGCCCCAGCCGGGGACAAGGTGTAGATCGCCGTCTCCCAGGGCCACGTACTCGTCGGCGGCCACCGCGCCGTCGAGCTGCGTCCGCCCCAGGTTGTCGTTCACGTGCAGGTGGATCGCGAGCGGGGCGATCTCGCGCACGCCGGCCAGGAAATCGGCGCCCAAGTAGTTCGCCGCCAGAAAGGCGTGCCCGACGTCCAGGCAGACGCCGACCTGCTGATGATCGACACGCGCTACCTGCTCCGCCAGCCGTTCCAGGCGCAGGCCGTAGGCGCGCCGGGCGATATAGTCCCCGACCGGATCGATGTTTTCCACGGCGATGCGAATGCCGTGACGGCCCGCTTCGTCGCCGAGGGCCCGCAGCGCGTCCCGCTCGGCGGCCAGCGCCGCCTGCAGGGCATCGTCGTCGCCGTAGAGATCGCGCAGCGATCCGCTGTGCATAACCACCACCTCGGCGCCGATCGCCGCGGCCAGCGCCACATCTCCCTCAGCCACACGCCGCTGATTGGGGGTGGTGACGTCCATCAGGTTGCCGGCCAGCGCCGAGGAGACGTTCGTCCCATGCAGGGTCAGCCGCACTGGGCAGCCCTCCAGCGCCGCCTGCAACGCCGCCAGACGCGCCGGCACGAGCCGCCCACCCATTGCCACGGCGAGCGACTTCCCTGACAGCTCGACGTGGCTGAAGCCGATCTCCGCCATCCGCGCCAGCAGCGGGCGCAATGCCGCCAGCGGTTGTCCGTTCTCCGCGTCCAACCCGGCGGAGATCCCGATGCGAGGGGCGTAGGGGGGAGAGGGGGAAAGGGGGGTAGGGGAAGAGAGTTTGGTCTCGTGCGGACGGGTTGCTACCTCCTGCTCCCTTTCGACACCTGCCGCCTGATCCCAGCCTTCCATCTCTATCCCCCTATCCCCCTTTCCCCCCTAGGCTCCCGCGGCGGCCAGCGCCGCATCCGCCTCCGATTTCAGCTTGAGGATGCCATCCTCCGGGGAGAGGCGGCCGAGGAGCACCTCGTTGACGGCGTTGGCCGTGATCTGACTACGGATCTCCTGCAGTGCCGGGTGCGGCACGATGATCCGCGCCAGCGGGGCCGCTTCTTTCAGCAGCTTGGCGGCGTAGGGGTCCTGCTTGTAATAGGCGACCAGCTCGGGGCTTTCCGCCACGGAGATGCGAGACGGGAAGTAGCCGGTGGTCATCACCCACTCGGAGAGCGGCGCCGGGGTGGTCAGCCACTTCAGCCAGAGCCAGCCGGCCAGCTCCTGCGCCGCGTCGTTCTTGGGGATGGCGTTGATCGGGCCATACAGCTCGCACACCGGCTGGGGGTTGTTGGCGCCTTGCGGCGGCAGTCCACAGTTCCAGGCGAAGTCGCTGATACCCTTATTGAAGTCGCTGGAGTTGCCGGAGCTGTCGATGAAGTAGACCGACTTGCCGGACATGAAGGCACTGGTCGCCTCCTCGCCGGCGACGATCGCCAGGAGTCCCTCGTCGCTCAGCTGCCGCCACCAGGTCATGATCTCCAGCGCCTCGGGACGGTCGAAGTTCGTCGATTGCCGGTCGTCGGCGATCCAGGTGACGCCGTACATCAGCATTGTCGAGATGAAGTCGTCGCCGGCGTTGAGGACGTTCCAGCCGAACATCCCCGGGTTCGCCTTGACGACAGCGCGCAGGTGGTCCGGGAACTCCTGCCAGGTCTTGGGCGGGGCGTCGAAACCGGCCGCGGCGAGGGCATCCGCATTCCAGTAGCAACTGTGGAAGCTGAAGCTCTGGGGAAAGGCCATCATCTGGTTGTCGTAGATGGGGAGCTTGTGGCGATTGAGCTGATTGGGCAGGAAGTCGGCGATCTCCGCCGCGCTCAGCCCGTTCTCGGGGTCGTTCAGGAAGGGGTCGATGGCAACGATGATTCCGTTCGCCGCGTACTGGGTAATGTCGGCATCGTCGCCCATCGTCGCCCCGGGCAGCGCGCCGCCCGCGGCGGCGGCACGGATCTTCTGATTCAGCTCCGAGATGTCCCCTTGCGCGACTGTTGTCACCGTGATCTGCCCGGCCATCTCCTCATTGAATTTGGCGGCCAGCACGTCCCACTCCGGCTTGGCATTGCCGCTGCTGCGGTGCCAGTAGTCGATCGCGACCGGTCCGCTCTGGATCCGAGCGAGCCGGGCCAGCGCCGTCTCTGTCGACAGCCGTCCCAGCCCGGCCGTCGCGGCGGCCGCGGCGCTACCGGCGACGAATCGGCGGCGGGTAAGGTGATGGGTCATTGTTCTGTCCTCCCGCGATCTACTGCGCCGAGGCTTCGGCGATGGCGGCGTCGGCCTCAGTCTTGAGCTTGAGCACGCCATCCTCGGGCGTGAGGCGGCCGAGGAGCACCTCGTTGACGACGTCGGCGGCAATCCCGCCGCGCACCTGCTTCAGCGCCGGGCTCGGTGAAAGGATGCGCGCCAGCGGAGCGACCTCCTTCACCAGCTTGGCGGCGTAGGGGTTTCCTTTGTAGTAGGCGGTCAGCTCGGGGCTGTCGGCGACGGAGATGCGGGAGGGGAAGTAGTCGGTAGCCATCACCCATTCGGCCATTGCCGCAGGGGTGGTCAGCCACTTCAGCCAGAGCCAGCCGGCGAGCTGCCTGGCTTCGTCGTTCTTGGGGATGGCGTTGACCGGGCCGTAGGTCTCTGTAATAGGGGTGGGGTTGTTGACCCCCTGCGGCGGCAGGCCGCAACTCCAGGTGAAGGCGGGATTGGCAGCGGAGAAGTCAGCGGTGTTGCCCGAGCTGTCCATGTAGTAGACCGACTTGCCGGAGGCGAACGCGTTGTTGGCGTCGTCGCCCTCGATCACCGCCAGCAGCCCTTCGTCGGCCAGGGCCTTCCACCAGGTCAGGATCTCCAGCGCCTCGGGCCGGTCGAAGTTCGACGACCGGTTGTCGTCGGCCAGCCACTGCACACCATGGGTCAGCAAGACGGAGATGAAGCGGTCGCCAGCGCCGCCGATGTTCCAACCGGTCATGCCGGGGTTCGCTTTGACGACGGCGCGGACGTGATCCGGGAACTCCTGCCACGTCTGGGGCGGCGCGTCGAAGCCAGCGGCCGCCAGCGCATCGGCGTTCCAGAAGCAGGTGAAGGCGCTGAAGCCCTGGGGGAAGGCCATCATCTGATCGTCGTAGATGGGAAGTTTGTGCCGGTTGAACTGACCGGGCAGGAAGTCGGCGATCTCCGCGTCGGAGAGACCGTGCTCGGGGTCGTGGATGAAGGGATCGAGGGGGACGATGATGCCGTTCGCCGCGTACTGGGTGATGTCGTAGTCATCGCCCATCGTCGCCCCGGGGAGCCCGCCTCCGGCGGCGGCGGCGCGGATCTTCTGATTCAGCTCCTGGATGTCGCCCTGGGCAATGGCCGTTACTTCGACCTGCCCGGCCATGGCTTCATTGAATGCGGCGGCGAGCTTCTCCCATTCCGCGGCGGCGTTGCCGCTGCTGCGATGCCAGTAGTCGATGGCGACCGGGCCGTCCTGGATCGCGGCCAGGCGAGCCAGTGCCGTGTCCCGCGATAGCTGCCCGGAACCGATGGCGGCCAACGTGGCGATGGAGCCGCCAGCGAACTGGCGACGAGAGATGCGAAGCGTCATGTGGGTCTCCTCCTCAAGGGCATTTCGCGTGTCTATCGATCATCCGCGCCCTGCCGCGCGAGGCTAAAGCCGTCGCGCTAGTTCCTCCGAAAAGCCCCATGAATGGGGCTGTAACCAATCATCATGTCGATCTCAACCCCATTCATGGGGCCTTCGTAAGGTAACCTCAGGCTTTCAGCCTCGGCCGGTAAGGTCAATCGCATTTGCATTGCCTATCGCGCTGTCACCTCCCTCCGTCATCCATCCCCATCACCCTTTCAGCCCCGTGCCGGCCACACCCTCGATGAACTGGCGCTGCACCAGCACGTAGAGGACGACAATGGGCAAAGTGACCATCACCGATGCGGCCATCAGCTGGCCGTGGTTGGTGACGAACTCGGTCTGGTAGAACGTCATCGCCACCTGCACCGGCCGCAGCGACTCCGAGCGAGTGATCAGCAATGGCCAGAGGAGCGCATTCCAGCGGGCGACCAAGCCGAAGATGGTCACCGTCAGCAGCGCCGGCAGGGTCAGCGGCAGCATGATCCCGGTCAGGAAGCGGAGGCTGCTGGCCCCGTCGAGTTGTGCCGCTTCCCAGAGATCGACGGGAACCTGCATGAAGGCCTGGCGCAGCAAGAAGATGGTGAAGGCGCCCGCCAGGCCAGGCAGGATGATGCCGAGGTAGGTGTCATAGAAGCCGGTGCCGCCGCTGCCGGTGAGATTGTTGCCACCGGCCAGGGGGAAGCTCCGGATCGTCACGAAGTTCGGGATCAGGCGCACCTCGTCCGGCACCATCGTCGTCGCCAGGACGAGAAGGAAGAGGGCGTTGCGGCCGGGGAAGCGCAGCCGGGCGAAGGCGAATGCGGCCAGCGTCGCGATGAGGACCTGAATCGCCGTTCCGGCGACGGCGATCACCGTACTGTTGAGCAGGTAGCGGCCGAGGGTGCTGGGCGGGGTCGACCAGGCCTCGCCGTAGTTCTGCCAGCGCCAGACCTGTGGCAAAAGGGCGGGCGGATAGGCGTTGCTCTCCGGAATGCTCTTGAACGACGTCAGCACCATCCAGAGGAAGGGGAAGGCGATCACCAGGGCCCCGCCGACCAGGACGGTGTAGAGCGCGACTGAGGCCAGCCAGGGCCGGTGCACGGCCGACTCGGTGGGCGCGGCGGCTGCCTCGCGGGAGGCGAGCGCACCCCGCTCCGCGCCAATGGGCTGAACCGCCGCCTCCGCGCTCATGCTCATTGCTCGAGCGTCGTGCGGCCGAGCAGGCGGAACTGCGCCAGCGTCAGGCCGAGCATCAGGACGAAGAGAAAGATCGAGAGCGCCGCGGCGAAGCCGACGCTGCTGGTCTTCTCGTAAAAGTTGCGGAAGATGAAGACGGTAATCGTCAGCGTCGAGTCGAGCGGGCCACCCGCTTCGGCGCGGCCCATCCCGGTGCTGCGCGTCAGGGTGTAGATTGGCGTGAAGGCCTGGAAGGCGGTGATGGTGTTGAAGATGACCAGGAAGATGGTGGTCGGCGAGAGGAGGGGCCAGACCACCGAGCGCATCGCTTGCCAAGGCCCCGCGCCGTCGACCCGTGCCGCGTCTCGCAGATCGCGCGGAATGGCGGTCATCCCCGCCAGGTAGACGATGATGCTGTAGCCCAGTGCTGACCAGACGCTGAAGATGATGACCACGATCAGCGCCACGCTCGGCCCGGCCGCCAGGTCCGGCCAGGCATCCAACGCGGATTGACTGACGCCGAGCCAACTCAGGAACCGTTCGGCCGCCGGCATCGGATCGCGCAGCCAGGTCGAGGTCGGCAGACCCAGGGCGCTGAGGATGGCGTTGATGACCCCGACCTGATAGTTGAACATCCAGGCGAAGACGAGGGCCAAGGCGACGCTGCTGGTGACGTAGGGGAGGAAGTAGATCGTGCGCAGCAGCCCCCGCCCGGCCACGCCTTGGAAGAGGAGATAGGCAATGGCGAAGGCGAGCAGGATGGTGACCGGCACGGCGCCGAGGACGTAGTAGATCGTTACCAGCAGGCTGTTGGCCACATCGCCCGGGGCCAGATCGCCACGAAAGTCGTGGGTCACGAACCCATCGCCGAAGAGGTGGGCGTAGTTCTCGAGGCCAACGAAGCGGATCGGGCCGATATCCCACTTCCAGAGGCTGATCCAGAAGCCGAAGAGGAGTGGCCAGATCTCGAAGATCAGCAGGATGATCAGCGCCGGGACGACGTAGAGCAGCCCACCCCAGCCGCTGGTACGCCGCGCCGAGCGACGCCAGCGGCCGATCTGTGCCGAGGTGGCATTGCTCACCACGCGGTTAGACCCGCACCGTCAGGCCGTCGTACGCCACGTCATAGCCGCGAGCGGCGGCGTAGGCAGAGAGCGCATCGTGGTCGGGGTTGCTGTGGTGAGCGATATGGTGGGCGAAGACCCGGCAGCCCTCGGCGAGGAGGCTGCTGGCCTGCATCTGTTCCATGGTTTCCATGAACTGGTCGGCGTTGTTGTGGCCCGTGCTCCGCTCGTCCAGGCCAAAGGTGTGGTCGAGCACGACCACGTCGAAGCGCCCACCCCACTCATGGAGCGCCGTCCAGGCGGCCTCCGCCAGCGGCCCGGTATCGGTCGCGTAGAAGAGGGAACGGCCATCCTTCTCGATAGCATAGAGCAACGCGGTGATCCTCGGATCGTGCTGGGCCGGGATCGCCGTCACCCGGTAGGGCCCGGCCCGAAACGTCTCACCGGGAGTGACTGGGCAGAACTTGAGGTTGAGCTGCTGCTCCACCGCTAGGTCGAAGATGCCGGCTGACGGCAATCGCGCCTCCAGCGCGGCGGCCGCGTGTCGCAGCGCCCCAGCGGAAGCGTAAAGCTCCATCAATGGCGCCGCGACCTGGGCCGAAGGACTCCGCGACCGGAGGTTTGAGCCGTCGAAATGGTCGGCGTGCTCGTGGGTCAGCAGGCAGTACTGGACCGCGGTCAGCGGGACGCCGAGCGCGAGCGACGCGGCCATGACGTCTGGCCCGAGGTCGAGCAGGAGGACTCCATCGACGAGCGCGGCGGCGCGATGGCGCAAGCTGGGTCCCCCAAGAGCCCGCGCTCGCTCGCAACCCTGGCAGCCGCAGAAGGCCACGGGGTAGCCCTCGGAGGCCGCCGTGCCGAGGAAGGTCAGGTCCATAGCCCCTCGCCCGCGCCCGGCCGTCCGATCGGCCGAGGCTATCGCTCGCTCCTCCAGAGGGTAGGGACCGGGCGGCGTGCTCGTGCTAAGGCGAGGTCAACTTTTGCTGGGGGTTAGAGGATCATAGGGTGATGAGCTATTGGCGAATGACCTCCTTTCTCCCAATGACCCTACGACCCGCGTTTCACCCATCCCTCCACCGGCTCCATGAACGGCCCGGCGTCGAGCAGATCGTCGCGGTTCCAGAGGGCGACCGCGCCCGAGGTGGCGGCGGCGATGACCAGCCACGGCAGCACCGTCGCCAGCGAGGCCAGGGCTTGGCGGTCCCTCATCTCGAACGCGGCGATAACGGCGCTGGCCGCCGTCTGCGCCAGCCCGGCCTGGGTGGCAGCTGCTCCCAGCACCGGCGAGCGCAGACCGAAGTAGAGCGGGTTGAAGGCGACGAATGTCCCCCAGAAGGCCCATTGCAGGGTGAGAAAGGACGACCGGCCGGGAGTCTCGCGAGGCAGATTCAGGACATGGAGCAAGCCCCAGATCTGCAGCGCGTTGTTGAGGGTCCAGACGGGCGCGAACGACTAGTCCGGCGGCGCGAAAACGGGCTGGCGCAGGCTGTTGTAGTAGTCGTTGTTGGCTTCGTTGCCAATCAGCGATTCACCCGGCCGGGGTTGGCTCTGCCCCTTGGCGCGTTTGGCGATCAGCCCCAGCCCGAAGGACGTCGCTTGCACGCCCAGGTAGAAGGCCAGCCCCGCTCGCCAGCCGTAACGGCGCGGAGCGCCGGCGTCTTGCCCAGGTTGTGCGGTGGGCGCCGTCTCTGTGATGGTCATGTCAAGGTTCCTCCCGCCGCGCGCTGCGCGGCCGCGAATCTACAATCATCCCGTTTGTGGGGAGAACGTGGTCTTCTTCGCTCGTGCGTCTGGCGGCGCGTCCCATCTGGACACGACGATCGGGGTCAACGCCCCCTTCTCCCATCGCAATGGGAGAAGGGCTGGGGATGAGGGCCAGCGCCCGGGCCGTCACCCTCCGGAGGCGCGCAGCGGCCGGAAGAAGGCCCGTAGTTCTTCCGCCAGGAGCGCTGGTTCCTCCCCCGCCAGAAAATGCCCGCCACGAGGCATCCGCGTCACCCTCCGCACGTCGGAGAACGCGCGGGCATCGGCCTCTTCCGGCGGCGGGCCGCCGGACCATCCGACCAGGGCGAACCCGGCGGGCACGGTGACGACGGGTCCAGGATCGCCCCAGGCGGCGAATTCGCCGCCCGCGTAGAGCCGCACGGACGAGCCAATCGTCTCCGTTAGCAAGTAAAGGGTGGCGTTGGCGAGCAGCGCATCCGCGGAAAAGCGGCTCAGCAGATCGCCGCCCGAATCGCTCCAGGCGCGGAACTTTTCGGCGATCCAGGCCAGTTGCCCGGCTGGCGAGTCGGTGAGACCGACGGCCAGGGTCTGCGGCTTGGTCGCTTGCAGGAAGGCGTAGGCGCCCTCCGCTGGTCCCCAATCGGCGTCCTGGATCAGGTGCGCGCCGGCCACGCGCTCCGGCTGGGCGGCGGCGAGGTGCTGGCTGACCTTGGCCCCGATATCGCCGCCATGCGCGCCGAACCGCTCGTAGCCGAGACCTTCGGTCATGAGCCGGGACCAGAGCGCGGCGATGCGCGCCTCGTCCATGCCAGGCCCGGCGGGACGGCCGGAGAAGCCAAAGCCGGGCAATGAGGGGACGATCACGTCGAAGGCGTCAGCCGGGTCGCCGCCGTGGGCGGCGGGATCGGCGAGCAGGGAAATGAGCGGCAGCATCTCGAGGAAGGAGCTGGGCCAGCCGTGCGTCACGATCAGCGGCAGCGGATCCGGCCCCACGCCCCGCTGCTGGATGAAGTGGATCTCCTGCCCGTCGATCTCGGCCAGATGATGGGGGAAGCGGGCGATCTCCGCCTCCTGTGTCCGCCAGTCAAACTCCGCCTGCCAGTACGTGGCCAACTCCCGGATGGCGTTGACGTCGACGCCCAGGTCCCAGTCGGTCTCGGGCAGCGCATCCGGCCAGCGAGTGCGGGCCAGACGCTGCCGCAGATCGTGGAGATCCGCCTCTGTCGCGTTGTAGCGGAGAGGTTCGATGGTGATCGTTGGCCCCTCCTCCCCCCTCATGGCTGCCATCGCCGATGCGGTCACCGCGTTTGTCATGCTCCCCTCCTCTGCTCGGATCGGCTTCACCAGCGGGATGCCCACCGCACCACCAAACGCACTCACCGCGCCCATTGCCAGGGCCCGCCGTGAACAGGCAACCCGTTCTCGTGCTCTGAATCGGTTCGCGTCTCCGTCGTCCATGGCCTCCCACTTGCCGTCCGGGCGCATCAGCACCCCTATTAATACGAATGACTGATAATACGATTATCAAAATACCAGTCTGTGGTAAGATACTGGCATGGATAAACGCGGTCAAGCCCCTGGCGGGGCAACGAATGTGGACCGGGCTACAGAGGTGGACGTCGATGCGCTCGGCGATCGCATGCGCGCGGTTGCTCGCGCCCAGCACAAATTCAACGTCAGCGTGGCCCACGTCATGGGCCTGGCGCCGAACGATGTCTGGGCCCTGGAGCATCTACTGGCGGATGGACCGCTGGGTCCTGCGGATCTCGCGCGGCGGCTGGGGATGACTTCGGCCTCGGCGACGACGCTGGTCGACCGTCTGGAAGCGGCCGGTCACATTTCGCGCCGCCCCCACCTGACCGATCGCCGCCGTCTTGTGGTGGCCCCCACCGAGCAGGCCAGCCATGAGGCCTACGCAGCCATCGCCCCCTTTCTGGCCGATCTGGAGGCCGCTGGAGCCGATTTGACGGAAGACGAGCGGACGGTGGTGGTCCGTTATCTCGATCGGGTCATCGCCGCGCTGCGCGCCTTGGGGGAAGCCGACGACACCCGTTGATACGACCCGCGGATAATCGCTCCACGCCCTTGACTATGGCCCCCCGCCCGTCGCAAGAAGGGTCGAAGGACCGGCGCCAAGAAGCCCAATCGGGAGCCTGCGCTCGGGAGTAGCCTCCTGGGCGCTAGCTATCGCCCGCGGTCTCGGGTGCAGCAACCAGACGGTGCGCAACGCCGCCCGCGGCTGCGCCGCCCGCGGTGTGGCCGTGCTGACCAAGGAAGGTCAGGTTCATGGTCTACTCACGCCCGCGCCCGTCCGATCGGCCGAGGCCATCGCTCGATCCCCCATGCACGTATGAGCCGGGCAGCGATCTCGTGCTAAGGCAAGGTCAATTTCTGCCGCCCCCGGAGCAGCGCGGCGCAGTCCAGTCTGAACAGGATCATCCCCGGTGATTTGGGACCTGCCTCTTTCAGGCATCCACATCGGCACGAGGCATTTAGATGAATTGGAGACAATTTCATGATACGTTTACGACTCTGATGGGGGCGCCTGCTATGCCAGCGCACGAGGCCACCATGAGCAGCGAGGGGCGCCGCGCATGAGGCGCCAAAGGGGGGATCATGTCGAACAACTACGCGCACCTCCGCCGCCTCCGCTACGACCAGCGATTGGAGGGCAACGCGCGCGATGCCGCGGTGCGTTGCGGCCAGCGCTTGCTCGCGATGCGCGACAGCCTTGGCGACATCCGCGCGCGCAAAAGTGATGGCTCGTTGCTGCTCGCCACCTGGAACATCCGCGACTTCGATTCCAACTACTACAAGTTCGGCCATCGCCTGCCCGAAACCTTTTTCTACATCGCCGAGGTCATCTCCTGCTTCGATCTGGTCGCGGTGCAGGAGGTCAACCGCGATCTCTCGGCGCTGGAGCGGGTGATGGACATTCTCGGCCGCGAGTGGGACTACATCGTCACCGATACCACCGAAGGGCGCGGCGGCAACGGCGAGCGGATGGCCTTTGTCTACAACACGGAAAAGGTCTGGTTTCGCAAGATCGCCGGCGAGGTGGTCCTCCCCAACGGCCAGCTCATCGTTCCCGCCAGCCAGGTCATGCCGCCGGCCGAGCAGGATGCCGCCGCCGCGCCCGCGGTCGAAGCCCTGCCAGCGGGGGGGCAGCAGTTCGCGCGCACCCCCTTCCTGGTCGCCTTTCAGTCGGGCTGGTTTCGCTTCAGCCTCTGCACCGTCCACATCTACTACGGCAACGATACCGGCGAGAAGCTGGAGCGGCGGATCGCCGAGATCAAGAG
>JBBRVX010000132.1:0-15454 GCA_038246475.1 Thermomicrobiales bacterium | reverse complement strand
GAAGAGCATCACATTGACCTCAACAGCGTCACCGGTACCGGCCCCGGTGGCCGGGTGACGCGCGAGGATGTGCTGATCGTTGCCGCCCGCCAGGCGGTGCAGGCCGCGCCTGGGCAACCCGCCGTGCCAGCGCCCGTGGCGAGTCCGGCTCAACCGCGGGTTCCCGATGCGCCGAGGGCGGCAACCATCCCGCCGGCGAATGATGCACGGGAGGAGCGCAAGCGCTTCTCGCGCCGCCGCCAAACCATCGCCCTGCGCCTGGTCGAGGCGCAGCAGACGGCCGCCATGTTGACGACCTTCAATGAGGCGGACATGAGCGCGGTAATGGCGCTGCGTGCCAAACGCAAGGAGAGCTTCAAGCAGCAGTACGGCGTCAACCTGGGCTTCATGTCCTTCTTCACCAAGGCCGTTGTCGGTGCCCTGAAGGCGTTTCCCGACATGAACTCGGAGCTGCAGGGCGACGAGCAGGTGCTGAAAAAGTATTACGACATCGGCATCGCGGTGAGCACCGAGGAGGGCCTCGTGGTGCCCGTGGTGCGAGACGCCGACCGCATGACCTTTGCCCAGATCGAGCGGGAGATCGTGGCATTGGCGACCAAGGCGCGGGAAGGGAAGCTGGCCCTCTCCGAGATCCAGGGAGGCACCTTCACCATCACCAACGGCGGCATCTACGGCTCGTTGAACTCAACCCCGATTCTCAATGTCCCGCAAGTCGGCATTCTGGGGATGCACACGATTCAGGAGCGTCCCGTCGCTCGCGATGGCGAGGTGGTCATCCGCTCGATGATGAACCTGGCCGTCTCCTACGACCACCGCGTCATCGACGGCGCCACGGCGGTGCAGTTTCTGGTGAAGGTCAAGCAGTTGATCGAGGACCCGGAGACGTTGCTGATCGAGGGATGAGTCATGAGTCGGGAGTCGTAAGTCGTGAGTCGTGAGTCGTGGGTCGTAAGCTGATAGCCCATAACCCATAGCCCATAGCTCATAGCCACTAGCTGATAGCTCATAGCCGATAGCCACAAACCGAGTTTGCGCGCACGATCTGGCATGCCAGTCCGTTGCCTCCGGCGTACGCTAAGCGCAGGAGGAAATCACTATGGTCATGACCATTGGAAACCCCGAAACCTTGAACATCGTTGACGATGAGCGGTGGCAGGCGGTGCAGGAGCGGGACCGGCAGCGGGATGGCGATTTCGTCTTCGCCGTGAGCTCAACCGGAATCTACTGCCGGCCATCATGCCCGGCGCGGCGGCCGCGCCCGGAAAACGTGCGCTTTTTCGGCGATTCGGCCGGAGCCGAACGGGCCGGGTTTCGCCCCTGTCGTCGCTGCCGCCCCCGTGCGGAGGCGACCCCGCGGGCGGAACTCGTGGCACGCGCCGTCGCTTGGCTCGACGAGCATGTGGATGAGCGGGTGACGTTGTCCGACTTGGCTCGCCATGTTGGCGCCAGCGCGGGTCACCTCCAGCGCACGTTCACGCGGGAAATGGGCGTATCTCCGCGCGACTACGCGGCTGCCAGCAGGCTGGAGTTGGCGAAGTCGCGCCTGCGCGATGGCGCGAATGTCACCAGCGCCCTCTACGCGGCGGGATACGGCTCCAGCAGCCGATTTTATGCTCAGGCTCGATCGGAGCTGGGTATGTCGCCGTCGACCTATCGACGCGGTGGGGAAGGGCTGACGATCGGGTTCACGACCGCGGATTCTCCGGTCGGACGCCTGCTTATCGCCAGCACGAAGCGCGGCATCTGTGCGGTCACGATCGGCGATGACGATGCGGCCCTCGTCGCGGCCCTGGAGGCCGAGTACCCGCGGGCGACGATCGAGCGAGACGATGAGGGGTTGCAATCGACGTGTGCCGCCGTGCTGGGGGAGACGAGCCATCCTGGGTCACGCACCAGCGTGGCCATCGATGTACCGGGAACCCCGTTTCAGCGAGAGGTGTGGCAGGCATTGCGCGGTATTCCACGGGGCGAGCGGCGGAGCTACGCGCAAGTAGCGGCGAGCATCGGCAGACCGAGCGCGGCTCGCGCGGTCGCCAGCGCCTGCGCCGCCAATCCTGCGGCTATCGTCATCCCCTGCCACCGGGTTGTGCGTGGGGATGGCGCCATGGGTGGCTATCGGTGGGGCGAGAAGCGTAAACAGGCGTTGCTCGAATTGGAACGGGGAACGTAGGACAATCCGCGGCCGTTCGCGGAACGTCGACTTTATGCAATTCTTCGAGGTCTGCGTGTTCGCCACGCGGCGGGCTGTACGGTTTCGGGTGCTCGGCCCAAGCTGAATGATTCAGAGAACCAAGAAAGGTTTGCAACGTGCCAGATGTAAAAATTGGTGTGACGCTTCCGCCCCAGCATGCGTCAATGTCGCGGCTGCGTGATGCCTGGAAGTTCGCCGACGCCATGGGCGTCGATTCGCTCTGGACCTGGGACCATTTCTATCCCCTCTACGGCGATCCCGAGGGCATGCATTTTGAGGGGTTTACGACGATGGCGGCAATGGCGGAATCGACCGAGCATGCCACGATCGGCCCGCTGGTGGCCTGCAATTCCTACCGCAATCCCAATCTGTTGGCCGACATGGCGCGCACCATCGACCACATCTCGGGTGGCCGTTTCATCCTCGGGCTCGGCAGCGGCTGGTTTGAGCGCGACTACGACGAGTACGGCTACGACTTCAAGGACGCTCCCGCGCGACTGCGCGATCTGGCCGCGGCGCTGCCGGTGATCGAGGAACGGCTGGCAAAGCTCAACCCCGGCCCGGTCCACGGCACGCTGCCGATCATGATCGGCGGCTCGGGCGAAAAGGTGACGCTGCGGCTGGTGGCTCAGCATGCGGATATCTGGAACAGTTTTGGCGACCCCACGGAAGCGGGGCGCCTGAGCCAGGTGCTCGACGACTGGTGCGCCAAGGTCGGGCGCGATCCCGCGACGGTCGAGCGCTCGATCCTCCTGGACGATCCGAAAGGCGTCGAGCTCGGCGACGAGTATGTGGCAAATGGCATCACGCATCTGATCGTCGGAGTCGGCGCTCCCGATTTCGATTTTGCGCCAGTCGAACAATTCCTGGCGTGGCGGGAGCGTGTGCGCGAGAAGAGTGGAGTGCTGCTCGACACATCACCATGACAGATTCATGCGGTGACATTTGATGATTGTCGTCTGGAGATGAAACGGGGCGGCCATCTGGCCGCCCCGTTTGTCGGTCGGGATCAGAATGAGGAGAGCGGGGTGTGGATGCCGGGGCCGCGGCGGAAGCTTTCCGGAGGGCGGTTCCAGCCGAAATGCTCGATCTCGTCCCCCTTCGCCGCCAGGAAAGCCGATTGGGTTTCTGGGAAGACGGCATAGACCGCTTCTACCGGGATCCACATTTCTTCGTTCGCGCCGTAGAGGCCGCTCGCATACAGGAGCCCCCGCCGCGTCTTGCCGTACTCGGACTCGGCCGGTAGCTTGGCGACAACCTTGGCCAGCGGACCGTTGCGGGCATAGAGGGTGTAGCCGGTTTGGACGTCTTCCCAGGTGCCTTGCGGGCCGCGCCGCGTCGCTTCTTCGTCCGTCGGTGGCGGCGTCACGGGGGTGAACATCGATTTCTCGCCAATAACGATCGGCTCGTCAAGGGGGCCCTCCGCCGGGCGCGGCCGGGCGATGACGGCGCCTACGAACAGCACCAGGAGGGACAGAATGAACGCGGCCAGCAGGTCCGGGCGCACAAACTCCGTGGACATGGTCTGGAGATTGGGAACGTGAACCTCCAGATCGCCTTCGTGGACAGGGTGGAGGCGCAGGAGCAGCGTGCCGATGCCGACAATGAGGAAGGCGACCAGCGCCAACACGAGCAGAAACACAAACGCGGGCCGCAGGATCGCCCGTGCAAACCCACCCATTCCGCTGTACCCCCCAACATGCTATCCACGCCATGCGATCAGGCGCGAACCGACCCCGCCGGACTGAAGAAGTATAGGCGCTGCGCCCCGGTTGTGAACCGTCCCGCTTAACGCTTCTGCTCGACGACTGGCGCGAAGTCCTGGTCCTCAATCATCCATTCCGAGCGGCGCAACGCGTCCCGTCGCGCACGAACCTTGCGCAAGCGGTAGTAGAACGCGAGTGGTCCAGCCGCCAGCAGCAGCAACGGCGGGAACCAGTACCAGAGCGTGGCCCCCAGGACCATGCCACTCTCCCAGGTGTGCATGTACCAGAAGATCACCGCGACCGTCACCAGCTTGAAGATGAAGAGGGCGATGAGAAATCCCCACACCGCAGCGGAAGCATCGGCGTCATCGTTATCGTCCTGCTGGCTTGGAATCGGAATCATCGAAGCCTCGCGTGCCCTCGTCGAGAGCGTGGCCGGACGAGCGCGCTTGCTGCCAGTGAGAACGTGTCCGCGAATAGGGAGAGTATAGATATGGGTTGCCTCGGTAACGCGCACGGTTGCGGCTGAAGTCATCCGCGTACAGCATCACGGCTACATTCGGGAAGGTGCATAGCTGGATTCGGCGGCGCGGCAGCCTGGCCTGCAGCACGATGGGAACGAAGCATTGCAGCCAAGGGAGAGGTTCCTTCAGCCCCCGGTCCCGGCCTTGCCTCGTTGCCAGGCCGGGACCGGGGGCTCAGCCGCCGATGAATGGCTGATAGGAATTGACGGTCCAGAACATGGCCAACATAGCCACGAACACCCCCAGGCTGAGGACGAGTCCGGCAATGAACATGATCCGGAAGACCTGGCTGTCGTACTTCAGGTGCATGAAGTACCCGACGACGGTCGCGAACTTCGCCACGGACAGCACGATCAGGACGGGCACCAGCACGGGCCGGAAGCTCGGAACATAGTAAATGATGACTTCCAC
The DNA here is from genome assembly GCA_038246475.1 of Thermomicrobiales bacterium. Classification (GTDB taxonomy): domain Bacteria; phylum Chloroflexota; class Chloroflexia; order Thermomicrobiales; family UBA6265; genus JACCXM01. Next base: position 10,622 of record JBBRVX010000132.1, on the reverse strand, counting down.
GATGGTGATGATGGCCAGAATGACGGCAATCCGGATGTAGGTTTGATCCGAGGCATGCGCCTCCTCATGCTCGGCTCCATGCTGGTCGTGAGCGACCGGTTTGCTGACCATGCGTAGCCTCTCCACTCCTCGCTTCGCGCGCGCTGCCTGCTAAAAGGGCAGCGTCGCCAGCAGCCTCTGTCCAAGCGTCATCAACTGAATCAGCGCCTCCGGCGCGGCCTCGGCGCCACCTTCCGGTGGGTTTGCATAGGGCACCAGGTAGACGAGGGTGAAGATGACGATCCAGACGATATCGACGAAGTGCCAGTAGAGGCCGGCCAGCTCGACATCGAGCGCCTTTTCCGACGAGAGGCCGCCGCGCAGCGAAACGAAGAGAAGCGTGAGGAGCCAGATAACCCCGATCGTCACGTGGGTGCCGTGAAAGCCCGTCAGGACATAGAAGGACGATCCAAAGATGTTGCTGGAGAGCGTCAGGCCCTCGCGGGCAAAGGTCGTGAACTCAAAGAACTGACCGCCGACGAAGATCGCGCCCAGTAGCGCCGTGGCGCTGATCCAGACGCGCAGCCCGCGGTGGTCGTTCCGCTTGATCGCGGACAAGGCCAGGACCATGGTGAGCGACGACATCAGCAGCACGAAGGCGCTGACAGAGGTGTAGGGGATATCGAAGATCTCGTTGGGATAGGGGGGCATTTGCAGTTCGATGCTGCGATTGCGATACGTCATGTACGTCGCAATCAGCGTTCCGAAGAACATGCAGTCCGAGGCCAGGAAGAGCCACATCAGCATCTTCCGGCTGTTGACGCCGGCGCTGGGAGGCGGATGATCGCTATGATCATCCCCGCCGTGGCTAGCTGCCCCCGCGCCGTGCGCGGTCACCACCTCGATTGCGGTCGCCAACGTCGCGCTCCTTCAGGACCCAACTCTCTCGCGGGCGCCGCTAGCGCCCTTCGAGAGTATCTGGCGGGGCGCCCGGATAGGCCCCGCCCGTACGCCGTCGCTATCCGGCCGGCTCGAACGACCAGCCGTAGATTGCTGTCACCAGAATGAGGAACCCAAGTGCGCTCAGAATCGGCACCCCGAACATCCCGACCTGGATGTGCGGATTGTTCATCAAGATTCCGAACGGCAAGAAGAAAAAGCCGATGCCACACAGGAGAGGATAGTACGAGGGATTTGGCAGATGGATATTCCCGGCCTCGGTCTGCGCCTCGGTCAGAGCGACGCCAGCAGGAGAGTTCTCCGGGAGCTGATCGACCTCGATGATGGAGTCAGCGACGCGGTCTGCTCCTCCGGCAACCTGATCGTACTTGTCATGCCAGAGCTGATCGCGATGGGTTACCAGCGGAACGACGCGGAAGTTATAGACCGGAGGCGGTGAAGGGATCGCCCACTCCAGCGTCGCGGCGTCCCACGGATTGGCCGGGACGGTTTGTTTGGAGGCAAACGTGCGCTGCACATTGATCAGAAAGACCATGATCGAGGCGGCGATCAAGAGGGCGCCAATGGTCGATATCGCGTTCCAGAACCACCAACCGCTTTCAAAGCTGTACGTCTGATAGCGGCGAGGCATACCGGCCAGCCCCAGGAAGTGCATTGGGAAGAAGGTGAGATTGAATCCGGCAAAGGTGAGCCAGAAGTGCAGCTTGCCCAGCTTCTCATCAAGCAGCTTGCCGAACACCTTCGGCCAGTAGAAGTAGAGCCCGCCAAGCAGGGCGAAGATGCTGCCGCCAAAGAGCACATAGTGGAAGTGGGCAACCACGAAGTAGCTGTCGTTGTGCTGCGTATCGACCGGAACGATAGCGTGCATGACGCCCGAGAGTCCGCCGATCACGAACTGCGAGACCAGACCGACCACGAAGAGCATGGCCGTGGGGAAACTCAGCGAGCCGCCCCACATGGTGGCCGTCCAGTTGAGGATCTTCACCCCGGTGGGAATGGCGATCAGCATGGTCGCCGCCGAGAACGCGGCCGTCGGCGTGGCCCCGAGCCCGGTGGTGAACATGTGATGGACCCAGACTCCGAAGCCCAGAAAGGCAATTGCCGCGATGGCATACACCATGACCGCGTAGCCGAAGAGGGGCTTGCGCGAGAAGACGGGGATGATTTCAGAGACCAGACCGAAGGCCGGCAGAATGAGAATGTAGACCTCGGGGTGGCCGAAAATCCAGAACAGATGCTGCCAAAGCATCGGGTCGCCCCCGGCCGAGATCAGCGTGCCATCGACGATGTTGAAGGCACTGTAGAAGTGGGTGCCGCCCAGGCGATCGAACGTCAGGAAAAAGAGGGCGATGGTGATGGCCGGGAAGGCCATGATGATCAGCACGGAGGTAATCAGCGTGGCCCAGGAGAAGATCGGCACCCGCATCATGGTCATCCCGGGTGCGCGCAGATTGAGAATGGTGACGATGAAATTGAATGCGCCAGCTAACGACGCGATGCCAAGCACCTGAATGCCGAGTGCCCAGAAATCGATCTCTCGGCCAGAGAAGAGCTGCTGGGTCAGGGGAGAATAACCATACCAGCCCTGGTCCGGGACATTGGTCGCGAAGGGGAGATTGGCATCGAGCCAGGGCTGCAGCCCGTTCAGCACGGGTGAGCCGAGCAGATTGGTCCAGGCGGTCGCCGCCATGCCGGCGAACACGCCGGGCAGGGCGAACAGCACGGGAATATTGAGAATGAAGGCGCCGGCCAGAAAGGTCCAGTACGAGAACCCATTCAGCCGAGGAAAGGCGACATCACGCGCGCCAATCTGGAGCGGCACCACGAGATTGAAGAACGCGACGCTCAATGGCATGACGACGAGGAAGATCATCGTCGTGCCATGCATCGTAAAGAGCTCGTTGTAGCGCTGCGCGTCAACCACATCGTTCTGGGGCCGGGCCAACTGTACGCGCAGCAGGAGCGCCTCCAGGCCGCCGATCAGGAAGAAGATGAACGCGGTCACGCCATAGAGCTTGGCGATGCGCTTGTGATCGACGGTCGTCAGCCAGCTCCAGAGACCGGTCGCTTCTACCTTCGGCTTGGGAAGCGTGGGCGCTTGAATGTGGGGCTGAGCTATCGATGCCATGGACTGACTCCTGATCTCCTGATCGAGCTTGAGTTCTGGATCGGGCGTTCGCGCCCCCGTTGGCTTCCGCGTCACGATTACGGTTGTGCTTGAGGCGTCCCTTCAACGCGCGCGGGGGGAAGCTCGCTCCCCACCGGGAGATTCGCATCGGGGCACCCTTCCGCCGGCTTCAAGCTGCCGAGATAGGTCACCAGTTGCGCGACCTGCTCATCGGTCATCCCCTGTTTGTAGTAGTTCGGCATGTAGACGCCTTCTTTGACCTCGTCGGTATGTTTGAGCCAGGTTTCCAGATTCTCAGGCGTGTTTTCCAGGATGCCAGCGCCGATGGTGTCACGACACGCCAGGAGAGTCAGGTTCGGACCTGGACCGGGAACGATCGTGCCATCGGCATCCCGATAGCCGGAAATGGCCGAGAGTCCCTGACCGGCGACCTGCGCGTTCGTGCCATTGACGCGGTGGCAGGCGAGGCAGGCGCCGAATGCCGCTGGGACTTCAACCACGTCCCCGGTCTCCGGGTTGGCATCACCCGGGGGCGTGCGCCAGGCGGCGACCCAGGCGTCGAACTGCTCCTGGGGAACAACCTTCACCTTGAAGCGCATCCAGGCGTGGGCTCCGCCGCAGAACTCCGCGCACTCGCCGAAATAGTCGCCGACCTTGTCGGCCGTGAATTGCAACTTGTTGTCGTGCCCGGGCATGACATCCATCTTGCCGCTGAGTTGGGGCACCCAGAACGAGTGAATCACGTTGTTGCTTTGGAGTCTGAAGACGACGTTCGCGCCAAGCGGAAGAACGACTTCGTTAGCGGTGATGAGGGGGCCTTGCTCGGCGTTCATCTCGCTGGCCGGGATGTCCGGATAGCTGATTTCCCACCACCACTGCTTCCCGACAACGTCGACGTTGAAGCCGTCGGTGGCGTTGGCGGCGTCGGCGTGCTCGAAAATGACCCGCACGGTGGGAATGAAAAGGGCGAGCAGAATGAGCGCGGGGACCACCGTCCAGGCGATCTCCAGCACCTTGGAGCCATGCACCTGCTCCGGGCGATTGGCGTTGCGCCGGCGAAAGCGAATCGCGGTGTAGACGATGGCGAGTTGGACGCCGATGAAGACGATGAGAGCTGCCCAGAACGTAATCTGATAGAGCCACTGGATGTCCTGGGTCTTGCCGGTTTGCGGGGAAATCGTCGAATAGGGTTGGTTGACCTCTGGCCCACACCCCGCGAGGAGCACCACCGCCGCGACCAGTGTCAGCATTGGCAAAAGGCGCGGCCAACGCCCCCGGTGCGGCGTCGATGTTGCGGCATCCTGGCGCGGCCCGAACCTGCTCATTCCCGCTCCCTATATCACCGAGACGACCAGCCGCCAGCCTTCCCTGCGCATGATGACACAGGATGCGCTGACTGACTCCACGCAACACTAACCAAGCCCGCCAAGTCGGTCAAGACCGGGCTCGATGTTCAGGGCTGCAGCATCTGCTCCACCGTGACAAATGCGTAGCCATTGTCACGGAAAAATTGCACCAGCCCTGGCAGCGCTTCGAAATCTCCCGCGGCGGCGGCGCCGACGTGCAGGAGCAAGATCTCATCCTCGGCGATATTGGTGGTGCAGTAATCGATGATCTCCTGCGCCCCCCAACCGGCCCAGCCGTGCGAATCGCACGTCCACCAGATGCTGAGATAATAGCCATTATCGTAGAGGTAGCCAAGGGACGCGACGTCATAGTCGCCATAGGGAGGACGGAAGTAGGGGCGCATCTCGTAGCCGCCCGTCAGATCCCGCACCAACGCTTCGGTGTCGGCGAGCTCGGTAGCGACTTCTTCCGGGGTCTGCGGCGGGAGGCCGGTGTTCGCGCCTGTAAGGGACGCATGATCCCAGGTGTGATTGATCAGTTGGTGCCCTTCGGCGGCCATGCGCTGCACCAGTGCGCCGTTGTCCTGCGCCCAAAGACCGGTCATGCCAAACGTCGCCGGAATGCCTTCGTCGCGCAGATAGTCGAGGATCTGGGGGGCGTAGCCAGTATCGGCGCCGGCGTCAAAGGTGAGGGCGACCTCGAGACGGCCATTTGAGCCGCCCTCGATGATGGTGCTCATCCCTGTGCCTGGGTCGGCTGGCGGCGCGGGCCGTGCCGCTGCAGCGACCGGCTCGACCACGGACTCATTGACCGGCGCGACAACGGCCTCATCGACCAGCACCACGTCCGGTTCTGGCGCGACGGATCCCGCCGCGCTCGTGTCTTCCGTGCTCGGTGCTTCGGCCGTCAAGGGAACGTCTTGCGCAAACGCTGCTGAATCAGTCGTTCCTGACAAAGCAGCCGGGGCGGCCACCGCGGATTCCGGGGCCGCGTCGTCGCGCGCGACATCAACGAGGGCTGCCTGATTCTGAACTGGCTCGATGGCGACTTCGGGTGCAGCAATGCTCTCCGTGGCTGCCGAAGGCGCGGCCGCGCTCAGGGCGGTCGCGCCATCGGGCGCTTCCGGAACAACGACTGCCGGTGAACCGGCGGCGCAGCCCGCCAGCAGCAAGACGCCGCACAGCAACGCGCCCATCGCCATGGAACGCGGCCTTTTAATCATGTCGGCAACTCTGAACGTACAGTCATGGCGCGCCGAGTGTAGCATCGGCCAGCGTACCTGTTACCAGATTCCCAGCTCGTCTCTCGCGTCCTCGCTCATCATGTCTGGCGACCAGGCCGGGCTCCAGACGAGCTTCACGTCGACCTCGCCCAGATTAGGAAGGTCGCTCATCGCGCCAGTGACCTCCTGCACGATGACGGGGCCCAGCGGGCAACCAAGCGAGGTGAGGGTCATCGTCACCAGGACATCATTGGCCTCGGAAACATCGACGTCATAGACCAGGCCCAAATCGACGATATTGATGCCGATCTCGGGATCGAAGACGTTCTTCAGGTTGTCGCGCGCCTGCTCGGCGGTGAAAGCTGCCATGGAGTTCCCTTCATTCGCAGAGGCCGCCTCCGCCGCCCGGCGGAGAGAAGCCTTTCTCGGCAAGTGTACCTAACGGAGGCGAGGAGTCGGGGAGTCGAGGAGTCGAGGAGTCGAGGAGTCGAGTCGTGAGTCGGAAGTCGGGAGCGTGATGCTGGTCAACGATGTTCACTCCGCGCTGAATGCCACGGAGGTTGCGCGGGTTCTCCGGTCGGAGTCTGTATTGGCGGTGCAGGAGGCCGTGCGGTTGGCCGGTCGCGAAGGGCGCCCGTTGGCCATCGCCGGGGGACGTCATGCCATGGGCGGTCAGCAGTTCGCGTCTGGGGCGGATCTGCTCGATATGACCGGACTCAACCGGGTGGTGGAGTTCGATGCGGAGCGGGGTGAGATCGAGGCCGAGGCGGGCATTCTCTGGCCCGATCTGATCGCCTGGCTGCACGCCGCGCAAGCGGGCCCCGCGCATCCCTGGGGCATTATTCAGAAGCAGACCGGCGCCGATCGCCTCACCCTGGGTGGAGCGCTCTCCTCCAATGTGCATGGGCGGGTGCTGGGCCGTGCGCCCATCATCGCCGACGTGGCGGCGTTCACCCTCGTCGATGCGAATGGCGCGCTCCGGCGCTGCTCTCGCCTGGAGAACGCCACGCTCTTCCGGCTGGCCATCGGCGGCTACGGCCTCTTTGGTCCGATCGTCTCCGTCCGGCTGCGGTTGACCCCGCGCACAAAGGTCCGCCGCGAGGTGACGATCGATTCGGTCGATCGCGTGGTGGCCAGGCTGGAAGCGCATGCCGATGGGGGCCGCGGCTACGGCGATTTTCAGTTCGCCATCGATCCCGCGAGCGACGACTTTCTGCGCGATGGAATCTGCTCCTGCTACGTGCAAGTGCCGGACGACGTCGCGATTCCGGAAGGCCAGCGGGCGCTGTCACGCGCGGAGTGGGAAGAACTCTACGTGCTGACCCACGCCGACCCGCGCCGCGCCACCGATGCCTACACCCGCCATTACCTGGCCACGCATGGACAGATTTACTGGTCGGATCTGCACCAGTTGGCGGATTACCACGATGGCTATCACGCCACGGTCGATGCCCGCCTCGGAGCACGCGTGCCCGGTTCCGAGATGATCACCGAACTCTACGTGCCGCGCGGCGATCTGGCCGCCTTCATGGCCGACGTCGCCGCCGATGTCCGGGAGCATGACACCAAGGTGATCTATGGCACGGTGCGTTTGATCGAGCGGGACGAGGAGTCGTTTTTGGCCTGGGCGCGCGAACCGTGGGCCTGCATCATCTTCAATCTGCACGTCGATCACACCCCGGAGGGAATCGCCCTGGCGGAAGACGCCTTCCGCCGCCTGATCGATCGCGCCCTGGCCTACGGCGGCAGCTATTACCTGACCTACCATCGTTGGGCAACCCGCGCCCAGGTCGAAGCGGCCTACCCGAAATTCGCCAAGTTTCTGCTAGAGAAGCGGCGCCACGACCCGTCCGAGCGCTTCACCTCAAACTGGTGCCGGCACTATCGCAAACTGTTCGCCGACGTGCTGCTCCTACGGTAGAGCGAAGGGGGACAATGATCGCCGGTTTTCCAATCGCGGCCGTCCAGCGCGACCGCCCCTCGACGTGAGCGGTGGGCTTCCCGTGCCCAGACCGGCTGCGCCGCTGACGTACGGGGCTCACTGCCGCGAGGCAGCAGCGGGGCGCGGCCCCGGGGCGAGAACAAGTCCGCGCTCCCTCCGCAGATCGACCTTATCCGAAGATCGACCTTAAATGAAGATCGTCATCGTGCCGGTCATCCCCAGCGCCCGGTCTTCCGGCGTGTCGCTGTAGTACGTGTAGTGGCCGAGTCGTCGTGGCGATGGGATCGTGAACGTCTTGGTCTCACCCGGCTCCACGGCGACATTGACGTCGAGCTCGTCGATGCGGAAGGTGTGCCGGCGGGCGCCGGAGTTGACGAGCGTGAAGGTAATGGGTTGATTGATCGCTTGCTCGAAGCGGCTCGGGATGAAGCCGCGATCCGTCAGGTAGAGCGTGGCGTGGCCGACGACGTTGCGTCCCTCACTCACCGGAATCGGGGTGTAGAGCGGGAGCTGAGTCACCCGCGGCGTCGCCGCGATCGGAGACGCCGTCCCGGCGGGCGAGCTCTCCGCGCGAATCGACGCGATCGTGCGCGGCCGCGCCATGCCCGCGGCTATGACGAGGGCGATGATCACCGCCGCGGCGGCGACGAGAGCTGAGGGTGTTGTGCGCACCTGATTCTCCGCGGCGCCACCGGCCCGCCCCGTCTTCTCCTGGAGACGAGCCGGTGGCCGGTCCCTACTGGACCGTCAAGGCGCCTTCCATGCCGGCCTGCCGATGCCCGGGGACATTGCAGTAGAACTGATAGGCGCCCGCCTTCGCATTGATGGTCACCGATCCGGTCTCTCCGGGCGCCACGTCGACGTCGATGCCCAGCTCGTCGATGCTGAAGTTGTGCAGCGCCGCGCCGCTGTTCACCAGCGTAACCTTGACGTCGGTGTTGGCCGGGATGGTCAACGCTTTGGGCTGAAAGGCGATGTCGATCATCGTTATGGTGGCTTGGGTTGCCGCACTGTCCCCCGACGAGGCGGCCGGCGTCGCCACTGCCTCGGAGGACGTGGTTGCTTGTCCCGCCTCCTGCGGCGCTGCGACCGGCGTAGCGACGCCTTCCGGGACCGGCGTGACCGCGCTCCGCGGGACCTTGTCCGCTTGCACGATGCGCCAGACCACCCCTTGCGGATTCGCGTACGGGTTGTAGGTGCGGTCGAAGACACAGTTACAGGAGGTCAGGTAGACGTTGCCCGCCTCGTCGTTGCCGCCCCCGGTGGCGAGGAGCTGGGTGTCCAGCAGCACTTGGTAGACCCACGTGCCTGCGTCGTCGCGCTTCAATCCCCAGACGCGGCCCGAGCAGAAATCGGAGTTGAAATAGATCCCGTCGAGCGTGGGCGACTCCTGGCCGCGGTAGACACCCATCCCGGAGATAGAGCAGTCGCCCTGGCTGTGGTCGTACTCGGCGACGGGAAGGACACCGACCTGCGAGCGGGGGCACTCACTCACGGTCTCGGGGTAGCAGTGCGAGCCCTCCAGCCAGTCCCAGCCGTAGTTCTCGCCACCCGGGCTCCCCGCCGGCTGGAAATCGATCTCCTCCCAGGCATTCTGCCCGACGTCGGCGATGTAGAGATCGCCCGTCTTGGGATCGAAGTCGAACGTCCACGGGTTGCGCAGCCCGTAGGCCCAGATTTCCGGTTTGGCGCCGGGGTGGTAGTTGGCCGGATCCTCGATCGCAAAGCCCGTGGGATTGACGCTCGACGAGGCGGCGAACGGGTTGTCGGCGGGGATCTTGTAGGGCAGGTCCCCGGTGTCGTTGACGTCGATGCGATGGATCTTGCCGAAGAAGTTGCGGAGGTTCTGGGCGTTGTCGTACGGGTCGCCGGCCAAACCGCCGTCACCCGTCGTCCAGTAGAGGTAGCCGTCCGGCCCGAAGCGAACGCGCCCGCCGTTGTGATTGACGTAGGGGTCAGCGTCGATGCTGAGGATGAGCTTGGCGCTGTCGGGGTCGGCCTTGTTCGGATCGTCGGCCGAGGCCTTGTACTGCACGAGGAAGAGGTTGCCGTTGGTGGTGTAGTCGGCGTAGTAGACGTAGAACAGGCTGTCCTCTTTGTAGTTTGGACTGAACGCTAGCCCCAGCAGCCCCTGCTCAAGGAAGTCGGTCTTGACGGTGTCCTGGATGTCGAGGAAGGGCTGATCGAGGAGCTGACCGTCCTTGTCGATAATGCGGATGCGGCCGACCCGCTCGACGACGAAGACACGACCGCTGCCGTCCCCGGCATTGGCAATGTTGATCGGGTCGACCAGCCCGCTGGCGACCTGCACGAGCTGAATTGCCGGGTTCCCGGGAAGCGTGCCACCGGCGGTGACCGGTGAGGTCGGTTCTGGCGTCACGAGACCCGGCGTCGCCTGCATGGCGGCGCGAGGCGTTCCGTGGGCTACTCCGGTGAGGAGCAGGCCGCCAAGCGCGAAGAACACCAGGACGAGACTTCCGACCAAACGTACGCGGGCCATAGTCGTCTCCTTTGACGGTCGGTTACTGGGCTGGGCGAGGGCGAGCAGCCCCGGATGCATCCGCCGCATAATGCATGCCACGGTGTGGTCTGCAGGCTCGCGTGGCCGTCGCTGTTGTTGCCGAACTTGTCTCGCAAGCAATACGGCGGCAGCTACTACCTGACCTACCACCGGTGGGCGACGCGCGCCAATGTCGAGGCGGCCTATCCGAACTTCACCGCGTTTCTGCAAGAGAAGCTACGGCACGACCCCGCCGAGCGCTTCACATCTGACTGGCGCCGGCACTTCAGAATGCTGCTCGCCGACGAGGTATCCCTGGCGTGACGGCGCATCGTCAACGGACCAGGACCACCGATCTCGGTCAGCGGTGACGAGGATGCTTTCCTCGACCGTCCCTTTCCTTATCATTCGAGTTGTGTCCGGCCTTCTTCGTCGATCGAGACGCGCCTTCTTCGCCCCCGACCACCTCGAACGTCGCTTCGGCTGTGCGGCCAGCAGCATCCGTGACAATGATGCGGTGGTTACCGGACGCAGCCTCGGGAAT
>JBBRVX010000131.1:0-15539 GCA_038246475.1 Thermomicrobiales bacterium | reverse complement strand
GTCTGCTCCGGCCGCTTCCGCAAGGACATGGACGTGCTCCATCCCCGTTTGGGCCGGACGGTGCGGCTGGCGCGGCCGCACCGTCTCTTCGCCCAGGAGCGAGAGACGGTCGAGGAAGCGTTCCCCGGCGACGTGGTCGGGCTGATCAACCCTGGCCTCTTCGCCATCGGCGACACCGTCTGCGACGGCGAGCCGCTGCGCTACACGCCGATGCCGCGCTTCGCGCCGGAGGTCTTCGGCCGCATCGAGAATCGCAGCACCGGCCGGCACAAGCAGTTTCACGCCGGGCTGACGCAGCTCGAAGAAGAAGGGGCCATCCAGGTCCTCTTCGCCATCGACGGCGCCCGCGAGCCGATCCTGGCCGCCGTCGGCGAGCTGCAGCTCGACGTGACCGCGGCGCGCCTGCGCGACGAATACGGCGTGGAGACGGTCATCGACCGCCTCCCCTACGAATCGGCCCTCTGGGTGGATGGCGCCGGTGACGGCGGCAAGGAGCTGATCTGGCCGACGCGCGACACGTTGCGCGCCGAGGACCGGGATGGCCAGCTGGTCGCCCTCTTCGCCTCCGACTGGGTGCGCCGCTACGCCGAGGAGAAGAACCCGGGCGTGGCGTTTCGGCCGTTGGGGTAAGCCTGTCCCATCGAGACTGGCCCAGCGGGGCGGCAAGCGGCTGCCGAACAATGGCATGAGTCGTGCGTCCGTACACCCTGTCGCGGGTGGTCCGCGAGTGTGCCGATTTGGGGAACCAGGGAGTACCAATTCATGTCTATGACGTCACCGCGCGAACTCTTCGTACATGAGCTTTCGGACGCCATGAGCGCCGAACAGCAGATCCTGAAGCTGCTGCCCGAGCTGCAGCAGGAAGCGCAGAATCCGGAGATCAAGCAGGCGTTCAAAGAACACGAGCAGGAGACCAAGCAGCAGGTCAAGAACCTGCAGGCCGTCTTCAAGCAGCTCCGGGAGAAGCCCGAGGAGACGACCTGCTATGCCACGCAGGGCCTCGTTCAGGAGCACAAAGCGCTCCATGAAGAGGATCCCTCGCCGGAGATCCTGGAGATGGGCAACCTGGGTGGGGCGGCCAAGACCGAGCACTACGAAATCGCGGTCTACACCGGGCTGGTGCAGATGGCCAAAGACCTGGGCGAGAAAGACGCGGCGCAGTTGCTGCAGGAGAATCTCGACCAGGAGAAGGCCATGGCCAAGCGCGTCGAGGCCTTCGCCAAGGAGATGGGCAAGCAGATGAAGGCCGAACCGGCCGCCGCGCGGGCCGCGCGCTAAAACGGGAAGGTAAGCATCGTACCGCGCGGTTTCGCGCGGATTTCGGTTCAGGCCAAGAGGAGCGTTCCCGCCGCCCGGTTTCTCAGCCGGGCGGCGGGCTATCGTTTACTTCGCGGCCCAGGCGGCGGATGATACGGATTTCGGTTGATCACTGCCGGAATCCCGGTCTGCTGGAGCCTGATTCCCCCGCTCCCGGCCCGACGGGGCTAGGGGAGGAGAGGGGGTTAGGGGGTGAAGGGCTCGCCGCGGCGCCGGAACTGATCATCCGGATTCCGTATGATATAGGGAAATGCGAGAGCAATGATCGAGATCGACACAGTGAAGAGACGTCGCGCCATTGGGGTTGAGCTCCTCCCGGATGGCGCCGTACACGCCCGCGTTTGGGCTCCTCACGCGCAGGATGGGGGGATCGCGGTCGTCATCGAGGGCGGTCCGGGATCGAAAAGGGACGAGAGGGTCATTGTCCCACTGACCGCCGAGGACCGCGGCTACTTCTCCGGCGGTCTGCCCGGCGCCGCGGCAGGGACCCGCTACCGCTTTCAGTTTGGCGGCGATGGGGAGCTCGTTGCCGACCCCGCCTCACGCTTTCAGCCGGAGGGCGTTCATGGTCCCTCGCAAGTTGTCGATCCCGCTGCGTTTGCCTGGGAGGTCGACCATTGGGATATCCCTCCTTTCCGGGACTGGGTGATCTACGAGCTGCATGTCGGCGCCTTCACGCGGGAAGGGACGTTCGCGGCGATTGTTCCCTGCCTGCCGTATCTGAAGGACCTCGGTGTGACCGCCATCGAGCTGATGCCGATCGCGCAGTTCCCGGGCAACCGCAACTGGGGCTACGATGCCGTCTTCCCCTTCGCCACGCAAGATTCGTATGGCGGACCAGACGGCCTGCGCCTGCTCGTCGACGCCGCCCATCTCCAGGGGATCGCGGTCCTGCTCGATGTCATTTACAACCACCTCGGGCCAGAAGGGAGCGTCGTCCACCGCTATGGCCCCTATTTCACCGCCCACTATCGCACGCCCTGGGGCGACGCCCTCAACTTCGATGGCCCGGCCAGCGACGAGGTGCGGGCCTTTTTCATCGAGAGCGCGCTGATGTGGCTGGAGGAGTACCGCATCGATGGCTTCCGCATCGACGCCGTCCACCAGATCTACGATCCGCAAGCGCAGCCATTCCTGGCCGAGCTAGCCGACGCGGTGCACGGCCGGGCGGCCGAGCTGGGGCGGCGGGCGGTGCTCATCGCCGAGAGCGATCTTAACGACACGAAGATCATCCTGCCGCGCGGGCTGGGCGGGGACGGGCTCGATGCCCAGTGGGCCGACGACTTCTGCCACGCGCTGGAAGCGCAGCTCGTGGGGGAGAGCAGCCCCTACACCACGGACTTCGGCGAGTTCGGCCATCTGGCCACGGCCATGCGGCAGGCCTTCGTCTACACCGGCCAGTACAGCGAGATGCGGCAGCGCCGTTTCGGGCGCGCTCCGCAACCGGCGACATCCGATCAGTTCGTCGTCTTCCTGCAGAACCACGATCAGGTTGGCAACCGGCCGGGAGGGCTGCGGCTGAACCGCCACATCACCTTCGCCCAATACAAGCTGGGCGCGGCCACGCTCCTCCTCTCGCCCTTCGTGCCGATGCTCTTCATGGGCGAGGAATATGGCGAGCCAAACCCGTTTCTCTACGTCACCGATCATGGCGACCTGGAATTGGTGGCAGCGGTGCGCGCCGGCCGGCAGGCCGATTTCCCGCAATTGGCCGGAGATAGCGAGACCAACGCGCCCGACCCCCAGGCCGTCTCCTCCTTCGAGCGCTCGCGGGTGCAGATCGGGCTGCATGACGACGAAAGCGTCGCCACCGCCGCCGAGCACCGCGCGCTGTACGACCTCTACCACGCGCTCCTGGCGCTGCGGCGGGCGATCCCCACGCTCACCGATCCCCGCGCCAACCATGAGGTGATCGCGCGCGATGAGCAGCGGGTGCTGCTGATCCACCGCACCGATCCCGAGGAGACAGAGGCCACGCTGGCCATCCTCGCCTTTGGCGACGAGCCGACGACGGTCACGCTGCCGATTCCCGCCGGTGCGTGGACAAAGCGGTTCGATGCCGGCGACCAGCGCTTGGGCGGCACGGGAAACACGGCGCCGGAACGGATTGAGTCATCCGGTGACAGCGACCTTACCCTGCCAGCGCATGCGGCGCTGCTCTACACCAGGAACTTGCCCGTGGACATCGCCAGCGACGCGTGAACGCCGCCGCATACGAGCGGCGTGCCCAGGATGTGTCACTCCGACGCCGCCGGAATGGCCATAGCTATGCGCTGGTGGGCGACGTGGTGCGGCGTTCCTGGTCGTGGGGGGATGGCTTGCCCGCGTCCTGGACCTCTGGCGGGCAGCGGGCGATGCGTTGGGCTTCCAGGATACAAACGGGTCGCATCGCTAGCCGCGGCGGCCGTGACCTGGCATCGCCCGAACTCGGATAACTTACATCTCAAGGATGCGCCGCATCCGATGACTAAAATCTTCCCAATCGGGACCTTGCCTGGCAGCCACCTGCGGGGTGTCAAACCAAACATCTGTTGTCGGGGAGCCGCCCCGGAGCTTGTCGATATCGATGCCGCTCATGCTGATGACGGTCCATCAGGCTGGGTACCCGGCGTGCCTGGCGGTTTGATGCGACTTCTCCGCTTCCCCGCCACGGTTATAGGCATTGGATTTGTCTGTTCCCCCCTTGACCTCGATGGACAGGAGGTTCCGCAGCACCTTCCCTGATTCGTCCAGCTCTTGCACCCGGATATCGGGATCGGCCCCGACCGCAATGAGGAACGAGCCTATCGTTGTCTTCACGTGAAGCTCACGCTCGTCTCGATCGATCAGCACCGCATCGACAATTTCCGTGATCGCGGCAAAGATCGCACGGATCGCGACCTGACCGATGACGTTGCTGTTTCCGCCTTGGAAGTACTGCCCAAGCGTCAGCAACGGCAGTTCATGCACGTCTCGCGGGGTGATCGCCGGCGTAATCCGGCGAACGAGCTCAGCCAGGGAGGCGCCCATCGCTTCGCAGAACTCGGACACGGCGGCCTCTTGCGCGGCGGTGATCTTGCCCTTTTCCTCCATGGACTGGAAGCGTTTCATGCCGAGGCCGGATTCGTAGAACGATTTCCGTGGCAGACCGCTGAGCAGGCGGTAGTACCCAACCAGGGTCGGTTGATCCTTGAGCACGATCGGCGTAGGAAAGACGTGCTCATCCCGGATGCCTGCCCCGGCGAGAATTTGTTGGACATCCGGTGGAACGTAGGTTCCCAGTTGAGCCTTCACGACGTTGGGATCGACTCGACCGAGGGTTTCGTTGAGCGCGTCGAGGAGCCATGTCTTGCGGGCGAGCACCAGCCGCTCATGGAAGCGCACTTGGCGGTCCGGATCGGGCGGTGTGATCCGCGGGGAGCTCATCGATTGATGGTGCCGTTGAGCCGCAACTCGGCATCCTTCGCGTACTCGGGATTAAGCTCGACGCCGACAAACCTCCTCCCCAAGCGTAGGGCGACATCGCCTGCGGTCCCGGAACCGATGAAAGGATCGAGGATGAGATCCCCAGGTTCTGAGGATAGCGCGAGGCACGGCTCGATCAGTTTGGGCGGGAACATGGCTTCATGCGCGTGCTTGTCCGGCTGCGTATTGACGTCCCAAACGGTGCGCAGATTCCGGCCGTTCGGCCCTCGCACCGCCTGATTGTCGTAAAGATACTGCTCGCTCTTCGAGAAGAGAAAGACGTACTCATGGCAACGCGTCGGGCGGTCCTTGACACTCTCGGGCTGGCAATTGGGTTTATTCCAGATACAGTCAGCGCGCAGGTACCAGCCAGCGTCTTGAAGGGCAAAGGCCAACCGCCAGGGAACGCCGATGAGATCCTTCGGCTTCAGTCCCTCGGGCGTCGGCGGCCGAACGTTCATCGCCCGCGCCGGATTCTTCTTGTCCGGGGCGCGCCAGGTTCGCCCGCCCGAGGTGTAGGAGTCCCCAATATTGAGCCAGAACGTGCCGTCGTCTCGCAGCGTACGGCGTACCTGCTCGAAAACTTCGACCAGGCTGCCGATGTAGTCCGGCAGGGAAAGCTCAAGACCGATCTGACCTTCGATTTCGTAGTTACGCAGTGACCAGTACGGGGGCGAGGTCACGCACGTCCGAAAGACCTGATCGGGCAGCGTGGCAAGCACGCGCTTGGCATCCCCGATGATGATGGCGGACTCGCGAGCCTCGGGCGCGAACAAACCAGTCAACTGCTCATGCGAACCATCGGCCTGCACCACCCGTACCCGTGGTTCGAGGGGCAGGAGTAGAGCCTGGGTGGTCCGACCGTTCGGTGACGGCGCTGGATTCGTCTCGGTTTGCGTGTACGTATAGTTCATTTGTTCCAGAGTAAGTCGATCGGCTGGAATTGTCTAGCCATCAGCGGTCCGGAATGTCTCCCGCCAGCCGCCTTAGGCCGCCTCCTCAGCGATCAGCCTTCTCTGCTGAGACCTCGTCGGCCTTCTGGAACTGTCGGCCAGCGGACTCGTTTGCGGCGTGAGTCCGTGGCTTCCGGCATCGGCCGACCCTGGGCGAAACCGGACCGAAACGGGGTTGATTGCTGTCTCCCGGCAACGGTATCAGGCTTGATGTCCCAGATATGTCATCCCGAAAGACGCGGCGGCGGCGTCAGGTGAATCGGGTGACCGCCACCTCGACGCCATGCACACTGCTGCTCTCGCCCATATCCGTCTTGCGGCCATCGTTCAGCGCGTTGACGTTCGCCGCGCCCACCTCCAGCTTCGGCCAGCGGCCCTTGTAGGCCAGAATCACGCCCGGCGGGATCTCTTCCGACAGCGTCACCACCAGCGTCAAGCGATCCGTTTCGTTGGAGAGGAGCGCCTTGTCCCCTTCCTGAAGGCCGCGCGCGGCGGCATCAACCGGGTGCAGCGTCACGGTGGGCGGGCCAGAGCGCCGGGCCAGCTTGGCCACGTTGGCGAAGCTGTCGTTCATCGTCCAGGACGAGGCGGGGGAAAGGAGGCGCAACCGATCGGAAGCCGGCCGGGGATCGGCCAGCGGCAAGGGGGTCCGCGGATAGCCATCCGCTTCAGCCCGCGCCGAGGCGATCTCGATGCGCCCGCTCGGGGTAGGGAAGGTAAGGCCGGCAAACTGCACGATCGGCTCGGGCGTGGCAGGCACGGTGCCCCTGGCGGCCAGCGCGGCGAAATCGGGTACGAGGCCGGAGGCGCGTAGCAAGGTGGCGATGATATGGTCATCGGGTTCGAACAGTTCCGGCTCGGTGTAGCCCATCGCCCGCGCCAGGCGGCGAACAATCTCCTGGTTGGGCAGCGCCTCGCCCATCGGCGCGGCCGCTTTGGTCTGGGCCGAGAGGGTGTGTTGGAAATAGGACGCCACCAGATCGTCGAACTCCAGGAAGCTGGCCGCCGGCAGCACGAAGTCGGCGACGTCGGCCGTGTCGGTCTGAAACAGATCGAGCACGACCGTGAACAGGTCCTCCCGCCGCAATGCCTGCCGGAGCTGCCGCTGCCTGGGCCCCGAGGCCGCGACATTGATGTTCCAGCAGAGGAGGGCCCGCGAGCGATCGGCATCGGCCAGGCAATCGGCCAGGTCCATGTGGCTGATGGGCGGCACATTCTGGCTCAGGTGGGCGGCGGTCAGGTAATCATGGTCAACGCCCAGCACGCTCGACCCGTTGAGATAGAGGAACCCGGCCCCCGGCTTGCCGAGGTTGCCGGTCACCGCCGGCAGCAGCGCGCAGGCCCGCATGACGTTGCCGCCTGTAGGCTGGCGCTGCAAGCCCTGGCCTAGCCAGAGCAGCGACGGACCCTTCCCGTAGAGGCGGGCGGCCTGCTCGATCGACGCGGCGGGCACGCCGGTCGTGGCCTCGCCCCAGACGGGAGTGCAGTCAACCAGCAGAGGTTCGAGCTCGTCCCAGCCGACCGTGTGCCGGGCGACGAAGTCGCGGTCGATCAACTGCTCGCGGCGGAGCACGTGGAGCAGGGCGAAGGCGAGGGCCGCATCGCTGCCGGGGAAGGGCTGCAGATGAAGATCGGCGGCCTTTGCCGTTTCGGTGCGGAGGGGATCGACGACAATTTTGGCGCCGGGCGCTTCATGGAACCAGTGCTCGAAGGCGTGGGGGCCGGAGTGGGCCGGGTTCGCGCCCCAGATCATCACGCAGGATGTATCGCGGGCCGTGCGCGGATCGAAACCGTCATCCGACGTTCCGTAGACGTAGCCAAGGGCCACGTGTCCGGCCTGATTGCAGATGCTGTCCGGGCTCACCTCGGTGGCGCCGAGACGATGGAAGAAGCGCATCGGGAAGGCGTAGGCGAGCAGCGAGAGGGTGCCGGTGTAATGGGCGTTCAGGATCGTCCGCGCTCCGTAGGTGGCGTAGATCTGCCGCAGCCGTGCGGCAATCTCGCCGATCGCCTCATCCCATGAGACAGGCGCGAACGTCCCCGACCCCTTCGGTCCGACACGCCGCAGGGGGCGAGTCAGGCGGATGGTGGGATTGAGCCACTCATTGTTGTAGCCGGTGGCGCACTTGGGGCAGAGCTTGCCGCGGCTCATTGGATGGTTGGGATCGCCGCGGACCTGGTCAATCACCCCATCACGAACTCTGACGGCAATGCCACAGGCGTCATAGCAGTCGCGCGGGCAGGTGGTCAGGATGACTTCGGTCGTGGGCGCCATCGCGTGCCTTTCACACTCGAGGGAGATCGAGGAGGGGATCGCCGGTATCTCCGCCACTCTGCGCCCCGCGGCGGCGCGTGTCAACGGCAGACGGAAGCCCGCGGGGGACTCCCTGACAGGGGAGGTCGCGAGCGAAGCGAGAGCGGCTCGTGCCCTCAAGGAGCGCGGCGGACGCTGCCTTTCGTCGTACCGTACGGCAAAGATTGCCAACATTGCCGACTTTTGGGGGGAGGGGTGTTTGGCAGGGTTACCTACACCCTGAACCTCCCTGCCGTGGAGTCCAGCTGTCTGGGGAGGGTGGCGCGGAGCGTAGCGCTGGCCCATACCCCCATCGCCACCGAGGCCTGTCACCCCTCAATGACATCAGCGTGCTCATCATTTCTCCTCATCACTATCATCCTCCACACGTAACGTTCTTTATTAGAGAGAGAATGTCAGTCCTTGCAGTAGTGGTGGGGAGCGCGGGGATAAGCGCGTAAAGCGGCGGAACGACGCCAGTTTCCGGGCGGATAGCGTGTGGATAAGCTGTCCACATCTCCCCAGCAGGCCCGATGCCTGACGGGCCAGAGCTGTGCCAATCCACGCACACCCCCTAGCTGACCCACCGTCCGCACACGACTCATCCCCGTCAACCGACCACTTTTCCCACGGCTTATCCCCAGGCTTTGCACGTTATCCACACCGCCTGTCCACTTATCCACAATCCCCTCTCGACCTGTGACCCACGGACACGGTTCGTGCCTGGAATGCACGCATGGTTCCGCGGAGACAGCGCTTGTCACCGTCAGGCACAGAACGGCGACCGATTGGCGCCGGGTGTGGATAGGTGTGGATAAGTGGGGAGGAAGGGACGAGCCTGATGACTGGATAGCAACTGGGCTGGAATGGGCTGCTGTACTAGCGCCAGTGGCGGTGTCGATATGCGACGGGGCGGCCGCCGGCGTCGTTGCTCCCGCGGGGGGAAGAGGCAACCAGCCGGGTGGGCGTGCTACGGTCGCGCCATGAGCTATCCCTTGCGCTTCCACGTCCTGCTCCTGCCGAACGTAGGGTGGGCGGAGCTGAAGGGCCGCGTCGTCTGGCTGGAGAAGCTTGGCCTGGAGGTCGCCGCGCTGGCCGATCCCTTCGTCGACTGGACGAACCCGGACGCTCCCTGGTTCGAGAGCTGGAGCGCACTGGCCGCCATGGCCGAGGCCACGAGCACGATCCGCCTCGCCACCATGGTGACGCAGATTCCGCTACGCAATCCGGCGATGCTGGCCCGCCAGGTGCTGACGCTCGACCACATCTCCCAGGGCCGCATCGAGCTGGGTCTGGGCACCGGCCTCACCATCGATCCGTCGTACGCCATGGCCGGCTTGCCGAACTGGGAGGCGGGCGAGCGGGTGGAGCGCTTCGCGGAGTACGTCGACCTGGTGGGACGGTTGCTCTCCCAGGAAGTGACCACGTACGAAGGGCGCTACTACCAGGTCGACGGCGCGATCATGAACCCCCGGCCGGTGCAGTCGCCGCGGCCGCCGATCGTGGTCGCGGCGCTGGGACCGCGCATGATGCGCCACGCCGCCCGCTATGCCGATAGCTGGAACAGCCTCTCCTTCCTGCCCTCGTTCGAGGAGCAGCTCGCGGAGACGCGGTCCCGCTGCCAGGCGATCGATGCCGCGTGCGTCGCTATCGGACGCGACCCGGCGACGCTGCGCCGGTCGTACACCATGTTCGACGCTCAGGCCCGGCCGCGGGGCGGCGCGATCGGCTACTACGACTCCGCGGAGCGCTTCATCGAGCAGGTCAGCCGCGTCGTGGAGCTGGGCATCAGCGACGTGGGCCTCTACTACCCGCTCGATCCGGCGCAACGCTCCACGTTCGAGGCGATCGCCGCCGAGGTGCTGCCTACCCTGCGGGCGAGGTATGCCGCGGTCGGGTGATACCCGCGTCCAGGAAGATGGCCAGGTGACGCTCCCCGCCAACCTCAGAAAGCGGCTGAGGTTCAAGGAAGGCGATCTGGTTGCCGTCGAAGAGACACCCGAGGGAGTGCTGCTCACGCCGCGCGGTGTTGCCGCGATCAACGCCCTTACCGAGATCGGAGACGCGCCGGGAGCAGTATGCAACCGCTGCCCCCGACCGCTCCTGAAGTCGTCCTTGACAGCAGCGTCTTCTTTGCCGCCGCCTACTCCAACAAAGGTTCCGCCCACGACGTGCTGATCTCGTACACCCGAGGTCGAGACGCGTCGCGTTTTCGCAATGGCGCGGGATGCCGATGATGATCGACGGCTTGTTGCGAGACGCCTCGCTTGGCGGCAATCGTCACGAGGCGCCACCCACCACGCCTCAATCCAGGAACTTCTCGATGTACCCGGCGATCACGCCAACGTGGTCCTCGAGTGCGAAATGGCCGGCCTCCAGGAGATGGATCTCGGCCTGGGGCAGGTCGCGCGCATAGGCCAGCGCGCCCGGAACGCCGAAGAAGGGATCGTGTTTACCCCACACGAGCAGCGCGGGTGGTTGCTGGTCCCGGAAGTAGGCGTGCCACTCGGGGTAGCGTTTCAGGTTGGAGAGGTAATCGTAGAAGAGGAGCAGCTGGATCTCGTCGTTCCCGGGGCGGTCCAGCCAGGATTGATCGCTCGTCCAGGCATCCGGGCTGATGCGATCAGGGTCCTGTGCCCCTTCCAGGTACTGGAAGCGCGTCGTCTCCTGTGTTAGCAAGGCGCGTAGGACCGCGTCGCTTTCCTCGGTCCTGGGTTCCATGCCAGATGTCCGCAACGGTTCCGCAAGGGGAGTCAGACCCTCCTCATAGGCGTTGGTGTTCTGGATGATCAGCGCGGCGACGCGTTCGGGCCAGCGCGTCGCCAGACGAAAGCCGACCGGGCCGCCGTAGTCCTGCATGTAGAGGCTGTAGCGGGTGAGCCCGAGCGCATCGACAAATCCCTCGATCACATCGGAGACCCGATCGAACGTGTAGGTGAACTCGGCGGGGGACGGCGCATCGCTGTAGCCAAAGCCTGGGTAATCGGGAGCGACGAGGTGGAAGCGCGGCGCGAGCAGGGGGATCAGATCGCGGAACATGTGGGACGAGGTGGGAAACCCGTGCAGCAGGAGGATAGTCGGGTTGGCGGGATCGCCCGCCTCCCGGTAGAAGATCGAAAGCCCGCCGACAACCGCCGTCCGATAGAAGACCGGTGGCGTGTTGGAGACGAGCGGGACCGCCCGCGGGGTTGCTTGCTCCGCCGCGCCTCCCGCGGCACGCAGGGCGAGGCCGGTAATGGCCGCGGTGAGGCCGCCAAGAACGCGGCGGCGATGGGGGGCGATGGGGATGACGGAGTTCGCGATCATTGCGCGCACCTTTCTGGGCAAAGCGTTGGTCGTAGGTCGACTGGAACGGAGCATGGTGGAGGGCCGCCACCTCTGGCGCCTCCCCTCGAATCATGGATGGCACGTCGCCGCGCAACGCCGCGACCTCGCCACGTAGCGCCCCTGCCATCCGCGGCGGCGCTGCGCGTTGAACTGACTCCCAAGCTTCGCTCCTTTCACTGAGACGCAAGACGGTCCAGCCAGACTGGGCGCCGGTTCAAATATCCAAGTCGTATGAAACTTAGACATGGATATGAGAATAGCGGACGACCGTATCCATGTCAATATAGAAATAGAGTGGTAGTATTCGATGCGCGGCCGCCGGCATGCCTCGGGGTGTGGAGCGCCGCGACGACAGCGAGCAGAGCCAATGGCAACGACACCACCGGGGGCAACCGAACAGAACGCCGACCCGTTCGTTTTCTTGGGCGAACGGCTGGCGCTCGATCTGGTCAACAGCGAGGTGGTCGTTCGGGGAACGCACCGCGACCTGATCGCCACCGCGGCCGATCTTGCCGCCTGGTGGCACGCGGCGCGGACGCGCTATCCGGAGGCGGGCCTCGTCCCTGACCATCCGCTCCTGGCCGGCGCCAATCAGGCGGCCGTTATCGCCGTTCACTCGCTGCGGAAGGCGCTACGGGCGATCTTCAGCGCGCTCATCAGTCGCGAGGACATTGCCGCAGGCGACCTGGCGGAACTGAACCGGGTACTGGGGAACGGCTATGCCGCCGTTGCCATCGACCCCGAAGGCCAGCCGCGCCTGGACCTGCGGAGCCGCGATCCGGGAGCGGAAGGCCTGCTGCTCCCGATCGCCCGGTCCGCCGCCGATCTGTTGACCCACCACGATCTCACGCGGCTGCACCGCTGCGGCAACGAGCGTTGCGTGCTCCTCTTCTATGACACCACCAAAAGCGCCACCCGCCGCTGGTGCAGCACCGGCTGTATGAACCGGGCCCGCTCCAGCCGCCGCTTCCGCGAGCGAAAGGGGGCAGCGGGCCCCTCGGCCTAACCAAATCAATGGTCTACTGATGATGAAGCAAGGAGGCGGCATCCGATGGCGAAAGAACCGCTGACTATTGCCATCGACCCCGCCAGCGAGCTAGCCCACGCCCTGGTCGACGCCGGCCCGGACGCGCCGGTCGTCCTCGACAGCGACGGGGCGCGCTACACCGTCGCCCGCGAAGACGTGTTCGCCCGTTACGACGCGGAGGCGGTCCTGCGTGGGCTGCGCCAGAGCTGCGGCGCGCTCAGGGGCGTCGACACCGCGGCGCTGCTTGCCGATCTGGCCGAGCAGCGCGGTCAGGACCCGGCCCTACGTCGTTCCTAAGTTGCGGCCTATTTGCTCGACTCGGACCTCGTTAGCCCCTGCTTGGCCGACGACCCCGCGACCGCGCCCTTGATTTGGTGATCGCGGCGACGGCCCTGGAACACGGTCTTGGTCTCGCCACGCGCAACCTGACCGACTACGCCGACATCCCCGAGCTCGCGCTTCACCGGCTGATCTGATCTCTCCGCGCCCACGCCGCCAACCGATCGACCTTCGGCGGCAACTGGGTCTTCCCCACCCTATGTCGTGGCGAGGTGTGCCGGCCGCGGCGCGATCCGCCCGGCGCCGCGGCCTCTGCTAGACTTAAAGTGTTGACATAAATGCCGACTTGGTGGGTCGGAATTGGCGGTTCCGCCAACACTACTCCCTGGGAAGAGGGCCACAGGTGACGACAGAGAAGGGACAGATCGGCGCCGCGGGGATCGTCGTTCGATCGCGACCAGAGGACGGCGAGCACGCGTTGCCCGAGAGATCGACCTCGCTGGAGGTCATGGCGCCTTCGGCCAATGGCGCGGATGGACTCGTCGCGGCAGACGTTCCGCGGGCGGCCCTGGGGAGTGAGGCGCCCCCGGCGCGCTCATTGCCGCGCCGTACCCCCGAGGCCGAGAACTGGTGGGAGCAGTGGCGACTGGCCGGCGCGGCCGCCCTCTGCTGGCTCTTCCTGGCTCTGGCGCTGATCGTCGCCCATTTCACCGCCGCGCCGCCGCTCACGATCACCGCCCTCTTCGCCCTGTCTTATGTGGCCGGGGGAACCTTCGCGGCCGCCAAGGCGCTGCGCAACCTCTTGGTGGAGCGCACGGTCAGCGTCGATTTCCTGATGATCACGGCCGCCGCCGGGGCGGCGACCGTCGGGCACTGGGAAGAAGGGGCCATCCTGCTCGGCCTCTTCTCGGCCTCAAACGCGCTGGAGCACCACGCCCTGGGGCGGACGCGGCGGGCCGTACGGACGCTGATGGAGCTCTCGCCGGCGGTGGCCACCGTTGTCGATGAGCGTGGTGAGCGGGTTGTCCCGGTCGAGGAGCTGCGCCTCGGCGATCTGGTGCTGGTGCGGCCGGGGGAGCGGGTGGCCATCGACGGCGCGGTGCTGGCCGGGGAGACGGCGATCGATCAGTCGGCGATCACGGGCGAGTCGGTGCCGGTGAACAAGGGCGTCGGCGACAACTGCTTCGCCGGCACGATCAACGGCTACGGCGCGATTCAGGTGCGGGTGGATCGTCTGCATCAGGAGAGCACCCTGGCGAAGATCGTGCAGTTCGTCGAGCAGGCGCAGGCGGAAAAGAGCCAGACCCAGCGCTTCACCGACCGCTTCGAGGGGGCGTACGCGGTCGGCATCATCCTTTTCTCGATCGTGGTGGGGATCGTGCCCCCGCTCCTCTTCGGCGAGGCCTGGGAGCCCTCCATCTACCGGGCGATCACGCTGCTGGTGGTCGCTTCCCCCTGCGCGCTGGTGATCTCCACCCCGGCCTCGACCCTTTCCGCGCTGGCCAATGCCGCCCGCAACGGCGTCCTCTTCAAGGGGAGCGCCTTCCTGGAGGACTTCGCGGAGACGAAGACGATCGCCTTCGACAAGACCGGCACCCTCACCTTTGGTCGTCCGGCCCTGACCGATGTGGTCGCGCTGCACGACGGTTGGAATGAGGAGCGGGTGCTCCTGCTGGCGGCGAGCGCGGAGCGCTTCTCGGAGCATCACATGGCGAACGCCATCGTGCGCGGGGCGGGGGAGCGGGGTCTGCCGTTGGAAGAGGCCGTCGCCTTCCGCGCCTTCCCGGGCAAGGGAATCTTCGCCCAGGTCGATGGCGACGAGGTGCTGGTTGGCAACAGCATGCTCTTCGCCGAACATGGGGTGGAGATCCCGGCTCTGGCCGAGCGCGAGGCGAACCGCCTGCGCGACGAGGGGAAGACGGCCGTCTTCGCCGGCGACCGGCAGGGGGTGCGGGGATTGATCGCCGTGGCCGACACCCTGCGCCCGAGTGCCAAGGGGGTGGTGCAGGCGTTGCAAGGGGAGGGGATCGCGCGCATCGTGGTCCTCACCGGGGATAATCAGCGAGTGGCCGACGCCATCGGCGCGGAGCTGGGGATCGCCGAGGTCTACGCCGATCTGCTGCCGGAGGAGAAGCTGCGCATCATCGAGACACTGAAGCGCGACGGCCCGGTGACGATGGTCGGCGACGGGGTGAACGACGCGCCGGCGCTGGCCACGGCGAGCATCGGTGTGGCGATGGGCGGCGCCGGCACGGACGTGGCGCTGGAGACCGCCGACGTGGTGCTGATGGCCGACGACCTGAGCACGCTGCCTTACGCGCTCAGCCTCAGCCGGCGCACGCGCCGCACCATCCGCCAGAACCTGATCTTCTCGCTGGCGGTGATCGCCACGCTGGTAGTGGCCACGCTGACCCACGGCATCCCCCTGCCCCTCGGCGTGGTCGGGCACGAAGGAAGCACGGTGATCGTGGTGCTCAACGGCCTCCGGTTGTTGCGGACAATGAAGTCGTGAGTCGGGAGTCGTAAGCTGATAGCTGATAGCTGATAGCTGATAGCCAACAGCCGCAACAAACACGAACCCGGCCTTGTGGGCCGGGTTCGTGCGGGAAGGGGAAGGGGTTTGGTTTTCGTGAAGTGGTGGTCTGGGGAGGATCACCGGCTTCTGGTGTGATCTACGTCGAGGTCCCGATTCTGGATTTCTCCGCCTCGGATCGCTCGCGGAGGCTGCGTGGACTGTCCATGCGTGGCACTACGCCAGTCGACTCGTTTGGACGACGAGCCGCGGCGCCTGAAGGGCCGTTACGGCTTGAAGAGCACGATCAGCGTTGATGCGAGTACAAGGCCAAGGATGACTGGCCAGAACGCCAACACCGGCAAGAGGTTGTTGCGATACTCGATC
>JBBRVX010000130.1:0-15546 GCA_038246475.1 Thermomicrobiales bacterium | reverse complement strand
CGATCTCGTCGAACACGACGTCGATCATGGCGTCGAGCAGCTCGTCCTTGTTCGCCACGTAGTAGTACAGCGACATCACGCCGGCGCCGAGCTCGTTGGCCAGTCTGCGCATGCTGAGCTTGTCGATCTCCTCGTTGTCGGCAAGCCGAATGGCCTCGGTCACCACGCGCTGCTTGCTCAGCGAGACCTCAGCGGCAGCTCGAACACTCCTCGCGGCCATGCGTGCTCCGTTCCTGGAAAAGCCCTTGACAGATAGTACACCGTACGAGCATAGTACGCAGTACGACGTACGTTGTACGAAACGGCGGGGCGTGGCCCCTGAAGAGGAGGTTCCGGTGGGATCTCCGAGCGAAGGAACAAGACGATGAGCAAGAAGACGAACACCACCAGCACACTGCAAGACCCGCGGATCCCGGTGCAGGCAAAGCTCGCGGCAGCATGGACCAGTTTCATGTTCCTCTACATCTACGTCGACTACTTCCACCTGTACAAGCCCGGCGCCATCGACGACATCCTCGTCGGCGTCGTCTGGGAGTTCGACGTCAGCCAAGCCCTCTTGACCGGTATGCTAGCGCTCGTGGCGATCCCGAGTGTCATGATCCTGCTCTCCACGACGCTGCCCGCCCGGGTGAACCGAGCCGCGAACCTCGTCATGGCATCGCTCTACATCCCCGTCTCGATCTTCAACGCGCTGGGCGAGTCCTGGACCTACTTCTACGGCCTCTCCATCGGACTCGAAGTCGCCATCCTCGCACTCATCCTCCGGGAAGCCTGGACCTGGCCCCGAACGCCCGTCGTCGCAGCCGATGTCGCGACGGTCAACGAGTCGCTCCTGCCAGCACACCCTTGAACCTCAGACAGGGGTCAGTGGCGAACATCCCCAAGCAACCTGGTCTCGCAGCCGCCAGCGGTGACTACGGGGGCAAGGGCCACCGACACATGGCTGATGGACACGCTCGACCCGTACACGCTTGGTGTGAGATAGCTTTGCTGGGCATGGTTGCGCCGCAACGGCCCTAACCCCAACCCCTCTCCCGGTGCGCGGGAGAGGGGCTTCGTCCCCGGATGTGGGCGCCAGAAATGGATCAGATTGCCGAGGCCCACCGGCGCGTTGAAACCGGGCACAAGAAGGGGCATGTGGTCGTAGAGATGGACCACGGTGGCAAACAACAGCCATAGCGCCAGGTTGGCGGCAGGACGCCGCGGCTGGGACATCCTTGACGGAGAGCCGCGGCATGGTTGCGCCTGATGAAGGACTCATCAATCTTTGCTTTCGAACGCCTTCATGTTGAGATGTTACAGATGAGGAGAGGCAATAGACGTGAACGTCGGATCGCACACGGCACTGGTTCCAGGAACGACAGGGAGTAGCGGGGAGCAGATGGCCTGGCCCGGGAAGATGCCCACTCATCGCGGACGGGCCGCCGCCTCACTCGATGGCCCTGGCGCTCCCCGCGACCGCGCCACGCTGCTGCAGGCTACCCGCGACGCCCGCACCGCCCTCGCCGCCGCCGCCGCCGCCACGGCCGCCGCCACCCAGCACGTGCGCTCGGTCACGGCGGCGCTGGAGGATGCGCTCGACCTCCTAGCCGAAACGCCCCCCGCCGCCGCCCCGCCCCGCACGCGTCCCCCCGCGCCGCCCGTCGCCGCGCTCAGCCCGCGGGAACGCGAGGTGCTGGCCCTGGTGGCCGAAGGCCGCTCCAACAAGGCCATCGCCACCGCCTTGTTCGTCTCCCCCAACACCATCAAGACCCACGTCGCCTCGCTGCTCACCAAGCTGCGCGCCGAGACGCGTGTCCAACTGGCGGTCATCGCCGCCCGCCAGGGCACGATCTAGCCCGCCCCCATCGTCCCCGCCCTCCGCGCTGGCGATGCCTCCCAACCGGAAGGCATCGCCCGTTGCACAGAATGCCGGTAGTCAATCCGCCGGCAGTGATTCGGTCATGCGCAAGGAAAGCACCTGGGAGACGCCGTCGGCGCCCATGCTCACGCCGTAAAGCGTATCGGCGATCTCGATCGTGCCCCGGTTGTGGGTGACCACGATGATCTGCGTCTGGCGGGCCAACTCGCGCAATTGGTCGCGGAAGCGAACCACGTTCGCCTCGTCCAGCGCGGCATCAACTTCGTCCAGCAGGCAGAACGGGACGGGGTTGACCTTCAGGATGGCAAAGAGGAGGGCCGCGGCGGTCAACGCCCGCTCGCCACCGGAGAGGAGCGCCAGGCTTTGCAGGCGCTTGCCGGGCGGCTGGGCGATGATCTCGATGCCAGGTTCGGACGTGGCGTCGCCGGAGCTGAGCACGAGTTGCGCGGCGCCGCCGCCAAAGAGGGTCGCGAACGCTTGCGAGAACGCCTCGGCCACCCTGGCAAACGTTTCGTCGAACCTGGCGCGCATCGTTTGCCGCAGATCGGCAAGCAATGCACGCAGCGCCGTGGCGGCGCCCTGCACGTCGGCGAGCTGCTCGCGGAGAAACGCCTGCTGGGCGTTCTCGCGCTCAAAGTCCGCCACGGCATCGTCGCCGACATAGCCAACCCGGCGCAGGCGCTCCCGCAGCCGTTCGATTTCCTTCTCCCGAGCGGCCGCCGGGAGGCCGTTGCCGCTCGGTTCCAGCAACAGCACCTCATCGGCGTCGGCGAGGTCGAGATCTTCGCTGATGCGAACGCGGAGGCGTTCCCACTCCTCGGCCGCTCGTTCCAGCGCAAAACCGGCGCGATCTCGCTCGCGGTCGCATTCGGCCAGGGCGCCGAGGGCCGTCTGACGTAGCTCCGCCAATCGCGCGGCGGCTCGCTCGGCAACCTTCACCTCGGTTTGCAGCGGGCCGCGTTCTGCATTCGCGGTCTCCAGCTCGCTGGTGCTGACGGCGACTTCATCGCCAAATCGCTTGTAGTCCGCGATCAACGACTCCCGTTCCCGATCGAGAAGCGCGGTCCGCTCCGCGCGAAGCGCCAACTCCTCGGCGAGGGCTCGTTCCTGGGCGCGGAGGCCAGCCTCCCGGCGGCGTTCACCGCGGAGCCGTTCTTCGAGGCCAGCCAGACGACGCCCCTCATCCGCCGCTGAGCGCTCGCAGATGGAGGCGGCGTCCGCGAGGGTGCTCATCTCGGCATCGGCGTCCGCCCGGGCGCGCGCCGTGCGTTGCCGCTTTTCTTCCAGTGTGGCCAGGGCCCGATCGAGATCGAGCTGACCGTCCACGGTCCGCGCGACATTCGTCTCCAGCTCCGACAAACGATGATGGGAACGCTCCTGCTCGCCCCGCAGTTCCACCAACCAGGCTTCCAGGCGCGCTCGTTGGCGATCGCGCTCCTCCATCGCGACGCGCAGCGCGGCGCGTTCGCCGTCGGCATGTCGTTGCGCTTCCTGAAGGGCGCGAGCCGACGCCTCCGCTTCGGCTGAGCGGTTTCGTGCTGTCGCGAGCTCTGTTTCCAGCGCCGCGACGAGGCCAGGCAGCTCGCGCAGCTCGCGTTCGCGCCCGAGCGTGCCGCTCTCCCGTGCGGCCGAGCCGCCAGTCACCGAACCACCGGCGCGGGCGATCTCGCCGGTGACCGTGACCACGCTCCACCCCGGGGGGAGCAGGCGCAGCGCGGCGCGCGTCGTCTCCAGGTCTTCCACGACGATCGTGCGGCCGAGGAGCGCGGAAACGACCGCCGCTAGGGGCGGCGACGCGGTGACCAGATCGGCGGCGACCCCGAGATAGCCGCGAAGATTCCGGACCTCCTCAGGGCTTGAGCCAGCGCGGCCGCTCCGCACGGTGTTGAGAGGCTGGAACGTGGCCCGGCCCGCGCCACTCCGCTTGAGATGGGCGATGGCTGCTTCCGCATCAGCCCAGGTCTCGACGACGATGTCCTGCAACCGGCCGCCAAGGGCGACCTCGATGGCCACCTCCAGCGCCTCGGGCACGGCGATCAACTCCGATACCGTCCCGAGCACGCCGGCGAGCCGCTCGTGTCGCGCCGCGGTGACGACCTCTTTCACGCCGCCATGCAACCCCGCGCCGCTCTCCTGCAAACGACGCAACACCTCCAACCGGGTGGCGGCCTCGCCCGTGCTCCGCTGCAGGGCATCGGCTTCAGCGCGCCGCGCGGCGGCGAGTTGGGCGGCGTCTTGCACCGCTCCAGCCAGTTCAGCCAGCTCGCGGGCAAGGAGCGCGTCACGTTCGGCGTCCGCGGCGGCGGCCGCTCCGGCGTCCGCCGCATCGTGTTCCAGCTTCGTGATGCGTCCCTCGCGCTCGGCGATGGTTGCGCGCAAGCGCCCCTGTTCAGCAGCCAGCGCCGCGCCGCGCTCGATCAGCACCGCTCGGCCGCGAAGACGCTCCGCCGCTTGCTGCTCGTCCGCGAGGGTTTCGCGCGAAAACGCGGCGAGCCGCTTTTCCACCGCCGCCCGCTCCTGCCGCCTGGCGGCAAGCTCTCGTCCATGACGCGCCGCCGCCTCGCGCGATTCGGTTGTCGCGCGTTCCAGTTCGCGGAGATCGACTGTGAGTCTGGCCAGCTCCGCGGCCACGCTGGCCGCGCGTTCGTCGAGCCCCTCGCGCGCGTCGTCCATGTCAGCACGACGCCGGGCGAGCGCCTCGGCGCGGGCGTCGGCGAGATCGCGTTCGTGGATCTGTCGTCGCAGCCGATCCTCGACGGCGGAGCGGGCGGCTTCGTGTCCAGCGAGCCGCTCGCGCGCCGCTTTCAGCCGGCCGCTGGCGGATGCGGCGGCGGAGGCCAGGCGGCCCTCTTCCGCACGCGCCGCATCGGCGGCTTCCGCCGCGGCGTGGAGCGCGCGCCGCGCGGCATCGAGCGCGGCGCGATGGGCCGTGAGCGCGGCTGAATAGTGGGCGCCCTGCAAATCGCGCAGGCGATCGCGGATCCCTTGCCACTCTTTGGCCTGTTTGGCAGCGCGCTCGAGTGTCTTCAGCCGTGGCTCGAGCTCGAGCAAAAGATCGCTCAAGCGGGTGGTATTGGTGTCGGTCTCAGCCAGGTTGCGCTCGGCTTCGGCGACTTTGAGGCGCAGGCCGGTCAGGTCGGCGGCATGCTCAAAGAGCCCGCGCCGTTCGTCGGCGCGCAGGCTGAGCGCGGCATCGATCAGCCCTTGCCCGACCACGACGTGGCTCTGCCCCAGCCCGGCGGTCAAGAGGGCGACATCCTTGAGGCGGACGCGCCGCCCGTTGATGAGATAGTGATGTTCACCGGAGCGAAAGGCGCGCCGCGTCACCGACACCTCGGTGAAGTCAGTCGGCAGCCAGCTTTCGCTGTTGTCGAAGGTGAGGGTGGCCTCGGCCATGCCCGCGGGGGCGCGGCCCTGGCCGCCGCTGAAAATGACGTCGTCGGTCTTCCTGGCGCGCAGAGCGTTCTGCCCTTGCTCACCAAGCACCCAGCGCAAGGCATCGGCGACATTCGACTTGCCGCTGCCGTTGGGGCCGACGACCGCGGTGATGCCCGGCTCGAAGGCGAAGGTGGTGCGATGGAGAAAGCTCTTGAAGCCCTGAATCTCGAGCCGGGTCAAGCGGGGGGCGCGAAACATCGTCTCGTCGGCGTTCATGACTGCCAAGCCCCCTGGGCGCGAGGCTGGTGTTGTCTCTGACGATGCCTGTGCGGCACAGGGGCGGATGGTACCATCGGCCCCGAGGTCGAACAACGCGCTTGACCGATGGATGGGAGGATGCTTGCCCGTGACCGAGGCCCGAACGGCAACCCGAGGCGGACTGCGCGTGCTCGAGCCGCCGCGACTCCGGCTCGGCCTCTCGTCTGGCGCACTCTTTCCGACCGCGACCGAGGACGTCCCCGATGCGGCGGCCCGCGCGGGGTTGTTCGATCTGGAGATCATGCTCCAGACACCAGGCGAATACGGCGCTTCGTTCATGCGCGAGCTTGGTTCCCGCGGCCGCGCCGCCGGATGTCGCATCCACACCATCCACCTCTGGCAAACGCTGCATCCCCTCCTCTCCCCCTACGCCCGCCGCGCGCGGGAGGGCAGGACGCTCTTCGCCAGGGCCATCGACGGCACGGTCGAACTCGGCGGGAAGGTCATCGTCTGGCACGGACCAAAGCAGGATGAGCTCCGCTCGGACGACGATCGGGCACGGTTCCTCGACGCGGTGGCCGACCGGGGCAGCGCCTGCGCCGCCGCCGGGCTGCGCCTGGCGATCGAGAACGTCTCCTGGTGTGCGTTGGCGTCAGTGCGCGACGTTCTCGCCTTTGCCGCGAGCGTTCAGGATTTCGATCCCCGTGCGGAACGGATCGGATTCGCGTTCGATCCCTTCCAGGCGGACGAAGCGGGCGCCAATCCGTTCATGATGCTTTCGGCCATGCAGGGGCGCGTCTTCGACGTGCACCTCAGCGACCGGCGCGAAGCCGATCCTTCGCAGCGACACCTGCCTCCCGGCGAAGGGGATCTCCCCTGGCCGGCCTTGCTCCGCGCGATTTCCGGCGCCTATTCGGGTCCCTTGATGCTGGAAGGCATCGTGGGAACCGAGGCGGGCCGGCTCGACGCCACCCGGCGCTACCTCGATCCGCTGCTGCGCGAGGTGCTGGCGGACACGGAGACGCCCTGCGACGCCACGCCGCCACCGGGGCTGCTGGAGGGAATTCGCCTCTTCAACGCGGGCGAATACTATGCCTCTCACGAAGCGATCGAACATGAGTGGCACGCCGAGGCGCGGCCCATTCGGCGGCTCTATCAGGGGATTCTGCAGATCGGCGTAGGGTTCTTGCACGCGTTGCGCGGCAACCATACGGGAGCCCTCCTCCTCCTCGCCGATGGCATTGAAAAGACCGTCGAATTCGCCCCGGTTTGCCTGGGAATCGAGACGGGCCGGCTCGCCGCGGAGAGCCAGGCGGCGCTCGAACGGCTGCGCGAGCTCGGCCCAGATCGCATGGGCGAATTCGAGATCGAGACGGCGCCGCGCGTGCATTTCGCCAGCGCGCGGCCGATTTTGCCGAGCAATCCCGAAAGCTCGTGATCGATCAGGAAGAGGACCTCACACCGGTCGTCGTCGTCGTTCCCACCTATAACGAGCGGCCCAACATCGAGGCGCTCTCGCTGGGCATCCTTGGCCTGGGCGAACGGTATCGGATGGTCATCGTCGATGACAACTCGCCAGATGGCACCGGGCAGATCGCGGATGATCTGGCCAGGACCCATCCGGGGCGGATCGAGGTGATTCATCGCCCCGCGAAGCAGGGACTGAGGCGGGCGTACATCGCCGGCTTCGAGCTGGCCCTGGGGATGACGCCCGCGCTGATCGCCCAGATGGACGCCGATCTCTCCCATGATCCCGAGGATTTGCCCCGTCTTGTGGCCGCCGCGCGCGATGTCGACCTGGTGATCGGCTCCCGCTATGTTGCCGGCGGCGGCACCTTTGGCTGGACTCTGTGGCGGCGCGTGCTCAGCCGCATGGGTGGAGGTTACGCCCGAAGTGTGCTGGGCGCCCCGATCGCCGACCTGACGGGCGGCTTCAAGGTCTGGCGCCCGCCAACACTCGCGCGCATCGATCCGCGCCTGCTGCGCTCCGATGGCTACGCGTTTACCATCGAATCGACATGGCGGGCGCTCCAGTCTGGAGCGCGGGTGATCGAGGTTCCCATCATCTTCAACGAACGGGCAGCGGGCACATCGAAGCTCTCGCGTAGAATCGTCGTGGAGGCGGCGTTGCTCGTCTGGAAGCTGCGCTTTGAGGGAAGGAACTCCGCCGGTTAGAGCGGATGCCAGACGTTGAGTCATGGAGGTGAGAGACCTGCTCGCTCCGGCTCATCCGTCACGGACGTTCGCGGTCGAGAACCATAGTCTACGCTTCGGCGCCGCGTGGTTTGGGCCGCGGGCGAGGCAGGCCTCGCCCCTACATTAGGCCGCGCTCGGTGACAACCGTCTCAGGCCGCCACGGCGGCGCCCGCGGCAAGGCCGGCGAGGGCGGCGTCGGCCCGGAAATTGCGAAGTGCTCTGCAGCAATCCGGCACGCGGTCTTCGTCGGGAAGACTGCCCCAACCATGGCGCCAGAAGCCGGACGCACGTTCACGAGAGGTCGCCGCAACTGACGACGCGCACGCCACCTTCCATCCAGCCCTGGACAGCGAACGGGCCAATACCCCTGGCTTCACCTGCCGGTCGCGACGACGCGAGCCTGCAGGCGGCGTTACAACGCGCCGCCACCATCGCGGCGACAGCGGCCATAAACGCCAGCGACATCGACCGCGACGGCGCCTTTCCATCGCGGGAGTTTGCCGAGATCGCGGACGCGCAACTCCTGGCGGCGCCGCTTTCCCGTGACCTGGGGGGACTTGGCCTCGGCAGCGAGGCCGGCTTCGCACATCCTCTTCTCCGCCTACTTGCCATGCTCGGATCGGGAAATCTCTCCGTGGCGCGGCTGTACGAGGGTCACGCGAACGCGCTGCTGCTGGTGCAGACGTTTGGCAACGCCGCGCAGATTGCCCGGCTGGCCGCCGACGCCCGCGATGGGCGTCGCCTCTTCGCGGTCTGGAACACGGAGGCTGCCGATGGGGTGCGCTTGCTGCCGGCGGGGGAAAGCGGTTTTCTGCTTGCGGGCGCCAAGACGTTCGCCTCAGGCGCCGGGCATGTCTCGCGTCCGTTGTTGACGGGCGCGCTGCCGGACGGGGGTTGGCAAATGGTCGTGCTGGCCATGGACCAGCTTCGACCGCAGATCGATGAGCGCTGGTGGCGGCCGCTGGGCATGCGGGCTTCGGCGAGTTTCAAGATCGATCTTACTGGCATCCGGGTCGGACCAGACGACCTCATCGGCGGGCCCGGAGATTACTACCGGCAACCCTGGTTTTCAGGCGGGGCCATTCGTTTCGCGGCAGCGCAACTGGGGGGAGCAGCCGCGCTGCTCGATGCCGCCAGAACGGAGCTGCGGGCCATTGAGCGCACCAACGACCCGCTGCAACAAGGGCGGATCGGCCAGGCGGCGATCAGCGTGCAGAGCGGAGAACTCTGGCTGCGCGAAGCGGCACGGATGGCGGATGACTCATCGCTCGGGGGCACCACAGCTGGCCACGTCAGCGATGACCAGATGGTGACCTTTGCCAACATGGTGCGGACCGCCATTGAACGCATCTGCCTCGATGTTCTGGAGATCGTCGAACGATCCGTCGGCGCTCGTGGTCTGCTGCAACCGCACCCAATCGAGCGCATTGGACGAGACTTGACGCTCTACCTGAGACAACCGGCTCCCGACGCCGCGTTGGCCGATGTTGGTCAGCATGCGCTGGCATCAGCCCTGCCGGCGCTCGAACTCTGGCCGGGCGCGGGTGATCAGAAGGGGATCGATGATGATCGCTGACAGCGCTCGTCCCACACGTGATTCTCTGCCCACGCGCTACTTTGAGGACGTGTACGGCGCGAACGCCGATCCCTGGCAGTTCGCCACTAGCCCGTATGAGGCGGCCAAGTATGACGCGACAATGGCCGCGCTCCCTCGGGATCGCTACGCACGTGCCTTTGAGATCGGCTGCTCCATCGGCGTGCTCACCGCCCGGCTCGCCCCTCGCTGCGATCGCCTCCTGGCGGTTGACGTTGTGCCGAGCGTGTTGGCGGAAGCCCGAGCTCGATGTGCCAATTTCCCATGGGTCGAGGTTGCCGAGATGTCCGTGCCCGCGTCATTTCCGGACGAGCGGTTCGATCTGATTCTGCTCTCGGAGGTCGGGTACTACTGGTCCCCGCCCGATCTGGAAAAGGCCAGGGCGAAGATCATCAATGCGCTGCTGCCGGGCGGGCAGCTCATCCTCGTGCATTGGACTCCTGTCGTGGCCGACTATCCCCTAACCGGTGATGAGGTCCATAATCGGTTCCTCGAAGAGACGCTCCCTGGCGGGAGGTTGCGACATCTCTTTGGGCGGCGGGAAGATCGCTATCGGCTGGATCTCTTCGCGCGCTCGTAGTTGATTCGTCGCGCGGCTCCGTGGTGTGCAACTCGCCCGCAGTGGCGCCAGATGTCGCCGCAACTCGGCGATGGCGACCGTGACCGCAACAAGAGGCTCCCCCACCACGGCTGGCCTGCCTCGTTCCAGTACGCGCTCATGCAACAGGCCAAAGGTTTGCTGACACGCGAGCTGCCGCAGGAGCCAATCGCGCTCAACGCCAATCTGACGGGCCACGATCTCGAGCGCGGGGTCATCGCGGATGGTTCGCGTCGCCGCTCGCTCCCAGAGCAGCCGCAATCGATGTCTGTTCCGCGCGCGACCTGCGACCACGGCCGCCGATTCGACGAGATGCGGTTGACCCTGCGCCGCCATGGCCGACCACTCCCGCAGTTGGGTGGAAAGCCCCATCTCCACGCGTCCTGTTCGGCGCGCCGAGGTGCGCACCCGGACCCGAGGACTATGGCGCAGGCGCGCATCGAAACGACGAAGCTG
The DNA here is from genome assembly GCA_038246475.1 of Thermomicrobiales bacterium. GTDB lineage: Bacteria > Chloroflexota > Chloroflexia > Thermomicrobiales > UBA6265 > JACCXM01. Next base: position 5,205 of record JBBRVX010000130.1, on the reverse strand, counting down.
ACGGCGAAAGGCCATATCTTCCAGAACCGGAACGGATGGGAGCCCGCCAACACGGGCGTACATGCTCGCGGTCACGGCGAGGCTGGCGCCGAAAAACTGGTGATGACGAGGCCAGGGATCTTCCGGGAGGGGATCGAGATACGATTCAAGCTCGGCAACCAGATGCTGATACGTGACGTCGCGCAGGTGATAGGCGCGCGTCGGGCCGTCAAGATCGGCTTCTTCAGGAGGGAGAGCCAGGATTCGCCCTCCCACGGCATCCACCCCTTTGGCAAATTCCGCATGAATCGCCGCCAGCCAGGTCGGGGCAACCACGGTATCGCCATCGGTCGAGGCGATGACGCCAGACGGTCGTCCGTTGCCAAGCAAGCGACGGCACGCTTCGTCCATAAGCATGCGCCGCGCCGTTCCGATGTTGGCATCACTAGCGGCTAGGGTCAATTCCACGACATGCATTTCGAACCCGGGATGCCGGGCGGCAAACGCTCTCGCCACAGACGCCGTCGCATCGCGGCAGTTGTTCGCGAGCACGATGACTTCATACAGGCCATGATGAACCGGTCGTCCGGCGAGATCCATCTGGCACATCAGCGCCGTGAGGGCGTCCGTCAATGTCGCTGCTTCGTCACGCGCCGGTACGATGATGGAGGTGGCGCACGCGTTCGGTGGCGAAAGGGCGGCCAATGGCCCGTGGTCTCGAGCTTCCCCGGGATACAGACGTGCCGGCGTTTCGTCCCATGGTTGGCCCGTGAGCACGACGCGGCCGTGTGATTGGCGCAGGGTGTTCATCGGCGCTCGCAACTCGACCAGATTTCGCATGTTTGCGGCATTGACGTTTTCATCGCGTCCGTTCACACCACCAGGCATGACGGGCTTCGTTGCGTCCTCGTGGCCGGCCCGTCCTCGTGAGTGGAACTTCATGAAGCGTGCCAGTGCGCATATAGCCCGCGCATTCTGCTTCTGGTAGGATCAATTTCCAGCCAACAGGCCGGGTTTGCCGCATCCGATCAATGCCTTGCCGGCTCGGAAATATCAGAATGATCGATGGAGGATCCCGTCGTAATGAAGGTCGCTTACGTGTTCAGCACCTCGGGCCACACGGCATCGTACAAGCTCGGGAAAATGATCCTGCCGCAACTCGAAGCGGGCACGCACGGCGTCGAGGTCGTGGGCATGATGTTCTTCGACGACAACACGTACATGCTTCGCGCCGGCGACCCGATGGGCGAACGGTTGGCCAAGGTAGCGAAGGAGCAGGGCATCCTGCTGATGCTCTGCGACCAGTGCGCCATCGAGCGAGGACTGGCGGAAGGGACGCCCGGCAGCGTGCCCAGCGCCGTCCGCCCGGTGGATACCGTCGAAGGCGTCGTGGTTGGCTGCTTCCCGGATCTCTACGGCGCATTGGGCGGCAACCCGCCGGACCACGTGATCACCCTCTAGCGACACCCGTGGCTCCCCATTGCCCCGGGGCATGGACTCTTGACGCCAACGGTAGACTAGAGAGGTTGTCGCCCCGGGGATGGTCACCAGACGTTGGTGTCCCGGGGCGATTCGAGCGGGTCAGCCTGGGCTCCCGGCATCGCCAGGACCGATCCCCAGCATGACCCGTGGAGTGCCCCTCAATGGCGTCCGCCAAGTTCCGCCCTCCTCGTCGCTCGACATCGCCGGACGAGGACGCCGGAACGGTTCCAGACGAAGCTGTTGAGCCGCCGCTCGCCACGCACGAGCGCTCCGACGGCGAAAGCTCCCGCCAGTCCCGGCGGGAACACCGACGACGGCAGGCGAGCGGATCGTTCGTTCAGTCGGAGCACCAGGATGAAGCGGCATTTCCTGCCGACGACGCCGCGCACGAGGCGCCTCGCCGTGACAAGCGGGTTCGCGCGCCACGCCGCCATGGCCCACGGGCGCAAGGCGATCTGGTCGGCAAGCAGGGGATGCAGGGTCACCTTCCCGGGGATCGCTACGTTCGGGTGCATCGGCTGCAAACGGACGATTTCCAACGCGCCGCGCCTGGCCATCTGATCGCGACCGAAGAAGCCCTGGAAGCCCGCGGCGCCGCGGGGCGCGCATTCGGCAAGATCAAACGCACCGTCATCGGCGTCCCGCTCAGTACCGCCGAGGCGGCCCACGAGCGGCTGACACGTCCCAAGGCGCTGGCGGTCCTTTCGTCGGATGCGCTCTCCTCGGTCGCGTACGCGACGGAGGAGATCCTGCACGTTCTGCTGCTGGCCGGGTTGGCGGCGCTGTCGCTGAGTCTGCCCATCGGCGCGGCGATCGTCGCGCTGCTGCTCATCGTCGGCATCTCCTACCGGCAGACGATCAAGGCGTATCCGGCCGGCGGCGGCTCCTACATCGTCGCCAAGGACAATCTTGGCGATCTCCCGGCCCTGGTCGCCGGCGCGGCGCTCCTCTTCGGCTACGTCGTAACCGTCGCGGTCAGCATCGCCGCCGGCGTGGCCGCGTTGAGCTCCGCCGTCCCGGCATTGCGCGATTACCGCATCCTGCTCGGGCTCGGCTTCATTCTGCTGGTGAGCCTCCTCAACCTGCGGGGCATTCGCGAATCAGGCAGCATCTTCGCGGTCCCGACCTACCTCTTCCTGGTTGGCATCCTGCTCATGATCGCGATCGGCATCGCGCGCGCGGCGGGGAACGGGTTCGTCCCGCAAGCGCCGGTGTTGCCGGCCGGGGAGGTGGTGCACGCCTCGCAGACGCTCAGCATCCTGCTCATCCTCACGGCGTTCAGCCGCGGCTGCGCGGCGCTGACCAGTGTCGAGGCCATCTCCGATGGGGTGCCGGCGTTCCAGCCGCCGGAGTGGAAGAACGCCCGCTCGACGCTGACCTGGATGATCGGCATTCTGGCGGTGACCTTCAGCGGCATCACCTTCCTCGCCCATCAGTTCGGGATCGTGCCCCTCAATGCCGACAACCCGGAGGGATACGAGACGGTCGTTTCGCAGATCGCGCGGGCGATATTCGATGGCGGGACTCCCGCCTATTACTACATTCAGTTTGCCACCCTGGCGATCCTGATTCTGGCCGCGAACACGGCCTATTCCGATTTTCCCCGGCTCGCCTATTTTCTCGCCCGCGACCGCTATCTGCCGAAGCAATTCACCTTCCGCGGCGACCGCCTGGCCTATTCCACCGGAATCATCACCCTCGGCATCCTCGCCGCGCTGATGTTCATCGGCTTCAACGGCGAGACCACGCGCATGATTCCGCTTTACGCGGTCGGCGTCTTCACGGCCTTCACCCTCTCCCAGGGGGGCATGGTGATGCGCTGGCTGCGCTTGCGGGAGCACGGCTGGAGGATGGGCCTCGCCATCAACCTCGTCGGCGTGACCACCACCGGCCTGGTCGCGCTGGTGGTCGGCTTTACCAACTTCACGAGAGGCGCGTGGATCGTGCTGCTGCTGGTGCCGCTGCTGATCACCATGTTCCGCGCGATCAATGGCCATTACCTGCGCGCCGCCGGTGAACTCGCCGCGCAAACGCCGCTCGATCCTGATGAGATCGAACATACGGTCATTGTGCCCATTGCCGCCGTCAATCGTGTGGCAAAGCAAACGCTGGCGTACGCGCGCTCCATTTCACCCAACGTCACGGCGATCCACATTACCGATGATGAAGCCGAGATCGAGGCGATGCAGGAGGCCTGGGAAACGCTCGGCTCGGACATTCCGCTGGTCATCATCGAGTCGCCCTACCGAAACCTGGTGGGGCCGCTGCTGGCCTATCTGGACGAGATCGAACGCCAGCGCACCACCGACACGCTTACGGTGGTCCTGCCCGAGTTCATCGCCCGCCACTGGTGGGAGCAGGTGCTGCACAACCAGAGCGCCCTGCGCATCAAGGCGGCCCTCCTCTTCCGGCCGGGCACGGTGGTGACCAGCGTGCCGTATCACCTGGAGCGGCGCAGCGCACCTCCACCCGCGCGAACCCAGGCATAGGGACGTTCAGAAGCGATCTTCACCTTAGCCGGGTGGGATCAGGATGCGGAAATCCGATATGACGGCAATGGCCCCGGCCGCCAGCAGGGCCTCCGCCGGGCGATAGCCGCCGGCGTAGCCGATCGGCAACGCGCCCGCCGCGATTGCTTCGACCATGTCGTATTCACTGTCGCCAACGTAAATCAGCGGCTCATCCGAGGTTGCGATCTGTCTGAGCATCAGCGATTTCGATGCAACCGAGCCATGGAGAAAGGCGAGCCAATCGCGGATGCCGAGGCGCGTTGCGTCCTGCTCGACGCCGGCGGTGAATCCGGCGCTGATCACGCCAGCGGGATGTCCCGCATGCGACAGGCGACGCAGTGTCTCGTACGCTCCAGGCGCCAGAGGCGCTTCGCGGGCCTCAATGCCGTGCTGCCAGTCGATCAACGCCTCCACGACCTCGGCCACGGGAACGCCAATGTCCCGCAGAAACCCTGCCATCGGCAGGCGAAACGCGTGGCGAAACGCGCTGTCATCGAGCGCATCGAGACCACGTGACATCAGGGTCGCATTCAGCGCCGCGAGGGTCCGCTCGGCATCGTTGATGAGCGTTCCGTTCCAGTCGAAGACGATCATCGCCCCGGGCAACGCGGCGAGCAGCCGCTCGGCATCGCCGGCAATAGCGTGGCCACTGGGATCGTTCACGCGATTGGCGCAACATGCGGCACGACCTCGCGGGCCAGGAGCTGCAACGTCTCGGTGTCGCTCGAATCGACTTGCACCACGAAGTACTGCGTTCCGACGTCGACGAGCGACTGATAGTAAGGAATGACCTGCTCGGGCGTGCCGGTCATGAAGGCGTTGGGTTGGGCCCGCCGCGTCGCCGGGGACCCGGACGATCCCTGCCCAATCGCGGCGATCTTCGCGGCGACGGATTGCTCATCCGGCGCGAGAACGAGGCGCAGCGTGAAATGCGTACGGAGGACCTCATCGTACGGGCGCCCGAATTCCTCGCAGTAACCCCGCAAGACGGCGTATTTGTGCGCGATGTAGTCTGGCCCGCCGAGGCGTGCCAGTCCGTTTTCGGTGTGGCCAACATCGTTAACGTTGCAGGCATCAGCGTATTTGGCTACCAACCGGAGCGATTTCTTCTCGCCGCTGCCGCCGATCATAATCGGCGGCCCTGGCTGCTGCAGCGGCGGGGGCGAGATGCGAACCTGGCCGACCTGAAAGTGCTCCCCCTGGTAGGAGAACTTCTCTGGACCCCAGACGCCAT
>JBBRVX010000129.1:0-15547 GCA_038246475.1 Thermomicrobiales bacterium | reverse complement strand
TGCTCCTCCTCGACCGCACGCGATCCGGGAATCCGCGGGCTGGCCCGGCAGGCGCCAACTGATCCGCCGCCGCAGCAGATCTCGTGCTCAAGAACGCTCCGGACGACGTTTCTGCAACATACAAGGCATCTCGTCGTTCTTTTCGTCCGAACGCGTCAGAAACCGAGAACCTTGGCACGCTCGCGATGCCGCCTTTAGGGAGTCGAGGCATTCATCATGACATCAATGCTTGGAAGCTGTATTCAATGTGCTTTTCGGGCCTCACAACCGTCTGCAAGAAGTGGCGCACGCGGCCCAGGTTGACGTTAGCCAGAATTCGCACGGTGGAGAGCTTTGACGATCAACCTCTCAGGCCAATCGGAATATTCGGACCCCATATGATCGCCAGATCGCTGAGTTCGAGGCAGATCGTTGAAAGGCGCACCGCGTCGTTGCATCGTTACGAATGATGTGGAAACACCAGGAGACACGTCGTGTTGTTGCCGCCTACATCAGATACACGCCAAAACAGCTCGCGGGATATGTACCCCCAACTTCGGATGCGGTCCTGGTGTCGAACGGCTGGGTGACGATCACCTACGGCTCCTGGGATCATACCCATCGTCACCGGAGACAGGTACAACTCAGTTGTAGCCTTGAATCGGATTCGTTGAGGCGATAAAAGCGATGCGGTCTCCCGATGCATTCCAAGCCGGGTTCGTCGGACGCTGCCCATCGTTTTTGTAGAGGACTGACTGCTCTCCATTCTCCAGAATGACGATCATCTCTCCACTCGCGACCGCAATGGCATCGTTATCTGGAGAGGGAACCGGGCTCCATGCTCCGTCGGGCAGATCACCACTGAGGACGATCGGTTCACGACCATCTGCATACACTTGCACCACGTCACTGCGACCCTTCTGGGTTGCCGAAAAATAGACGGAGCCGCCGTCAGGGGACCAAACGATCTCGGAGTTGGGCTGCATCGTTGCTATTCGCTTCCCGCTGTCCGATTGGAGGTCGATCAGGAACACGCCGGAGGCGCCGCCGCTGCGCTCCGCGTATGCCGCGACCGCGATCTTCGACCCATCGGGCGACCATACCGCCGGTCCAACATTGCTAGCAGCAGGGGGAGATTGCCCATTCGCGCCAGCTTGGGCGGATTCGAACGGTTCAAGGCTTGTCACTTGAACGCGGTTGCCGCCATCAGTATCAATCAGGCACACCTCATCTCCAGCGCCGTCCCAGCAAGTAAAGACCAGGCGGGAGCCATCCCGGTTCCAACTCGGACCGCCGAGATCCAGGAGCGATTGCGGCGGCGTCCGAGCGGAGTAATTCGAAATGTTCGCTCGCAGGCGGTCCTTGCCCTCGATTGCATCGACCACGACCAATTCTTGCGTTTCCTGGGAAATGTATGCCAGTGCGGCGCCATCCGGTGACCATGCAGGCCTGCCGGAAACAGGTTCGACGCCCAAGACATGACTCGCGTCATCACCAACGTTTTGCACTCGAAGCCCATCCTCGTCTCCCCAGGCGATCGTATCGCCGCTGGGCGACCAGACTGGCGCCGCGGTGCTCTCCGCAATCCACCCAGGTGCACCGCCGTCAATGGAGGCAACGTAGAGGCCAGGAAGTGGACCTCCTGTCGAACATCCCTGCAGAATCACAAGTGAGGTGAGAGCAGTTGCGATGAAGGCGGCGCCGACCTTGTCCGCGCGACGACCACTGTGACGAGGGCAGAATGCCATTCTGATCCACGTTTGGGCCGATCGCGATTTACAACGACCGGTGCTTCGGGCATCAGATTTGATCAAACGAACGAACAGTCCCATGATTGGTCCGGAGTATCGGAAGATGTCCCAGCTCTGACGACCCGATATCACTTTCATCAGTCGCCGTGACGCAAATCTGCGCGTGGCGTGTTGCAATCATTGCAACCACGCTACTTCGGTGAGTCGAGTCTAACTCAGAGAGCACGTCATCGAGGAGCAGTACTGGCGGCTCACCGGCCGCGTCCTGCAGCAGTTCGAGCTCACCGAGCTTTATTGCAATGATCGCCAGGCGCTGTTGCCCCCGAGAACCGTAGCGCCCGATATCCACGCCGCCCACCACCACTTTGAAGTCGTCTCGATGCGGGCCGACCGCTGTTACTCCGCGGCGGAGTTCTTCTGCGCGCCACGTTGCCAATGCCGCCGCCAATGAGGCCGAAATCGCTTGCCGCAGCGGCTGAGTGGGTCGTTGCCAGTCACTCGGCGATTCGTCGATAGCCGGGAGTTGAAATCGGTTCGGCACGTAGGTCAGCTCCAGAGAGTCGTCGCCGGTCAGCCGGCTGTAGTGCAGCTTGGCTCCGCTCGCCAGGGCGCCAATTGCTCCACTACGCTCCGCGATGACATCGACAGCCGAGACGATGAGCTCTGAATCCCAAAACATCAGCTCCTCAGTTGGGCGGGCGGCGCCAGGAGATGGTCGTTCCCGTGAAAACGTCCGCAACAGGCTGTTTCTTTGTTCCAGAACGCGACTGTACCGGGAGAGCCCGCGAAGATAGGTGCGGCTTGCCTGGCTGATCGCCATATCAAGGTAGCGCCGTCGTGCCGCGGGAGCGCCTGAGATAAGATCGACGTCGTCAGGTGAGAAAAGGACGGTTTTGAACTGACCCACCGCATCAATGGCCCGCACCGCTCGATCGTCGAAGCGAATCTGCTTTCGCAGCGGTTTTTGTCCACCTTCATCGATCGACATCCCTATTTCGATACTATGCGCTCTATCACTTCGTTCAAAGAGACCGCGAACGCGGGCATAGGGAGGAACCGCGAGATCGTGTCCGCTTTGCCAGTTCGCAATCTCGCGCTCAGCAGACGTTCGTGGCGATCGTGTCGTCGCCAACATCGCGATTGCCTCGAGCAGGGTGGATTTGCCACTCGCGTTCGGGCCAACGGCCCGAAACCCCGCGGGATCGATCGCCAGTGCGAGGCCGCGGAAGGAGCGAAATTCAGCTAGCTCCAGGTCCCGCAAGTGCATTGGTGGCCTGACTTGGCTCGCCTCAGGAGGCGCCAATAACCATTGGCATGATCACATAGGTATACGCCTCGGAATCGAGGGGGCGGACTACGCCAGCCTGATTTGCTCCGTTCATTCCGAGCATCACCCTCCCGGAACGCACCACGCTGAGGACATCCAGGAGGTAGCGGGAGTTGAAAGCAATCTGGCCTTCCGGTCCATTGATCGCGGCAGAAATGGCGCTTTGGCTACTGCCACGCTCGGCTGCAGTCGCCGACACCTCGACCATTCCCGGCATAAGCTCGTCATCGCTCGCCTTCGCATTGACCCGGACGACATCGTTGTTGTCACGAGCGAAGAAACCCGCCCGCCGCACGGCTGCCAGGAAGTCATCCCGTCCCAACTCTATGCGGGTGGCAAAGTCGCGCGGCACGATTTGTCGAAAGTCAGGAAATGTGCCGTCGATGAGGCGAGAATAGAATTCGGCGCCGTCAGTTTGCACGACTAACTGGCCCCGATTCGGGGTTACGGTCAGCTCCAGCAACTCCGTGCGATCGCCAATGATCCGGGCGAGCTCCCGGAGCGCCTTGGCAGGAACAATGATATCGAGTCGCTCACCCACGGGCAGCGCGAGTTCACCTTCGCGCACTGCCAATCGAAAGCCATCCGCGGCCGCCAGGGTAATGTGACCTTCTTCAAAGCGAACCAGCACACCGGCCAGGACAGGACGGCTGTCATCGTTTGCCGCGGCGAACTCAACCAGCCCTATCATTTCGCGAAGTGCTTGGGGGTCAACAGTCGCCTTGAATCCATCCTCATTGATGCGGGGAAGAACTGGGAATTCCTCCGCGTCAATTCCGTTGATTTCCGCATCCGCGCCAAGGCCCTGCACTTTGAGCACGAGACGGCCAGCGTCTGTGGAAAAACGAACAGGTGCAGTCGGCAGAGTATTTACGAACTCCGAAAGCAATCGGGCATCAACCGTGATCTTCCCGGCTTCTTCAACATGGGCAGAAATCCAGGAAGTAATGCCAATTTCCTGATTGGTAGCCGCCAGCTTCAACGTATCGCCATCAGCCTCAATGAGCACATTGCCGAGCACTGGGAAGGTCGTCTTGGTCGCAACGGCGCGGCTTACCTGACTCAGAGACCGCTGCAACAGATCCTGAGGAGCAGACACATCCACCGCAAACCACCCTCTTGAAAAGACTGTCCGTACACCAACCGGCGGAGTATAGCATGCGATTTCGCACTGCCCGCGGCCGATTCCGCGCGGCAGACAATGCGCCGTTTTCTGACTCGTTGAGCCATTTCTCGACGCTTGACAGCTCAGTCAAGGGCAACTAAACTTCGTCTTTAGAACATAAGTTCTATTTGGAGGTGAGAGATGAGCGCAGCAGTGCCGTTTGAACCAGCCAGGTTCCTGACCAGAGTCAATGGCTCCGACTACCTCGAAGTCAAATGGAGACTCGTATGGATGCGTGACCGGCATCCGGATGCGGTTGTCGAAACTGAGTTGGTGACCCATCAGGACAATACGGCCGTCTTCCGAGCCAGGATCGTTATTCCTGATGGTGGTTCCGCCACCGGCTGGGGCAGCGAGACGGCAGGTGACTTTCGTGACTATCTCGAGAAGGCGGAAACCAAGGCCATTGGACGGGCGTTGGCGGCGCTCGGTTTTGGCACCCAGTTCTGTCCGGATTTCGAGTTTGGCGCCGCCGCCGGTCGCGTCGTCGACGCACCGGTCAAAATGAGCAGGATGATTCACTCTGCGGCCGAATTGCACCGCACCGAGCCAGCGGCCGCGTCCGCAACTCCTCCGGAGCAAGCCGCCACGCAAAGGCAGCTTCGTTATCTGCAGGCGGTCGCGCGTGAGGCCGGTCTCGATGCCGCGGCTCTGGACGAGCATGCGGTGCGGGAGTTTGGCGTTCCGGCGATTGAATTGAACAGACGTGATGCTTCGACACTCATCGATCTCATTCAGACGAGGAGAAGCGAAGTACAACTGGCGTCTTGAGCCTGTTCTGAACGGGAGAGTGTGCGGTGAGCAAGTCGATTTTGGCATCCGTCGATGCGAATGCGAGCGAGCAAGTTACGTCACTGGAAGCACGGCGGGAGTCGTTGGAGCTGCGGCTCGACGATGGCTTCTCCCGCATCGATGAGGCGGCATTGGCAGGGGTTGACGTGACAGAATGGGAGTCATTCTGGACTCGGCTGCTCCGCGAATATGAAGACGTCTGTCGCGAAATGGATATCGCCGCCTGATGGTCCACTCCGAAGGACAGGGTCAGCCCACGCGAAGCGAACTGACCCTGTCCGTCTCAACGTCGACGGTCAGAGATTCCTGGAGAATCGACCCACAACCGGTGCGACTGTTGGGGGCCACGCCTGCGTCCTTGCAGCCCGCGGCGCCGGAAACATCGTGGATGCTCCGGAACCCTGTGACCACCTACTTGGATGAGCGAACGAGTCAGCGACTACGACTCGCTGATCGTTACCTTCTCAAGGGTGATTGGCTCGTTGGGCGTTGACTTCTCACCGCTGCGACCGACCGATGTCGGTGTGCTGGCGATGGCATCGACCACGTCGAGTCCCTCGGTTACGCGGCCAAAGATCGTGTAGTTTTTCGGCAACTTGCCTTTGAGATTGTCCAGAACGATGAAGAACTGGCTGCCATTGGTGTTTGGTCCGGCGTTCGCCATGGCCAGGGTGCCGCGTTCATAGTCCTTCGTTACCGTCTCGTCGTTGAATTTGTAGCCGGGCCCGCCTGAGCCAGTTCCAGTTGGGTCGCCGCCTTGGATCACGAATCCCTGGACGATCCGGTGAAATGGCGTTTGATCGTAATAACCATCTTCCGCGAGGCACACGAAATTGTTTACCGTATTCGGAGCGTCCCCAGGATAGAGCTCAACCTCAATCGTACCCTTGTTGGTTTCCAGAGACGCGGTGTACGTCTTCGCCGGATCGATTCGAAGTGCCGGCGCCTCGGTGTATTGCTTCGCCATGTCCTCTCCCTCCGTTCTCTGTTCTTCGCTCCAACAGGCAGTTCCGCTCACTTGAGCCGTCGCGGATGGTGTCGCCTGAGCGCCAACGCCACCGCTGTAAACCGCGGCGCCTCCACCAGCAAGTGTGACCGCTACGAGGGTCAACGCCAGTGGTTTTCGGTAATCGTGCCCAATGATTGGCCTTGACGGCCTATCCATTGATTTCCAGGTCTTCATCGCTCAACCTTTCATCGAATGAGCATCGCGTCGCCGAACGAAAAGAAACGATAGCCGTGCCGTATCGCCTCGGCGTACGCCCCCAAGATAGCCTCTCTTCCCGCGAGAGCGCTCACCAACATGAGTAGCGTAGACCGCGGAAGGTGAAAGTTCGTGAGCAGAGCATCGACCAGCCGCCAACGGTGACCTGGCAAAATGAACTCGTCCGTGAATCCTTCATACCCTCTCGGATCGTCGTCGCGCCAATTCCGGCCAACCGTCTCCAGCGTTCTCGCCGAGGTCGTTCCCACCGCCACGACGCGTCCACCTCTTGACCGGCACGTGGCAATGGCTAGTGCGGTTTCGGCGGACACCGAGCACCATTCACGGTGAATTTCGTGATCCTCGATCTTCGCCTCGTTGACAGGACGAAACGTGTCGAGTCCAACGTGCAGCGTCACCTCTGCCCAATCAATCCCCAGGGATTGAAGGTGCGCGATCAGCTCGCTGGTGAAATGCAATCCCGCTGTTGGAGCAGCCGCGGAACCAGGCATCGTTCCATACACGGTTTGATATCGCTCGTCGTCTTCAAGTTTTTGCGTGATATAGGGAGGCAGCGGGACCACGCCATATGCCTCAAGATCGCGGTCCATTCCGTGTTCGAACGTGATGAGAACTTCGCCCGCACCTCGATTCTCGACCACGACGGCCCGCGCGCAATCGCGGCCGGCAATTCGAGCAGGAAACTCCAGAACTGTCCCTTGTTGCAGGCGCTTGGCGGGTTTGGCCAAAGCCCTCCAAACACCGGCTTCGTGCCGCAGAAGCAGCACTTCAACCGTGCCGAAAGTGGGCAAACGCGTTCCCGTCAAACGAGCCGGGATCACCCGACTATTGTTTGCGACAAGCAGGTCTCCGGGCGCGAGCCAATCCCCGAGCTGATCGACTGATGAATGAGCGATCGCCGCGGTGGCCTTGTCGAGCACAAGCAGGCGAGAGGCGTCGCGCTTGGGAAGTGGCGTCTGCGCAATCAGCTCATGAGGCAGCTCAAAATCAAAAGCACTGGTTGTCAGGCCGCCGTCATCGAGGACCGATCGATCTCCAGAGATCACCCCTTCGCCCCACCGAAAAGCAAGTGCTGTTGCGGAAATGGCGCTGGCGGATCAATCCCCAGATGAGCGTAAGCGCCATCAGTTGCGATTCTCCCACGTGGAGTCCGTTGCAGGAATCCAAGTTGAATCAAATAGGGCTCATAAACGTCCATAACCGTGTCTGTTTCTTCACTGATCGCCGCCGCCAAGGTATCGATCCCCACCGGGCCCCCACTGAACTTTTCGACGATCGAGCGCAGAATCCGCCGATCCACGTCGTCAAGCCCAAGATGGTCGATATCCAACATGCGCAAAGCGTCGGCGGCAATCTGATCGGTAATTGCCCCCTGGCCCCGAACTTCAGCGAAATCCCGTGCTCGCTTCAGCAGTCGATTTGCCACTCGTGGCGTTCCTCGGGAGCGGTGAGCCAGGGACCGTGCCCCATCTTGCGATATTGCGACGCCAAGGACTCCAGCCGAACGGACCACAATCTCTTCCATCGCATCTGGAGAATAGAAATCGAGCCGGAAAACCGAGCCGAATCGGTCGCGCAACGGCCCCGTCAAGAGCGCAAGACGGGTCGTTGCTCCGACAAGCGTGAACTTCGGAAGGTTTATGCGCATCGTCCGCGCGGCCGGACCTTTTCCCAGGACGATATCCACGGCGAAATCTTCCATCGCAGAATAAAGGACTTCTTCAACGGCTCGATTCAGCCTGTGGATCTCGTCGATAAAAAGGACATCGCCGGCCTTGATGTTGGTTAGTATCGAGACCAAATCTCCCTGCCGCTCGATCGCTGGTCCGGAAGTAATACGCAGATTTACGCCCATTTCCGCCGCGATAATCGTCGCTAGCGTTGTCTTGCCCAGTCCGGGAGGGCCGTAGAACAGCACATGATCCAATGACTCGCCGCGCTGCTTCGAAGCTTCAATGAAGATTTGCAACGTCTCCTTGACCCGCTCCTGCCCAATGTATTCGGCCAGTCGTTTTGGTCGCAGGCTCCGTTCAATCGGGGCATCTTCGGGAAGCTGGCGCGGAGTAACCGCGCGAGGCTGCGCCGCGGCCGGATCTGCGCTACTTCGAATGGAGGAAGCGAAATCTCGGGACATGCCGCAATTATAGCAGAAAGAACAGAACACATGTTCGCTTTACAATCGCAAAGGACGCCAGCATGACGCCGCTCGCATCGCGATCAGGATTGCTCGATTGCCGTTGCTTGTTGTCCGTTGCGGTCGCCTTTGCTTGGTATCGCATCCGGCCGAATTCTGAAGTTGAATTTGGTGCGAAATGCCTCGTAGAAGTTTGTTCCGCTGAACGTAACAAGTCGAAACGCATCGTCGCCGCGCGTGACTCGAACATTGTCTCCGTGCATGAGCTTCAACTGTTCATTCCCATCGAGGATCAGTGAGGAGTCATGATCATTGGCCACGACTATCTCGATCGTAGCTTCCTCCGAAACGACGAACGGCGTTCTGATGGGACTGTGGCAGGATATGGGGACGATGGCGAATCCTCGCACCCCCGCGGTCAGGATCGGCCCCCCGGCGGCCATGCAATAGGCCGTGCTGCCGTGGGGCGTTGCCACGATCATCCCATCACCAGGATAGGTGTTGACGTAGCTTCCATCGATATAGATCTCCACATCGACCATGCGCGTCCCTGAGCGCACCACAACATCGTTTATGGCGGATCCCATCAAACGAACGTGACTCCCACGGATGAGCTCCGCCTTCAACGTTGCGCCTTCCTGAACCGTGAAGTTGTTGGAAAGTAAGGCGTCGATCGCGCGTTTCCAGTCACGACGCTCAACGAGCGCCAGGAATCCTACGTTTCCAAAATTGATGCCTAGCAGCGGCACACCAGGGTACGCATTTGCGGCTCGCATCATCAGTCCGTCGCCGCCCAAAACGACGATGGCATCGACAGGAAGGCACTCTGCCGCGAGCAGGTCATGCTCCAGCACAACCGTGGCGCCCGCGTCGCGAAGCATTTCGGCAACGCTTACCGCGAGCTCTTGGGCCTCTTCCTTGCTTTTCGCGGCAACCAATCCGATACGCGCAGCAAGACACGTCTCGCCAGTGCCGATCATCCGCGGCGATACTCTGGTAGTGTTCACGATGCAGTTGTCTCCCGGTCGTGATTGGTCGCCCACCCAGGTGTCAAATACGTATCCGCATCGTGGGCTGCCCGGAATCGAAACAAGCGGGCCGGTCGATGACTGCCAACACGTCGCGCCTCACCCGTCGCCTCCAGAAAACCCTCGGTCTGAATCCGTCTGCGAAAGTTGCGCTTGTCCAGTGGCCGGCCCAGCACTGCTTCATAAACCTGTTGCAACGCACTCAACGAAAATTCCGGCGGGAGAAGATGGAAGGCGATAGTGGTGTAACCAAGCTTCGCGCGTAGCCGTAGCAACGCGTAGTCGAAAATTTTCTGGTCAAGCAAATCCAGGTCCGGAGGATTCGCGGCCTCATGCCACTCCGCCCTGATCTGCGGCGGGCTGGATGTCTCCCCCAAGGCCAGCCCAAGATATGCAATCGTAACGGCCCATTCACCATCAGATCGCTGAGAAATTGTATAGAGCTGCTCCTTGTAGCGTTCCTCGATGCCAAGTTCATCTGCCACTATTCGAGTGGCCGATACATCAAGCGATTCGTCAGGCACAGGTCTTCCATTTGGAAGCTCAGCGCGAGATTCACCTTGCTGCAACGCGATCCACAATTTCCCCTCGCTCACGGTAAACAGCACCACCCGAAGATCAACGCTTGGGGCGTCACGCTCATACGGCGAGGCGGGTCCCGCCTGAGAGTTGTGTGATGGACCATGCCGTTGTGGATTCAAAGCCGCATGTCCCCTGTAGTAAAGATGAGATGCGACCGGACCATCGGTTTCCAGTGTAAGGACTCGGTCACTTCCGTCGCAATTCGCCAGATTCCAGCAACAGTGATCGACCAGTTCCAACGTTCCCCACGAGCATCCAGGACCTTCTTGCTACGAGGGTGGTCAGGGAATCCGGGAGGATGCTTCAGCACCTGCGCGGCTGGAGAGGCGATGCCTGCTTCCTTGCCGATGCTCCAGAATTCTGTGACCACCTCCGTAGGCAGCATGACTCAGTGCGACACGTTTGCGTCGGCTCCGATGCCAACGATGAGTCCCAGCGAAAACAGCGTTACCACCAGTGACGTGCCACCGTACGAAACGAGCGGAAACGTCAGGCCCGTCAACGGCAAAACACGCAAAGTGCCTCCAGCGATGAGCAATAGCTGAATTCCATACACGGAAGCAATGCTGAGCGCCAGAAGCGCGCCGAATCCGTCTGCAGAGCGCGTGGCGTTCATCACACTCCTGAGGACGACGATTGCGCTCAAAACCAGTACGGCAATCGCCGTTAACAGCCCGAATTGACTACTGATTCCAATGAGAACAAAATCCGTATGGACCTCCGGCACGCGGAGAGCGGCGTGCGGACCCCGAGTTCCGAGCATACCCCCGGCCGTGGTCCCAAAATCGGCTTGCAGAAACTGGAACCCGCGTCCCATCGGATCCTCCCAGGGATCAAGCCATCCCAAAACACGATCCCTGATCCGCGGCGCCGTGGCATACGCCGCCGCGGCAGCGCACCCGATCACCGCGGTCGCGAGAAACAGGGATGATCGCGAGTTGAGGACCCCCGAAACTATCGCGACCGCGCCGAGCGCGATGAGCGCGGCCATTCCCAGGTCATTCTGAAAAACAAGGACCCCGATGCCGCCGAGCAATGCCCCAACCAGAGGGAGAAGATACGGAGCTGGAGGTAGATCAAGGGCCCCAATCCGCCAGGGCGTGGCCACCAGAAAGCGACGTTCGTAGAGATAGGCCGCGATGAACCCGATCAATAAGAGTCTGGCCACCTCAGATGGTTGAAAGCGAGCAGGCCCGATCTGGAGCCACAGGCGAGCTCCATTCACGACATCCCCGAAGATGGCGGTCGACGCGATGAGTCCAGTCGCGACCGTCAAAAGGGAGAAGGGATAGCTCCTCACAACCTCAATTCGCCGGGCCAGGGTTGCTCCCGCGATCATTGCCACAAACCCAGCCCCTACGAACAATGCGTGGCGCGTGGCCACGGCCCGGTAGAAGTCCGCCTCTACATCGGCATTTACAGAAAGTGAGAACAGCGCGCTTGTGCCGATTGAAGTCAACATCGCCGTGGCGCCAACAAGCACGATATCGAAGCGGGGAGCCAAAAGAGAAAGCGCGCCCGCGGCGAAGACCGGCGCCACGCCGGCAAGCATCAACGCAGCCCATGACATCGCCTTGATCGGCTCTTCGCCAGCCATGCCCACGACCGTCTGACCCACACCTGCCGCCAGCACGATCATTGGGATGAGAATAAGGACGCCGGTCCAACGCACTATTCTGAATCCAGGCGATTTCCTACCAGCAATTGGATCCGCTGCTTCGTGTCCGGAGAGAGAACTCGGGGGTCTGTCATGATCGCGTTGTCCAGGGCAGTCGCACACGCGCAAGTGCGTTCAGGCAACCCGGTTTCGGCGATGCCCCGCAGAATGGCGCTCGCGGCCGCGGCATTCGCCTGCATGTGTGAGACGACAGTTTGAACCGTGACGTCCTCTTCACTGTCATGCCATACGTCGTAATCGGTCACCATGGCCAGCACCGCGAAACAGAGTTCAGCCTCGCGCGCCAGTCTCGCTTCCGGCATCGCGGTCATTCCAATCACCGAAGCGCCCCAGGATCGATAAAGCACTGACTCGGCGCGGGTCGAGAATTGCGGCCCCTCAATACAAAGATAAGCGCCTCCCATACTCACCCTCTCTCCCGCCTCGTGAGCTGCCCGGTCGATCGCCACCTGCATGTTCGTGCAAAAAGGATCCGCGATGCCGACATGGGCCACCACCCCATTGTCAAAAAACGTCCGTGGCCGGAGAACAGTGCGATCGATGACCTGATCCGGAATGAGGAGTGACCGAGGAGGAAACGCTTCGCGCAAACTCCCTACCGCACTAAAGCTGAGCAAATGCGTGGCCCCCAACGCTTTCATCGCATAAACGTTTGCCCGGTACGGCAGATCAGACGGCGAGAACTGGTGGCCGGCGCCATGTCTTGGCAGAAACAGAATCGTGGTATCCCCGATGCGGCCGCGCTTCACGTTCCCGCTTGTTTTGCCAAACGGTGTGGGCACATCGATCTCGTCGGTCTCCTGCAGATCCCGTAGCGCGTAGACGCCGCTGCCTCCGAAAACTCCCAGGATAGCCATTCGCGCCCTCTTCATCTCCCGCGGGACCACGTGCTCAACTCACGGGTCGACAACCGCCATGGTACGCCCTTCTATGGTGCTATACTCGTCAGGTTGAGTGCTCTTTGGAGCGCCGAATTTGTGTGTCCGTAACACTTCTATTCGGGAGAGGATTTCGTAGGTATGGCGCTTCAGCGAGAGCACAAAGAAACCATCATTTCGCAGTTTCAAATGCATCCAGAGGATACCGGTTCGCCCGAAGTTCAGATTGCTTTGCTGACTGAGCGGATTACCGGGCTCACCGGCCACCTCCGCTCGCATCGGCACGATTTTCACTCGCGTCGCGGGCTGCTCAAGCTTGTGGGCCAACGCCGCAGGCTTCTTGCCTACCTTGCCAAGAAGGATGTCGAGCGTTACCGCGCCACCATCACGCGACTCGGGCTGCGCAAATAGCGTGCCGTTTTTCTGCCAGAGCCACCGAACTACGCACGAGGAACCCGTACGATCCAGGCACGATCAAGGCGATGGCGACGGCCCAGGGCGAGTTGCCTTGGGCCATTCAATTGGGATTCCGGTGCGATCCATCGAGTCCTGTAGTGAAAGGGCTGGCGCCATAACCTCATAGATGCGGCGCTTGGCGCAGAAAGGACGAACGTGGGGAATTGGAGCATGATCAGCGTACGCGATGTTCATGCTCCAGTCCCTCACGATAAGGTTCCACGGCCAGTCACGGCGCGCGATCCAGCTTTTGATACCCATTCCGCTCAGTTGCAATTCGAAAGGTTAAAGCATGTCTTCTGGCAACCTGCCAAATGTCACCCGGGTAGAAATCGACGTCGCCGGGCGTCCCTTGTCACTGGAAACTGGCCTCATTGCACAACTTGCCGATGGCGCGGTGGTCGTTCGGTACGGCGACTCAACGGTCCTGTCGACGGCCGGCGGTGAACGTGAACCGAACGAATCGGTTGGGTTCTTTCCGCTTACCGTCGATTACGAAGAGCGCATGTACGCGGCGGGAAAAATCCCCGGCGGTTTCATTAAGCGTGAAGGTCGCCCGACCGAGGCGGCGACGCTCGCCGCTCGCTTGACAGATCGTCCCATCCGGCCGCTCTTTGCCAAAGGATACAAGTCCGAGGTCCAAATCATCAGTACGGTCATGTCGGCCGATCAGGAGAACGACCCAGCGGTTCTTTCGATTATTGGGGCATCCGCGGCGCTGACGATCTCTCAGATTCCATGGGACGGCCCAATCGGCGCCGTCCGCATTGGGTACGTCAACGAAGAGATCGTCGTCAATCCCACCTACTCTGAACTTGAAGAAAGCCATCTCGACATGGTCGTCGCCGGAACAAATGACGCCATCATGATGGTCGAAGGGGAAGCTGATCAGATCTCTGAGGAGATTCTGGTCGCGGCCATCGAGCGAGCGCACCAGGAGATCAAGCGCATCGTCGACATGCAACTCGATTTGCAGCGCCAGGTTGGCAAAGAGAAATGGCCCTATGCGCCAGCGCCTGCCAACGAGCCTCTCGAGGCAGAAGTACGTGAATTCCTCGGCGAGCGGCTTCACTCGGCGATTCACAATCCTGACAAGGTGGTCCGGCTGGAAGGAACCTCCAACCTGCAGGAGGAGCTCGTCTCCCACATGGCTTCTGCCAGCGCGGAGGCGCCCCCCATGGCGCCATCGAAAGATGTCGTCGCGGTGTTCGAGAACCTGCTGAAGAAGGAGGTTCGGGGAGCCATTCTTGAAAGTGGTTCACGCCCCGACGG
The DNA here is from genome assembly GCA_038246475.1 of Thermomicrobiales bacterium. GTDB lineage: Bacteria > Chloroflexota > Chloroflexia > Thermomicrobiales > UBA6265 > JACCXM01. Next base: position 1,280 of record JBBRVX010000129.1, on the reverse strand, counting down.
AAGGCGGCCGGATGAGATTCGTCCCATCTGGATCGAAATGGGGTATTTGCCGCGCACGCACGGTTCGGCGATCTTCACCCGTGGACAGACTCAAGTCATTACCGTGGTCACCCTCGGTTCCACCGCCGAGGAGCAGCGCCTCGATTCAATCAGCCCTGTCACGACGAAGCGCTTCATCCATCACTACAACTTCCCGCCCTTTAGCGTGGGTGAGGTGCGCCGCATGCGAGGACCGGGGCGACGAGACATCGGCCATGGAGCCCTTGCCGAGCGAGCATTGCTCCCCGTCATTCCTGATGCTGAAACCTTCCCCTATACCATGAGGCTGGTCTCCGAAGTTGTCAGCTCAAACGGATCAACGTCCATGGCCAGTGTTTGTGGCAGCACGCTGGCGCTCATGGATGCTGGAGTCCCGATCGAAGCGCCAGTTGCCGGAATCGCCATGGGCCTGATCACTGATCCCGAATCTGGCCGCTATCAGATCTTGAGCGATATCCAGGGGATGGAAGATGCCCTCGGCGATATGGATTTCAAGGTAGCAGGCACGGCGGAAGGCGTAACGGCCATCCAGATGGACATTAAAGTCAAGGGCATCACTCCAGAAATCATGAGCGAGGCACTGGCCCAGGCGCATACCGGACGGCTCTTCATCCTGGGAGAAATGGCCAAAGCGATCAAATCGCCAAGGCAGGAACTCTCCGAGTACGCGCCACGCGTTATTCGGGTGAAGATCAACCCCGAAAAGATCGGCGCGGTCATTGGCCCAGGTGGCAAAATGATCCGCGCGATTCAGGATGAGACCGGTACTCGTATCGACATCAATGATGACGGCACCGTCTCGGTCTCATCGACGGTGTCTGCCGGCGCTGAGGCAGCAATCCAGCGGATCATGGGTCTGACACAAGAACTCCGCATCGATCGCGGAGAGATTTACACCGGCAAAGTCGTCAGCATCATGCCCTATGGCGCGTTTGTGGAGATTCTGCCCGGCAAGGACGGCTTGGTCCACATTTCAGAGCTTTCCGAAGACCCCGCCATTCGTGTCGCACGCGTCGAGGATGTCATCAACATTGGCGACGAAATCAAGGTGATGGTCACCGAGGTGGCGCCGAACGGGAAAGTCAGTTTGTCGCGCCGCGCCGCGATCACCGGTGAACTTCCGGCGCCAAAAGAGGAGCGCCCTTTCCGTCGCGACAACGATCGTGGACCCCGGCGTGATGACGATCGTGGACCCCGGCGTGATGATCGCGGCTCAGCGCCGCGTAGCGCGGCGCCAGGAG
>JBBRVX010000128.1:0-15565 GCA_038246475.1 Thermomicrobiales bacterium | reverse complement strand
GAACGGGTGGTCGTGGGGCGGCATGTCATGCGCAATGCGCTTATTCCGATCGTCACGATGCTCGGCATCCAGTTTGGCGGCCTGCTTGGCGGGGCGGTGATCGTGGAGGCAATCTTCGACTGGCCGGGGCTGGGTCGGTTGCTGATCACCTCCATTTCCAGCCGCGACTACGCCGTCGTGCAGGGGACGATTCTGCTGGCCGCGACTGCCTTCCTGGTCGTCAATCTGCTGACCGATCTGACCTACGGGCTGCTCGATCCCCGCATCAGGACGCCGGCTTGATGGCCAGCCTGAAGCAGGGCGCCAGCGTGACGACGGGAGCGCGGCCAGAGGAGCAGGCGATAGGTCAGGAGAGGGCGGCCTCCGTTTGGCGCGGCCGCGCTCGCCGCAACTGGCCGGCCACCCTATCCCTGGCCTTTCTCATGCTCGCCGGCGTCATCGCGCTCTTGCCGCGGGCATTCGGTATCGCCGACCCCCTCATCACCACGCCGCGCGAGGCGTTTCTTCCGCCATCGTGGAGCTATCCTTTCGGCACCGACGATCTCGGCCGCGACCTCCTCAGCCGCACGATCTATGGCGCCCGCGTTTCACTGGGGACCGCGCTGGTGGTGGTCGTTGTGGCGGCGGCGATCGGCGTGCCCCTGGGTCTCGTAGCCGGCTACCGGGAGGGGCTGGTTGATGCGCTGATCATGCGCGCGATCGACATCGTCCTCGCCTTTCCGGCGATCCTGCTGGCGATGGGCCTGATCGCCGTGATCGGCGCCGGCTGGGTGAATGGCGCATTGGCCGTCACCATCGTCAGCATTCCCGCCTTCGCCCGCCTGACGCGGGCCAGCGTCCTGCAGGAGAAGAGCCGCGAGTACGTGATGGCGGCACAGACGGCAGGCGCGGGCACCCCGCGCATCCTGTTTCGCACCATTCTGCCGAACTGCCTAGGCCCGCTGCTGGTACAGGCGGCGTTCGTCGCCACCTGGGCGATCCTGCTCGAGGCGGCGCTCTCGTTTCTGGGGCTGGGCGTCAGTCCGCCGACACCTTCCTGGGGACAGATGTTGAGCGCGGGCAAGACGAATCTCTACCGGGCCTGGTGGTACGGCTTCTTTCCCGGTCTGGCCTTGACGCTGGTGGTGTTGGCGCTCAACTCGCTGGGGGAGACCACGCAACGGATCGTGCGCCGCGGTTGGCGGAGCTTGTAGTTGCATGCGCGTGCGGAGGATTGGCGCGCGGGAGAGGGATGATGGAACAGGTACGCATCGGCGTCGTTGGCGCCGGATTCATGGGACGGAACTACGCCCGCATCGTGCAGGCGCATCCGCTCGCCGCGCTGGCCGGGATCGCCGACCTCAATCCGGAGGTCGCGGCACGGGCAGCGGGGGAGCTGGGCACGACCGGCTACGGTAGCGCAGGCGAATTGCTCGCGGCCGGGGAGATCGACGGGCTGATCGTCGCCACGGTCGAAAGCGAGCATCTGGAGCCAACGCGGGCGGCGTTCGCGCGGGGCGCGGGCGTGCTGGTGGAGAAGCCGATCGCCTCCACGATCGAGGATGCCGAGCAGATGATCGCCGCGGCCGAGCAGGCCGGCCGGCCATTGCTCATTGGGCACATCCTGCGCTTCGATGCGCGCTACGCGCAACTCCGCGAGGTCGTGCGGGCGGGCGGAATTGGCGATCTGTTGACGATCTACGCGCGGCGGCTGAATGGGGCCAATGCGCAGGATCGTTTACGCGGGCGTTGCTCGCTCCCCCTCTTTCTGGGCGTCCACGATTACGATATCGTGCGTTGGGTGGCCGGCAGCGAGGTCACCGAAGTCGTGGCGCGGGCGCGGCGTGGCTTCCTCGAAGGCCGCGGATTCCCGGTGGAGGATGCCAGCATCGCGCTGCTGACGATGGCGAATGGCGTCCTGGCGACGGTGGAAGAAGGCTGGATTCTGCCCGATAGCCATCCCGCCGGCTACGATCAGCGGCTCGACGTCACCGGCTCCAGCGGTCGGGTGGAGCTGGTCGGGCACGAGGGCGGCTTGTCGGTGATGGGCGGGGGATTGTCCTGGCCCGATACCCAGCTCTGGCCGGTCGTGCACGGCGAGGTCGACGGGGCCTTGCGGCGCGAGGTCTGGCATTTCGTCGAACTGCTGCGCGGCCGCGCGGAACCGCTGATCAGCGGCGCGGACGGTTTGGCCGCGCTGCGCATCGCGCTCGCGGTCGAGGAATCGTCCCGCACCGGAGCGACGGTGCAGTTGTGATGGCTGGATTCCCCATCGGTGAGGTCGAGACCGCCTCGCTGCCACGAGGGGAGAAGAGCCGGCTGCAGCTTGTGGTCGCTGGAGATCTGCCGGGTCCGCTCGCCCTGCCCGCGCTGATGGCTATTGGCCGCGAGGCAGGGCGGACGCTCCTGGTCGTGGCCGGGGTCCATGGCAACGAATACGAGGGGATGGAGGCGATTCGCCGGGTCTTCGCCGCGCTCGATCCGGCCACGATGCGCGGCACGTTCGCCGGCATCCCGGTGGCCAACCCCCTGGCGTATGTAGCGCGTAGCCGGGCCACGCCGCCGGAGGTCGATGGGCTCAACCTGGCGCGAGTCTTCCCAGGCGCGGCCGATGGCACGCTGACGCCGCGGCTAGCCCATCACCTGCTGAGCTTGGTCGAACGCAATGTCGGGCCGGAGGATCTCTTCGTCGATCTCCACAGCGGGAGCGCCGACGTGGCTTTCGCCACGATGGTCGGCTTTCGCGAGGTCGACTCGCCCGGCCGCGCCGCCTCCGAGAGCGCCGCGCGGCACTTTGGCATTCCGCTGCTCTGGCGCATTCCCGACAGCCCCGGCCCATTCAACGCCGAGACGGCGCGCCGCGGCATCCCGACGATCGGGACGGAAACGACCGGCCGAGCGGGATTCGACGCGGCCGGCGCGGCGGCGTTCGCCGCCGGGCTGCGCAATCTTCTGGCGTATCTCGGCATCGTTCCAGGCGCCGCGCCACCTCCCTGCGATGGTCCAGCACGCGCCACAATCAACGTGGTGGCGCCGGCGGGTGGGTTCTTCCAAGCGGCGCGCGCGCTCCAGGACGAGGTGGACGCGGGAGCATCGCTCGGCCAGATCGTCGATCTTTACGGTGATCTGATCGCGGAGGTCAGGGCGCCGGTGGCAGGGACGATCTGGGCCTGCCGCGAAACGCCAGCCGTGCGGCCGGGCGAGCTTATGGCCATGATTGCGTCCCGCGCATAGAAGCATCTGGAAGAACAAGACCAAGACTCCGTTCGCGGGCATGCTGGCGACGATGCTGCAACGACACGACGCGTCTCGGTCGTTATGCATCGCCCATTGCGCATCGCGTGATTTGGCGATAGGCTCATAGGTAGTCAAGTGACCGACAATCGGCTCGCCGTAGCGCCTCCGTGCAGATCGGTTCGCCTCACCATCCGAGGTTGCAGCATCGTGATCTGTTCGGTTTTGCCGCCACAGGCGAGCAATCAGGGCATGGTATCGGCGTGCCCTGGGCAGGAGAGGTCAGGCGGATGGCCAGGGATGTTGATGGCCACACGCTGACCCCGCGATCTCAGAGGAGGAAACGATGCACGACGACCGAATCACCGATATGGCGCGCTCACTGGCGGCACGGGGAGTGGATCGGCGCTCCCTGTTGCGCCTGACCGGGGCCGGGGCCGGCGCGGCGATGCTTGCCGGCATGCCGGGACTCGCCGCACGAGGAATCGCGGCCCCCGCGCGGCAGGAGGCCCAACCGGGCGGCACGCTCACCTACGCTCGCGATGGCGATGCCGACTCGCTCGATCCGCAGAAGACGACCACGACCCTCTCCTGGCAGGTGCAGGGCCAGATCTTTGAATCGCTGACCGCGTTCGATGCCGAAGGGAACATCGTGCCGAACCTAGCCAAGAGCTGGGAGATTTCGGACGATGGTAAGGAGTACACCTTCACCTTGCAAGAAGGGGTTGTGTTTCACGACGGCACGCCCCTCAATGCCGACGCGGTGAAATTCACGTTCGATCGCTTCATGGCCGAGGAGACGAGCAACCCCTCCAAGGCGAGCATCGGTCCCCTGACCGGAACGGAAGCCGTCGACGATACGACGGTGAAGATGACCTTCTCGGCGCCGTTCGCGCCACTCCTCAGCTTTCTGACCGACCCCTTCTCCGGCATCATCTCGCCGGCGGCGGTCAAGGCCGCCGGCGACGACTTTGGCAACCAGCCGGTCGGCAGCGGGCCGTTCAAGTTCAAGGAGTGGGTCAAGGGCGACCGCATCGTGCTCGACCGCTTCGAGGAGTACAAGGGCTTCCACCCGATGTACGGGCACGAGGGGCCCGCGTATCTCGAACAGGTGATTTACCGCACCATGCCGGAAGAGCAGGCGCGTCTGGCGGCGCTGGAGACCGGCGAAGTGAATATGGCCGAGCCGCCGCTGGAAGAAGTCATCCGTCTGCAGGGAGACGGCGCCTACACCGTCAATATTGCCCAGAACACGGGGCAGCTCGTCTTCTTCGAGTTCGCGGTGCATCGCGCCCCGTTCGACGACGTGCGCGTGCGGCAGGCGGTCGGCTTTGGGGTCGATCAGGCCGCGCTGGTCAGCATTGGGCTCAACGATCTGGTGCAGACGACGCAATGCGCGGTGGGACCGGGCATTCTGGGCGGCGATTCCGCGGTCTGCGGCGCCGCTGGATTCACCCACGATCCGGAGAAGGCGAAGGCGCTGCTGGCCGAGGCGGGCCACGGCGATGCGCCTCTGCCGGTGACGCTGGCCACCTGGACCGGCGGCAACCGCGAGGATGTGGCGCAACTGGTCCAGAACCAGCTGAATCAGGTCGGTTTCGACGTCAAGCTGGAGACGATGGACATCGGCTCGCTCAATGCGCGGGTGAAGGCGGAGAACAACACCACCGAGGGGGGCGGGTTCTTCGACATGATGGGCTGGGCCTGGTTCGATCCGGACATCCTCTACGCCCTCTTCCACTCGCCAGGTTGGGTCGATGGCTTCAGCAACCCCGACCTCGACGCGATGCTGCAGGAGCAGCGCGAGATGACCGACCGCGAGGCGCGGCTGGCGAAGATCGACGAGATCCAGCAGTATCTGCTGGAGCAGGGCGCGATGGTGCCGCTCTTCTCCCCGGGCTGGAACTGGATCCTGGCCTCGCCAACGTCGGTGCAGGGCTTCCAGTTCGCGCCATTCAACCGCGCCCTGCTCTACGACGTGTCGATCGCCGAGTAGGGGTAACGGATCGAGGTTCCGATTGGGCGCTTACATCGCGCGCCGGGTATTGGCGGGCCTCTTCACGCTCTGGGTGGTCACGGTCGCCGTGAGCCTGCTGATTCACCTGGTGCCTGGCGACCCGGTGCGCATCATGTACGCCCAGTCGCAATCGACCGGTCCTGAGCAGATCGAGGCCAAGCGGCGCGAGCTTGGCCTCGATCGCCCGATCTACGTGCAGTACTTCAATTACATGGTGAAACTGCTGCACGGCGACCTCGGCAAAACGATCCGCGGTGAGCAGCCTGTTCTCGACCTGCTCATGCTGCGCTTACCGAACACCATCCTGTTGACCGTGGCCGCCCTGCTGGTGGCCATCGTGGTCGGCGGGGGCATCGGCTTCTTCTCGGCCTATTTTCGCGGCACCTGGTTCGATACCCTGGGCATGGGCGTCGCCATTGCCGGCATCGCCATGCCCAGCTTCTGGCTGGGACTGCTGCTGATGTTCTTCTTTTCGGTGCGGCTCGGCTGGTTTCCGGTGGGGGGTACGGGGCTCGCAAGCCTCATCCTGCCGGCGTTGACGCTGGGCCTCGTCAGCGCGGCGGTGCTAGCCCGGCTGACCCGGTCGAGCATGCTCGACGTGCTGGCGCAGGATTACATGCGCACCGCCCGCGCCAAAGGCTTGGCCGAGCCGCTGGTCCTGGCTCGGCACGCGCTGAAGAACAGCCTCATTCCGATCATCACCATGCTCGGCCTGCAGGTCGCCTACATGCTCGGCGGCGCCGTGGTGGTGGAGAACGTCTTCGCCTGGAACGGCGTAGGGCGCCTGGCCGTTCAAGCAATTCTGCAACGCGACTTTCCCCTGATTCAGGGGTTCGTGCTGCTCTTCGCCGTCATCGTCATCGGCGTCACGCTGGCGGTCGATATCCTCTACGCGGTGGTCGATCCGCGCATCCGCTACGAGTCCTAGGATGGTCGCTCAGAGTCTGGCCGGGACGATTTCGCTGACCGAAGAGCGCCCCGCCCGGAGCGAATGGGAGCGCATCTGGTCGGCATTGCGACGCAACCGCGGGGCAATGATTGGCCTGGCGATCACGCTGCTGCTCATCCTGGCCGCCCTCTTCGCGCCAGTCATCAGCCCGCACGATCCCACGCTGATGGGAGCGGGCGGATCGCTGGAGCCGCCCTCGCTGGCGCATCCCTTCGGCACGGACAAGTTCGGCCGCGATCTCTTCAGCCGGGTGGTGGCGGGCAGCCGCCTGACCCTCTACATCGGCGCCCTGGCCGTCGCCATCTCCTGCACCATCGGCTCGCTGATGGGGCTGATTTCCGGCTACGCCGGCGGCACGATCGACAACGTGATCATGCGCGCGGTCGATGTCATGTTCAGCTTCCCCGACATTCTGATTGCCCTGTCGGTGGTGGCCCTGCTGGGGCCGAGCTTGCAGAACGCGGTCATCGCGGTCGGCATCAGCGCCATTCCCTGGTACGCCCGTGTGGTGCGGGGCACGGTAATGGTCGAGCGGCAGAAGCAGTATTTCGAGGCGGCGAAATCACTCGGGGCGTCGAACGAGCGGCTGCTCTTCCGGCATATCCTGCCGAACGCGCTGCCGCCGATTCTGGTGCTGGCCACGCTTGGCTTCTCGACCGCGATCCTCTCCGCCGCCGCGCTCTCCTTCCTGGGGCTTGGCGCCCAGCCGCCCGAGCCGGAGTGGGGGCTGGAGCTGGCTCTGGGCCGCGACCTGATGCGGCAAGCCTGGTGGATCATGACCTTCCCCGGCGTCGCCATCGCGGTGACGGTGCTCGGCTTCAACCTGCTCGGCGACGGGCTGCGCGAGGCGCTCGATCCGCGGCAGCGGCGGATGGGGTAAGCGTGGCCTCTTCCACGTAACGGTTTCCCGCGATCGGAAGTTACAGGAGCATACCGGGTGCAAACATCCACGGGACCACGAGACGCCGAGCTCCACGCGGCCATCGTCGCGCGCGCGGCGGAATTTTCCGGCGAGTTCGGCATGTTCGCGCAAAACCTCACTACTGGGGAGAGCGTCGGTGTCCATGAGGATGCCGTGATGCCGACGGCGAGCGTGATCAAGGTCTGCGTCCTCTGCGAGCTCTACCGGCAGGCGAACGAGGGAATGGTCGATCTGCACCAGCGGCGAGAGGTAACTCCCGAGGATTGGTGGGGAGGCTCAGGCGTCTTGAAGGAGTTCGCGGCGGGGCTGATGCCGACCGTCACCGATCTGGCGCGGATGATGATCGTGGTCAGCGACAATGTCGCCACGGGGATGCTGGTGCGCCTGCTCGGCAAGGAGGCCATCAACCAGACGATGCGCGGCTGGGGATTGCGCGAGACGGCGCTGATCTGGAAGCTGGAGCCCGGCGCGGATATCCGCGATTACGCGGTCTCCACGCCGCGCGAGCTGGCGCAACTGATGGCGCTAATCGCCACCGACGCGGTGCTCACCCCGGAGGGCTGCGCCGCCATCCGCGACCACCTCTCGCGGCAGCAGTACCTCGACCAGATCCCGCGCTACCTCCCCTACAACCCCTACGCCGCCTACCTCGGCGAAACGCCCGAGGTGACGATCGCCAACAAGACGGGGTTCTACACCGGGGTCCGCGCCGATGCCGCGATCGTCACCGCCAGGGATGTCACGTTCGTGATCGCGACGATGAATGAAGGGAGCGCCGATCCCTCGTTCCGCCCCGACCACGAGGGGCTGCTGCTGAATGGTGCGGCGGCGAAGCTGGTCTATGAGGCCTGGGTGGGCCTGGCGCCTTGCTAGGTGCTGTTCTTGTCGCAATGTTCAAAGTTAGGATGCCACTCGGCAGCCTCAACACCATGTGAGCGTGCCATGTTGCCCGTGCTCCGCGGATGGGTGCACCTTCACTGGTAGACCAGAGGGCGATCATCCCTGCCGTGAACACTCAAACTTACACGCGTGCAAGAATAGCGAAGTTGGCTGCTGGCGCCCCGGTCAATTGCCCGTCCGGAATGCCTTCGCGCACGTGCTGAGCAGCCTGGCAAGCTGCGCCCGCTCGGCATCACTGAGGGGGGCGAGCATCTGCTCTTCGACGCGCCCCACGGCTTCATGACTGGACAGCACCAGATCTGCCCCCACTGGCGTCAAGACGGTGGTGAGCACGCGTCCATGCCGGGCGTGTGGCCGCCGCTCCACTAAGCCAGCGCGCTCGAGCAGTACCACGATAGCGTTCATGGTCTGCGGCGTCACGAACGCGCGCCGGGCGAGTTCGGCATTCGACAGCCCCGGCTGGTTATCGAGGGCGCTCAGCACCGCGTATTGGGGTGTGGTGAGGCCCCGTTCCCGCAGAGCGCGATCCATAGCCGTCCGTAGCGCGTGCTGCGCTTCCTTCAGGAGATAGCCGACACGATCTTCGACGTGGTTGCCTTGCATGTTTATCAGCACCCTGATACTATATCAGTACCCTGATCATCATGGCAGGGTTACGGAGGCGAGTATGACCACCATCCGAGTAGGGACGCCGCTGGTGACCCTCATCAACGTGTTCAGCGTGAAGCCAGAGCGGCAGCAGGAACTCATCGACCTCCTGGTCGAGGCCACGGAGGCGGTGATGCAGTATCAGCCGGGCTTCATCTCGGCCAACATCCACCGGAGCTTCGACGGGCAGCGGGTGACGAACTACGCGCAATGGCGCAGCCGCGAGGACTTCGAGGCGATGCTGCGGAAGCCCGAGGCGCGGGTTCATATGCAGCAGGCAGGAGACGTCGCCGCCTCCTTCGAGCCGCACCTCTACGAGGTGGTCTCCGCTGAGAGCAAGGCCGAGGGCTGAGCCGATGGCGAAGGACCCGACTGGCAATGAATTGAGCCGTCGCGTCGACCGCCTAGTCGGGGCCACGGCTGGCCAATACGCGACGACGGCAAAATCATCCTGGAAGCTGGCGCCATCAGGGACCACGCTATCCAGCAGTTGGCAAAGTCGCTCGCGGGCAGGAGGACGGCTGGGGATCGAGTAGCGGAGGGTGCGGTCTCACGGTCTGAGTAACTGCCGCCCTGGCGCTAGCCGTGGCAGGCTTTGGTGTAGCGACCGAGTGCATGTCACGACGACAGCGCACGATGTCGGCCGGAAGGGAGTGAGGGGCGTTGTGGTAGAGCTGCAGGGCGCTGACATCGATGTTGCCCGGTCAGCCAGATCGTCCTCCGCGCCATTCCCGAGGCCCCTCGGCGAAGCATCAGCGCCCCAGTCCGCGAAACGCCCTCGCCGCCAGGGGCAGAAAGATGGCCGTCAACAGGAGCGGCAGGACGACCGCCATCACGATCGCATGCCCGGCGATCCAGGAATCTCCGCCGTAGCCGGGATTGCCGAAGAGCTGACGGGTGGCAGAGGCCGTGACGGAAAGCGGATTCCATTGAGCGATCGTGCCGATGATGGCCGGCATGGTGGCCGGCTCGACGAAGACGTTCGAGAGGAAACCAACAGGCCAGACCAGAATCTGCACGGCCATCACCCATTCCGGGCTGCCGGCGATCAGGCCGATGGAGATGCCGATCCAGAGGATCGCAAAGCGCAGGAGCAGGAGCAGGCCGAATGCCGTCAGGGCGGCGGCGAGGCCATTCTGCCAGCGCCAGCCGAGCGCCAGACCGGCAACGATCATGATCGCCAGGGCGACAACGGAATAGAGCATGTCGGCGATGCAGCGCCCCAGGACGACGGCGGCGCCACTGATGGGGAGCGAGCGGAAGCGGTCGGTGACGCCTTTCCGGGCATCGGTGGTGACGGCCATCATCGTCGCTTCGAGGCCAAAGAGCATGGTCATGGCGAACATGCCGGGCATGAGGAACGCGAAATAGCCTACTTCAGGAACGTTGATGGCGCCGCCGAAGAGGCCGCCGAACATCAGCACGATCAGGACCGGGAAGAACCAGCCGATCAGCAGCGGGCCTGGTTGCCGGGTCCAATGGTCCAGATCGCGGCGGGCGATCGTCCAGGCGTCAGCCAGAGCCCAGCCGAGGCGGGCCAACGGCGACGGATTGGGCAGGGATGGCGAGATGGTGTTCACGCGGAAACCTCCAGGGAAAGCGCTGCATCGCCAGTGAGATGAATGAAGGCCTCGTCGAGCGTCGGCCGGCGCAGGGTGATGTCCAGCGGCTCGATCCCGGCGTCGTGGAGCGCGGTCGCCACCCCCACCAACGCCCTGGTCTGCACGGCCACCGGAACGCCGATCGTGAAGGCGCTCTCGTCGACGCGCAACTCCCCGGAAGCGACGCCCGCCACGATCTGTTTCGTGGCCGCAAGGTCCTCCCGGCTGGCCAGCGCGATGTCGAGCCAGTCGCCGCCGATGGCCGCTTTCAGCTCGCCAGGCGTCCCTTTGGCCACCACCCGGCCCGCCTTGAGCATGACGATGCGATCGGCCAACTGGTCGGCCTCTTCCAAATACTGCGTGGTCAGCAGGAGCGTCGTGCCCGCATCGACCAGGTCGCGCAGGGCCGTCCAGACTTCGCGGCGGCCGATCGGATCGAGGCCGGTGGTCGGCTCGTCGACGAAGAGAACGGGCGGCGAGACGATCAGGCTGGCGGCGAGATCGAGCCGCCGGCGCATGCCGCCGGAGTAGGCGCTGACCGGCTTCTCCGCGGCGTCGGTTAGGGCAAAGCGCTCCAGCAGCTCGTCCGCGCGCTGCCGGGAGGCCGCTAGGGAGAGGTGATTGAGGCGGCCGAACAGGATCAGGTTCTGTCGCCCGGTAAGGATTTCGTCAACGGCCGCGTGCTGACCAACCAATCCGATCTGCTGCCGCACCTGTCGCGGCTGGGTGCGGACATCGAAACCGGCGACGCTGGCGCTCCCCTCGTCCATCGCGAGCAGCGTCGCGAGGATGCGGATCGCGGTCGTCTTTCCGGCCCCGTTGGGACCGAGCAGCCCGCAGACGCTGCCAGCAGGGACGTCGAGATCGAAACCATCAAGGGCCCGCGCCTGGGCCGATCGAGCGTAGCGCTTTACCATGCCGTGGGCCACGATTGCCGCGTCGTCTCCGTTCACACGTACCCTTTCTCGTTGTGGCGCCGCACGGAAGAGGTCCATGCCGTGGCGACAACTCGTCGTATGAAGTACCGTACAGCGTACGCGAACGAATGACGGTTGCCAAGGGCGCGGAAGCGGAGGATGCCGGATTGAGTGAACGACGCGCGCCGCGCGCTGACCCGGCTCGTGGTCTGGCCCTCCTCTGGGGATCGCACACCAGGGAAGGCCGATCCGGCCTGACGATCGCCGCGATCGTTGCCGCCACCATCGAGATCGCCGACGCCGATGGCCTCGACGCGGTGTCAATGCGCCGCGTGGCCGAGCGACTCGGCGCGGGCACGATGTCGCTCTACACCCATATTCCTGGAAAGCGTGAGTTGACCGATCTGATGATCGACACCGTCATGGGACAGCTCTACGCGGATGTCGATGAACCGGTTCGGCAGTCCGGCGGTTGGCGAGGAGGACTGGAGTTCATTACGGCCCGCAACTGGTATCTCTACCGGCGGCATCCGTGGTTAGCCCAGGTGAACGGCGCTCGTCCTGTCCTGGGGCCGCACGCCACATTGAAGTACGAGGCGGAGCTGCGCCCGCTGGATGGCATCGGGCTGACCGATGTCGAAATGGATTCGGTCCTGACCCTGGTGCTGACCCACGTCGCAGGGGTGGCCGGCGCCTGGGTCAATCAGATCGAGGCCGAGCGGGAGAGCGGGCAGAGCGACGTCGAATGGTGGGTGCAGACGGCGCCGCTCCTGGCAGCGGTCATCGACGGCGATCGCTTTCCGGTGGCGTCGCGGGTGGGGCAGGCGGCGGGAGAGGCCTATCAGGCGGTTATCGATCCGCAACACGCCCTGGAGTTCGGGTTGGAGCGGATCCTCGATGGCGTCGCGGTGTTGATTGCATCACGCGCGACAGATGTTCGATAAGAGGGCCGCCCGCTCGTTCTCGGCGCCTGGCTGGCGCGACCGCTTTGCACAGCCCTGCCTTACCTCCTGGAGGTCAATGGGCTGGCAGATGAAGGAGCCGCGAACCGTTGTGCAAGGGCTGGCGGAGCAGGGGTTGCGCCGCCTGATCTTCAAGCACCATGAGTTCCCCTGTCTCCCTCTTCTTGCACAATTCCGCCAATTGGGTGTGGAAGGCCATCGTCGCCGCGTTCGCATCGTTGGTGGCGCAGAGCACAATGCGGGGCTCCCGAGAGGATGCGGAAAACGCGATCTCGAATCGACCGGTTGAGGCTGGCATGTTTCTATCCTCCCTGGCATGCGGGTCCGGGATCGACCACGGAGGCCGAACGAGGGTTGACGACCACGGAAAGGAGGTGGCCGTGTCTCACCCTACGGCTCCGAGACGAGTCTGGCAACAAGAATCGGCAAACTGGGCGCAGTTTTATACGATCGTGCGTAAAAGACTATCCAATAGGGGAACGCCTGCCCGCTCGCGGCACCCTCGAGGGCCTCACGCTGAAAGGCTCGCGGTGACAGCAGCGGTTGAACGGCAATGATGCTCGCCCGCCTTCACGCTTCCCATCCCGGCCCCAGCCACTGCTCCACCCAGGCGCGCACCCGGCGCAGAAGGTCGAGCTGGTGGTTGCGTTCCCGAACGCCGTGCGGCTCGCGCGGGTAGATAACCATTTCGCAGGGGACGCCGTGCGCCCGCAGCGCCTGGGCGAAGAAGCGGGCCTGGCTGACGGGCACTCGCTCGTCCTGCGCCCCATGCAGGATGAGCGTGGGGGTCGTCACTGTTGCCGCGAAGGAGATGGGACTGAGCGCGTCGTGAGGATGCGGCCCCACCCCTTCCCAGCCAGTGCTGCCGCCGAGCATCGCCTCGAAGTGGGGGAGATCGCTGGTAGCGACCATCATCCCCCAGTCACTGACGCCAGCCCCCATGATGCCGGCCTTGAAGCGCCGGGTTTGCCCCACCGCCCAGGCGGTCATGAAGCCGCCCTGACTCCAGCCGCCGATGCCCAGCCGCTCCGGATCGGCGATCCCCGCGGCGATGAGGTGATCGATCCCCGCTTCAACATCGGCCCAATCTTCCAGACCTACCGCGCCTGCCACACGGTCCGCGAAGTCGTGACCACGCCCCATGCCGCCGCGAGGATTGGGGAGCAACACCGCGTAGCCCGCGGTGGCCAGCCATTGCCCCCAGCGGCCCCAGCCGAGCTGCAGCTCGTCGGCGAAGCGCCAATATGGCCCGCCGTGTACGAGCGTCATCAAGGGAAAGGGGCCGTCGGCTTCCCGCGCGCCCGGGGGCAAAATGAGCAGGCCGTCGATGGCGAGGCCGTCTGGTGCTCGCCAGGTCAGCGGTCTCTGCACTCCCCACTCCACCCCCTTCAACGCGGGGTTGAGGTCGGTCAGCTTCCGCGGCTCGCCCTCGGCTGGTCCAGCCCAAACGCTGGCATAGTCGTCGCGGCCGCTCCGGCAGACGGCCAGGGTCTCGCCATTGGCGCTGACCCCCAGCGACCAGGCGTTTCCGGGCAGGTCATGGAGCCGGTCCAGGCGCTTCGCCGCGGGATCGAGCGTACCGATCCAGGAGTCGAGTCCCTCCGCCATGAGGACGTAGAGCTCGCGATGCCCGTCGATGCCAAACTCGGCTGGGCAGGCCGCGAGATCGGGAGAGACCGCCCGCGGAGCGCCTCCTGCAACATGAACGGCAAAGACTGCCTGGCCGCCGCGCATGCCAGGCGCCAGATGGGCCAGAAAGAGGAGTTCGTCGCTTCCTGGCCTCCAGACCAGATCCGAGCCTCCCGCGGTGAGACGACAAAGCGGCGTGACGCGTTCATCAGGTAGATCGAGGAGCAGCAGCTCGGCGTTGCAGCTCTCGTTGTCGAGCTCGGGCGTCGGCCAGGCGATGACGGCGAGCCGGGCGCAGTCGGGGGATGGCGCGACCTCCACGATGTGCCGCTCACCCAGGGTGTCGACCGTTCGCACGTCGCGCGAGGCGAGATCGAGCAGGCGCAACCGCTGGAACGGCCAGCGTTCGCCGTAGACCTCGGGGTCGTCGCGCTCCTCTTTGCGCTTTTTCTCCGCTTCGCTTTCGGGATCGACGGCGAGGAAGGCCACCATCTTTCCGTCTGGCAGGGGAATCGCACTCTCGATGCCCGGCTCCCAATCGGTCAAGGCTTCCGCTTCGCCGCCGGTGAGCGGGATGCGGTAGAGCTGGGAGACGCCGCGCCTGGAGCGGTCGGAGAGGAAGAAGAGCGACGCTCCGTCCGGCGCCCAGCGCGGCGAATTGTCTTTCGCGGCGCCGGCTGTCAGTTGGATCGACGGGACGACGCCATTGGTTGATGCCAGCCAGATGGCGCTGGCCGGATGTTCGTCTTTCCATGAGACGGGCGCGACGACGTACGCCACCCTGGAGCCGTCGGGGCTGGTCTGGAGATCGTCGGCGTAGGTCGCATCGACGATCAATTCGGCGGTCAGGCTGGTCATGCGGTCACTCTCGCTTTTGTTTGCGTGGCAATGGCTCCAAGGTGCACGATGGGAGCTTCGCGCACGCGCAGAGCGAACGCAAGCGGCGACACGTGGCCCAAGCTCGGAGCATCAGGCTCCAGTGCGGTGGCAACGTGATGCGCGACCGCCGCTTGACCGAATCAATGTTCAATGGTAAACATAGGGAGTGGGCGATGCGAATTCTGCCGCCGATCAACCGGGCAAGGATGTACTGAGCCGCGACGCTCGGGCCGTGCGGGCCTGGGTCCGCCTTGCGCGCGTTTATGGGCGAATGATTCGGGTGCTGGAGTCCCAGGTCAAGGCACACGGCATCACGCTCGGGCAGTTCGACGTATTGACGCACATCGCGCGATCGGAGGGACTCAATCAGCAGGAGCTGGCGCACCAACTCCTGGTCACCAAGGGCAACATTTCGCACCTTGTCGATCGCCTGGAACGCGCAGGATTGGTCGAGCGGCGCGCCACCCGGGGCCGCGCCAACTACCTCTACTCAACGGCCGCCGGGCGGGAGCTGCTGGCGACGATCATCCCGCCGCACAATGAGACTATCGTCGCCATGCTGGCATCGCTGGAAGCGCAGCGGCTCATCTCGCTGCACGAAACACTGCGCGACCTCGATTTCGCCCTCGATTTGACGCGGGAGTAACCCCTGATACCGACTGTTGGAACATTCGCTGCCAAGTAAGTTCAATGTTGAACTTGTGTATTCACTTCAGGTCGACAAGGAGGCGACCGCATCGCACGTTCGAATGCTTGATGTTCCTTTTTTTCGTTCGCCATGTGGGTCCGGCGGCACAAGGGGGCGCCGGACCGACGGAGGGTATCCCGATGCTGCGACATTTAACTGCCGTGACGCTGCTTCTGCTTATGGTCCTGAGCCCGCGAGCGGCAGTCGCCCAGGCGACCCCCGAGGCCCCGCCAGTTGGAG
>JBBRVX010000127.1:0-15780 GCA_038246475.1 Thermomicrobiales bacterium | reverse complement strand
GGAAAATCAATGTGGTGTGGGCCGGCGTACTGCTTGTAGTTTTCGATATCGAGCGCGGCAATGATCATCAGGAAGCGCCCTCGCTGGCGCCCGCTTCTTGCAGCCGCGCAATCGCGCGCTCCAGCGACCCTCTGCCTCGTTCCCGAAATGCGCTGGCGAAACCGCTTTCGTACTCTCCCGTCGCTTCCCGGCTGGCGACAAACGACTCGAAGAGCGCGACCGGATGGAGATCGGCCAGCCCCGTGATCCCATCCCGGCCCAGGAGATCAAGCGCCTCGCCAGGCGAGGTCAGGCGAATATGCCAGGCGTTGTCGCCGGTTTCCCGCCGCACAATGGCATCGGTCTCCCGGAAGAGCGGTCGCGGCGTATTCCGAAGCTCGACCCGCACCATCGCGTCCGGTTTGCCCAAGGCCCCAGCCCGAGCCAGAATCATCTCCGCCAGATCGCGCGCCTCGCGTTCGGCGCCGTCAATGGGCGAAAGCGTCTCCATCGGCCGCGACGCCACGTCAATGTATTCGACCTTCGGAACCCCGCTCTCCTTGCCGAGGGTCACCAGCGCATAGCCCGGTTCTGCCTGCTGGTCGCTCCACGACGTGCGCTCGGTTGAGCCGCTGTAGTGGGCATTGATCCCCGTCGAGGTGCGCAGATGGATATGACCTAAGGCAATGTAGTCGTGGTCAATCGCCAGGATGTTCCCACGCAGATCCGCTTCCCCCGGCTCGTGCCCCGCCGCGAAAACATGTCCGGGAACGATTCCATGCGCGACCACAATGTTTCTCGTGCCCGGAACCGGCAGAATCGCCGGCGGGTCCGGATTGGTCAACGCCCCGTGCGGCACCCCATGCACCGTGACGCCCAGGCGCTCGAACGCGACCTCCTCGGTTTCGTATCCCGCGATAAACCGCGTTCCGGGAAGGGCCAGCGCCAGCAGGCCATAGACCGAGCCGGTTGTCCGCAAGCGCGGCGTATCGTGATTGCCCGCGATCACCACCACGGGAATCCCGGCCAGTTCCAGACGCCGCATTTGCCGCACGAAATGGGTCAGCGTCGACCAGGAAGGCCGGGTGTGATGGAAGGCGTCTCCGGCATGCAGCACCAGATCGACGTCACGGGTCAGAATATCGGAAATCGCCGCCGCGAAGCTCCGCTCGATATCGACCGCGCGTTGGTTGCGGCCCGACCCGGGATCGGCCTTCCCGTAGGCGGAATAGCCGAGGTGCGTATCGGCGAGATGGGCAATGCGCAGAGAAGCGGGCGATGCTGAGCTCAAATCCGGGTCCGCTCCTTGGCCATCAACTTCTGGGCCTGTCCCCACGGATTGGCGCGGATGTCGCGGGGACCGTTCCCATACATCCCGTTGAGTTGCGCCGTGATCCTGGTCAGAGCATCGCTGCCCAGGCCATCCGCGGCGCTGCGCACCGCGTGCTTCGTCGGGGCGCTCTCGCCCATGATCGCCCGCAGTGTCTTGAACAGCCCGTCCGCATCGTGACCGCGCGAAACACCCGCTTCGGAGCCATTGAAGATGCGCTGCCCCATCATGCCGTCCACCGTCGGCTTGAGCGGAAACGACCCAAACAGAGGAGCTCGGAAGTGGGCGTGGCGGGCCAGCAGCCTCCCCTTCTTCAGACCCAGCAGCTCATGCTTCGTCGTTTCGGAAAGTGACCGATAGGCGGCATTGGTCAGCTCTTCATCGCCGACCCGGCCATAGAACGACGTGCCGCAGTTGCCCAGAATCTCGCCATCGACCTTTGAGCGGAACTGCTCGGCGCCAAAGAGGACGACATTCAGATGCCGTCCTCGTGCCGCGATATCGACGAGCGTGTCGCGCAAGCCTCCTTGCCCACCAGCCGGCGCGTACTTGTTCAACTCATCGACGAAAATCACCACCGTATCGACGCCCAGCTTCTGCTGCTCGGCCATCTTCCAGATCTTCTCGATGACTTTGGTGACCAGGATTTCCTGCACGTCTGAGTTGCAGTCCGCGATATCGACGACGCGAAGCTCTTGATCGCTGAAGGGTCCATCCACCTTTGGCAGATTGCCGTACTCCACCATGCTCCGTGAGAGCAGCCCACCGAACTTGTCGGGGAGAGACTGAAAACGATTCCTTGCCTTCTGTATGGTGAACTTGTGGTGACCGTGCCACTCGCTCTTGCTGGGGTCTTCGTCAAAGTAGCCTTCAATCTCGTGGAACTTGGCCTCAAGCTGATTCATCGACGCAATCCCACTCGATCGCAGTTCGTAGATGAACCCGCTCAACTTGTCGTCCAGATCTCCAAAATCGAAGACCTTGTGGGGCATCCAGAGCAGCGGTTCCAACGACCAGAGCACCGGGAAGACAACGCCAGTCGATTCGGCAGGGTTGTCGCGATCCGTGTTCAGCGCCCCGGGGAACGTCGCTGTCAGCCGCTCGAGCTGGACATCGATCGCGCCATGCCCGCCCGGGGCTTGACCCGGCTTGAACGGGGCGAAAATGCGCACATGCTCGAACGGCTTCGGCTCCAGGCCCAGCGCTCGATAGGCGTCGAGGTCCTCTGAGCTGAGCGACTTCGTTCCGGCCTCCGCGTACGCCTCCTCCCACCCTGCGTCGGGGGTGGCGGGCTTATCGAGCCAGAGCAAGTCGGGCCCTTTGACATTGAACATCAGCGCCGCGACCGACTTCTTCTCGGCCCGCAGCTTCTGGAACACCGCGCTCAACAGGAAAACGGCGTGGCTCGTCTTTGTCGCCAGGCCAGATTGGCCCGTCCAGTTGGCGTGCCCCGCTTCCGGCCCGAGGAGATAGTCGCTGTCGAGCCAGATCGGCGATCGCTGAAAGACGATATGGCCATCCGCGTTGTACGTCTCTTCGCCAGCGTCGTTCCAGGCCGGGTTGCCATTCGTGTGCATGAGCGCCGGGATCGGCGTTCCGGTGAAATCATCCCGGCCGAGCGCGTAGTCAATCGCCGCCGGGGTCGCGAACCAGACCGGGCCGCTCACGGGAGGCCGGTGGGAATCGACATCGTCCCGCAGATGCTTCGTGGCCAACACGCGCACCGAAAAAACCAGCATTTCCGGCCGCCGCGTCGCCAGCTCCGCGTCGATGGCGTCTTCCATGCGGCGATCGAAGTAGTCGTCGAGGAAGCTTTTCAAATCTGAGAAGCGGCGCGGTTCGTCGATGACGCCGATCACCGCCGCCTCTTCCGAGAACGCCACCACGATGTGCCCGACGTCAAGGGTGGTCGCGCCTTCTGACGACCACATGGCGAACAGATGCGAACCGGCGGGCTCGCGTTCGCTGCCAACGACCCGGCCGATAGGCCCGACGCGGCTGTCGATAAAACTCGCAAATCTCTCGGTAAGCTCCGGAGGGGTGAATACCTCGTGCTCCATCCCGTTGGGAAGGAGTTCATCAAGGCCAATGAGCTCGATCGTCGTGGTCATCGCGCGCTCTCCGTCATCGGCGTTTCGGCTCTAAGCGCTCGGCCAGCCGAGCGTATCGGCATCGAGCCGTCGCTTCAGAATCCGTTCCAAGATATGCACGGGGTAGAGCAGGGTCGCCCAGCGGCTGTCGCCGGTGGCGCGCGGAGTTCGCTCGGCCAGAATCCAGCTTGAAATGCGGTCGATTTCGTCAGTGGTGCAGACACTGCTTGGCGCCTCGACGCGGACCAGCGCATGCCGCGCGTCCATCCCCGCCGAGTCCCAGAGGCGGATGTACCAGAGGGTCCGCTCCTCCGACTCCGCCCCAAATCTGCGATTCCGCGGCTGAAACGCCGTCGTCCGGTAGCCTGGGGCCAGGCTGAGCAGCGTTTCCGCTTCCCCACCGGAGAGGTACGCGTCGCTGAATTGCTTGACCAGACCGATGGTTCTCGGGGTCGGATTGCGCAGCCGGCCATCGACCACAATCCAATCCTGACCGGCTGCCCATTCCGGCCGGCTCACCCAGTCCCGCAGAACTTGCGCTTCGACCTCTTCGCGCACGCGGCGGGCCATTACGTAGGCCAACTCGTGAAGGTGTCCATAGTCGCGCACATCGTCCTCGATGGCCCCCGGTCCAGCCGCTTTCCGGGGATCCTCGATGCGCATGTTCATCGCCCGAATCCGATTGCACAATTCGTCGACGCGCGAGTCAATACCCTCCGGAATCAGCCAACAATGCTCCAGCGCCAGCGTGCCTGGCACGACTGCCCCATCTTCCGCTGGATCTCGACGCAGAATCCCCGCCGCCACGATTGTTGCCGTCGTAGGCACGAGCCCGCAACGCCAGACTGCAAAGGTCCGTTGAGCGCCATCCAGGAAGTAACACAACCGCGATTCGCGCGGTGAAATCGTCGGCACGGGTCGCGCCGCGATCGGGCCTTCGATCGGCTCGATCCCGGGCCGCGGCCCCATCGGCGCGCGCCCGATCTCGGCGGTGCCCGCGAACTGCAACTCCATCGCGGGCGCCCGCCGCATGTCGGAAACCTGGACGCCATCACGCATGAGCTCGGAATGCAAGCGGTTGATACGATCGGCGAAGGAGCTTGCGGCAGGATTCACTATCGGTGTCACCGAAATCCGTTCCCTTTCCAGGCGGCGAGAATTCGCGCATCACGGGGACGGTGCGGGAAATGCGAACAGGTGTTCAGCGTACCATAAGCGCGGCGGCCGCTCGCTCATTTTGCGCGGGGCCTCGTCTCGACCTACACCTGCGCGTCAAGACGACGGCCGGGGGGTCGTGGCCGCCGGCACGGGTGACGCTGCTTGCGCCGCCGCGACGGGTGATGCGGGGACGGGAGTGGCCGCGCCGCATGGCTGCGCCATCTCTGCGATGGTCACGAACCGGAACCCTTGTGCTTTCAGGTCCCTGACGATCCAGGGGATCGCCACGGCCGTCGATTCCGCGGACGACGGTCCATCGAGATGAAATTCGACGATCGAACCATCCACGACGTTTGGCATCACCCGGTCATAGACATACTCCGCCGTGATCCCTTCGTCCCAGTCATCCGCCGGGACATCCCATCCCACGGGAAGAAAGCCTTCGCGCCCCACGAGATTGCGCACCCGGTCGTCCATGTCGGCGGCATAGGGCGTGAAGTACGGCACCGGGTCCTCTCCCGTGATCTGACGGATATGCGTAACCGAGTCCTTGAGGTCGGTTACCACCTCGTCATCGGCAAATCCGGTGAGGTTCAGCCGCACGTCGCCATGCGAGCCGATCGGAAAGCCCAGCATGGCGATCTCCCGCATGTCATCGGGAAACGCGATGGCCCACCACCCCATTGGAAAGACCGTCGCCGGCACCTTCTGCTGCTTGAGCCAGCGCAACGCTTGCATCTGCATCTTCTCGCCGATGCCGATGTTGAAGATGAACGCTACACGATCGCAGCCGGGGGTTCCCGATTCCAGGAAAGGCGTGCCCCGGCTTTCAGACGCGACATAGAGCTGCCATGCCCAGCCCGCCTTGCCCTTCCATTCGACCGGGACATAGCCGTTTTCGACCGGTCCCGTAATGATCAGCGAATCCTCGAGTTGGGCAAGACCTTCGCTGCCGCAGGAGACTTCTGGACAACTCCGGATATTCAAGCCCGTGGTGCCAACCACGACGCCTTCCTCGCGCGGGAATGCATCCTGTGCCGCCACCGGATTGGTGATGGACGCCAGCGGCGCCAGAAGCGTCAGCACGAAAACGAGCACCCTGAAGAGATGCGATTGCACCGGCGCCACTACCCCCGCCTTGGCCCACAAATCCCGATCCAAACCCAAATCGACCCTAGCACTCGTGAGACGATCTGGTCAATCGTCGTTTGGGGAGGTCACTGCGGTCCATTCGTAGCAATCCACTGCAAATATTCACGCATGCCGTCGGCGAAGGATGTGCGGGGCTCCCATCCCAGCTCTTCCCGGGCGCGCCGGTTTGACGGCAACGGGCCTGGCCCGCCCCCGGAAACGGGGAAGTTCGCTTCATCCTTCGAAACCACTTTGTACTCGAGATCGGGAAGATTCTGGCGAAATGCGGCGAGAACTTCGCCGAGTGACTGCTGCTCCCCGCTGGAAACAATGAAGACGCGTCGTTCCAGCGGTCCCGCCACGGACCACGCCCGCTCGATTCCCTCGGCAACGTCCTCCACGTACGTCCAATCGCGGTACGGGCCTTCCAGGGAATTGACCGTTATCGGCTTGCCTGCAAAGTGAATCCGCAGCATTTCGCGCAGTTCGGTTGCGCCCGCGTAGCCAGGGGTGATGCGTTCCATTGGGCCAAAGACATTGCTGGGACGAATTGCGATCACTTCAAGACCAAACAGCTCGCCATAGCGCAGAGCGACCCGCTCTCCCGCCAGCTTGGTGATGCCATAGAGGTTTGTGGAGTTCGCCGGAGAATCCTCGTCGAGTGCGGTCACTCCGGGCACGTCGCCAAACACCGCGCACGACGAAACGTGTACAAAGCGTCGAAAATCGGGCAGCTCCCGCGCAACCTCCAGGGCATTCACGACGCCGCCCAGATTGACCTCGATGATCCGGCCTGGCTCGCGTTGTTCCCGCTCAACCCGTGGCGTGATCGCCGCGGCGCTGATGATGTTCGTCACACCGTGGCGGATTGCTACCGTGCGCAGGCGTTCCCGGTCGGTGATGTCTCCCGATTCGAACACCACTCGCGCCGCGTCTTCGCCCAGGAACTCGTGCAGATAGGCGTCCGGTTCCATCAGGTCATAACTGACGACCGTCTCCCCGGCCCGCGCGAGGCGTCTCACTATATGGCTCGGGAGCCAACCATTGCCCCCGGTCACCAGCGTCGTCACGATGCCGTCCCTTCCGGATATCACGAATGCCTCAATGTGGCGGACAGTATCCCGCTTTCAGGCAGCATGGTGTTATCCTCGCCCGGCCGGAAACGCACATCTGGCGTTACCGGGGAAATCGTGGCAGGGGAAATGAAGGTGCCCGACAGCGCGGGGTCACTCAAAGCGTGGGGCGGACGATTCGGGGAAGCGCCCGATCGTCGCCTGGAGGCGTACAACGCCTCCGTCGCCTTCGATGTGCGGATGATCCGAGAGGATATTCGCGGCTCGATTGCCCACGCCAGAATGCTTGGCCAGCAGGGGATCATTTCCCCCGATGACGCTGAAGTGCTGGAGCGCGGTCTGTGGCAGGTGCTCGCCGAGTCAGACGCTGGCGACTTCGTGCTCACGATTGCCGATGAAGACGTGCACACCGGCGTCGAACGTCGCCTTCGCGAAATCGTTGGCGCCGTCGCGGGCAAGCTGCACACGGGCCGTTCCCGCAACGATCAGGTCGCGAACGACCTGCGGCTCTGGACCAAAGGCGCGCTGTTGGCACTGATGAACGGGGTGCTTGATCTCGCCGATGCGCTCGTGGATACCGCTGCCGCCAATCCCGGCATCGCCATGCCCGGGTACACCCATTTGCAGCGCGCGCAGCCGGTCTTGCTGGCACACCACGTGCTTGCCTACGCCGCGATGTTGACCCGCGACCTGGACCGACTTAAGGATGCTTACCGCCGCACCGATGTCATGGCGCTTGGCGCTGGGGCGCTCGCTGGCGTCACCTATCCCATCGACCGTGAAGCGACCCGTATCGATCTTGGCTTCGCCAGCGCGTCGGCAAACAGCCTCGACGCCGTCGCCGACCGAGACTTTGTGCTTGATGCGCTCTATGCCTGCGCCATGATCGCCATGCATATCTCCCGCTTGGCGGAGGAGATCATTCTCTGGGCATCGGCGGAGTTCCGCTTCATCGAACTTTCTGACGCCTTTTCCACCGGCAGCTCGATCATGCCGCAGAAAAAGAATCCGGACGTGGCCGAGCTGGCGCGCGGCAAGACGGGGCGCGTGTATGGGAATCTGATGGCGATGCTCACCACCGCCAAGGGCCTGCCGCTAACCTACAACAAGGATTTTCAGGAAGACAAGGAATCGCTTTTCGATTCGGTCGATACGCTTCTCGCCACGCTCGATGTATTGCCCCCCATGATGCGCACTGCCCGCTGGCGCGCCGATCGCATGGGCGAAGCGGCAATAGCCGATTTCAGCCTCGCCACCGACGCCGCTGATCTCCTTGCTCGCCACGGCGTGCCGTTCCGCGAAGCGCACGATGTGACTGGGCGGCTCGTCCGGGAGTGCATCGCCGCGGGCAAGACGTTCGCCGATCTCACGGACGCGGAATGGGCGGCGGCGCATCCCCTCTTTGCCACCGAGCGCCCTCCCCTCTCCGCCGCTGAAAGCCTTGCCTCCCGCGATGTCCACGGCGGCACCGCTCCCGATCGCGTCGCCGAGCAGCTCATCGCGGTGCGGGAGACGTTGCGTTCTGTGCGGGGAAAGGTTGCTGAACTGGAGTTATCGCGGCAGGCCATGATGGCCCGGCCGGAAGAAGAGGCGACATGAACGCTCCGGCTACCAGGGACGTGTCTCCTATCAAGACTTCACGGACAGCACTGATTGACGTCGTGCAGGCCATTGATGCAGCCGATCAACTGGCGGTGTTTGAAATCCGCCGCCGGGTCTTCGCCGAAGAACAGAGAGCGCCAAACCTCCTCGTCTCCGACCCCGACGACGCGCGCAGCCTGATTGCCCTGGCCAAAATACAAACATCTCTCGAACCTGGATCGGGATGGAGGCCGGTGGCGACAGCGCGGCTCACCCCGAATCCCTTCACGGGAGGACCAGCGCTCATCGCCTGGGTTGCCACCCTGCCGGATGTCCGCGGTCTGGGGATCGGACGCGAGCTCATGCGCTTCCTCCTGGCTGCCGCCGATGCCGACGGCGTCCCTGAGGTGATGCTGGCGGCCCAGGCCCCGGCCGAGTCGTTCTATCGCCGGCTCGGGTTCGTGCCAACGGGACCACTCTACGACGTCCGCGGCATCCCCCACCGGCGCATGAGCCGCCGCCGGCCGAACTAAGTCACAGCGTTCTGGAACAGCGACGCCGTTTGCCGTGCCGCGGGCCGCAAGGACGCAGGCGTCGCCCTTACAGCCGCGGCGGCGCCGAAACGTCCTCCGAGATTCTCTGGCCGCCCGAAGTAGCGCCGTTCACGGCAATACGCATTCCCGATCCAAAAAGATCCGCATCGTTCACCTTATCAGCGGATCCCACGCTGACGGCTCCGTCCCGAACATGCGGTCCCCGGCATCGCCAAGACCCGGCCGGATATAGGCGTTTTCGTCCAGCTCGCGATCGAGCTTGGCCACATGCACCCTGACATCAGGATGATCGCGCAGCAACCTCGCCACCCCCTCGGGAGCCGCAATCAGTCCGACAAACGTGATCTTTGGCGCTCCCCACAACTTCAGGGTTGATATTGCCGCCGAAGCGGAACCGCCGGTGGCCAGCATCGGATCGAGCACGATCACCAGGTCGTTTGGGCACGAGTCGGGCAGCCGGTTGTAGTAGCTCTCCGGACGGTGGGTCTCTTCATCGCGCCGGAAGCCCAGGTGCCAGACATCAGCCGACGGGAGAATCGCCAGGGCCGCGTCAGTCATCCCCAGTCCCGCGCGCAGGATTGGCACCAGACCGACCCGGACCACCACCTCGATTCCCTCGGTCGCTTCCAACGGTGTCTCGAACCGAACCACGCGCGTTGGCAAATCGGAGGTCGCTTCGTACACCATCAGCGAAGTCAGCTCGCTCACCAACTCCCTGAAATGCTTGGAGTCGGTCCGCCGATCGGCAAGCATCCGGATCTTCTGCTGCACCAATGGATGCCCGCTCACATGGAGATTGGGAAATCCCGCGTCTGGGGTCGTCAAGGTTCGCCACTCCCGTATACTGCCCGCTTCCTGTCGTCCGGCATCATCCGTCCATGTGCGCGCCGCGGCAAGGCCGATCGCAGCGGCCTCGACACCCCTCGCCGACTGTGCGGAAATACGTGCCACACTTCCGTATATTGAAAGGAGCTCATGTTGCCTACCGTCAAGCGATTGCAGCACACCAGCGTGCCGATGCCCCCAGGAGGCGACGAACAGGCGCGGGCCTTCTACGGGGAAGCCCTGGGCATGCGCGAGATTCCCAAACCGTCCGGCCTCAACCAGATGACCCTGATCTGGTTCGCCGCGAATGAGGATGGTGATGAAGTTCACGTGTTTCAGGAACAGAACATGGGTCCCAACTCGGCCGAGCAACATCTGTGCCTGGAGGTCGATGACCTCGAAGCGTTCCGCTCCCGCCTGAGCGAACACGGCTACGAACCGAGAACGCCGGAAACGATCAAAAATCGCCCGCGTCTCTTCGTGCGCGATCCCTTCGGCAACCTCGTTGAGCTCGTGCAGATTCTCGGCCAATATACGTAATGACGAAGGGGGTGAGGGGGTGGAGGCCAGGAGGCGTTAGAAACTGCATTCGTTTCATTTCCACCCGCTCTCTTTGCGCGTCTCCTTTCGCATGCGGTGAACCGCGACAACCACTCCCTTGCGATTGTCCGCGGAGTCAGGCCATGGACCGGCACAGCGCTCCTCTTCTTCAGCCCAACCATTCTCGCGCAAGTCATCGAGAAATCGTGCGGCGGGAGGCCGACCCGGTTCGGCGAGCCAGAGTTCGCCGCCTGGCGCCACGAGCCAATCCATCAGCTTCAGCAGCGGTTCGACGTCTCTCGCCTCATAGAGCACATCGGCGGCGAGGACGATTGGGAACCCCGCTCCGGCGGCCTCGCGCAGCGCGCGCGGCGGATTCCGCCAGTTCATCTGCAACGCGTCCGGCGCCCTCCCCGCCTCTGCCATGCAGTTGAAGGCGCAAAGCGCCAGGGCGTCCGCCGCATAGTCCGTCGCCAGCAGATCGGCGCCCGCGCGCAGTGCGGCGATGGCCGTCACTCCAAGCCCGCACCCGAGCTCGACGACGCGCTTCCCCCGGATCGCGTTTGGGTGACGCTGAATCGTTGCCGCCAGGGCCACTCCACTCGGCCAGATCTCGGCCCAGTAGGGGAGGTTCTGCTCGGGGTCCCCGGCCACGGCGTCGAGCAGCGGGTCGAGCTCGATCGGCCGCCTGATCTGCATCTTCGCGCCGCTGCCCGGCAACACCACGGCATCGACGCGCCATGATCCGATTTCTCCAGACCTCTTCGGGCACGACGTTCGTCCCGGCTCATCATCCATGGAGATCGCTCCGGGGGGATCCAGACCTCGCCATTCGCCTAGTACAGCGTCAAAGCAAGCGCCATTCTGAACAACGAAGAATATTGTGTTCCCCCGCGATCGTTCGCGCGTCCGAACGGAGATCCCGCCGTCGTCGGGATGACACGAGGGTGGAAACACTGTAGTCAGTTCGCCGCGTTGCCCCGTTTCGCCAGACGGCTCTGGAAGACCACCACGATTAGGAGAAACGCCCCCCGAATGAAGTTTTCCCAGAAGGAGTTGAGTTGAAACGTCCCCTGTCCCCGCTCGAA
The DNA here is from genome assembly GCA_038246475.1 of Thermomicrobiales bacterium. Taxonomy (GTDB): domain Bacteria; phylum Chloroflexota; class Chloroflexia; order Thermomicrobiales; family UBA6265; genus JACCXM01. The sequence goes on along the minus strand of JBBRVX010000127.1, from coordinate 4,431 downwards.
ATTGAGCGTGACGAAGATCAGTCCCAACAGCAGCACCCCGATCAGCGTGCTGCCGACCGACCCGATGCCGCCGGTCAGCAGCGTGCCGCCCACGACCACGGCGGCGATCGCCGACAGCTCCCAGCCGATCGCTCCTGTCGGGGAGCCGGAAAACGAGAGCGCGGCCAGGAACGCCCCCGCCAGCCCGGCCAGCGCGCCGCTCATGGCGTAGACCACGACCAGCGTCCTGGCCACCGGGATTCCGGCCAGGCGGGCGGCCTCTTCGTTGCCGCCGATGGCCAGCACATGGCGTCCAAAACGAGTCCGGTTGAGGAGCAGCATCCCAAGCCCATAGAGGACCGCGGTGATCAGCACCGGCAACGGGACGGGTCCGAGATGAATCATTCCGAGTTGGGTGAAGCCCTTCGCAAAATCGACCATCACCGGGGCGTTGTTTGAAAGCGTCAGCCCGGCCCCGCGAGCGGCCAGCAGCATGGCCAGCGTCACCACGAATGGCTGCAAGGCAAAACGCGCGATCAGCCAGCCGTTGATGAGCCCGGCGAAGATCCCCGCCAGCACCGCGCCCACGAGGGCCGGCGCCAGGCCGTAAACGCTCAGGCGGGCGGCCGTCACCGCGGCAAACACGGCAACTGAACCAACTGAGAGGTCGATGCCGCCGGAAATGATGACGAAGGTCATCCCCAAGGCGGTCAAGGCATAGAAGGTGTTGTTGTTCAGGAACGCGTCAAAGATGTTGTATTGGCTGTAAAACGTCGTGCCGTACCGCGCCACGCCGAAGACAACAAGGAGCACGAGCGCGATCAGCGCCCCTTGCCGCTGAATGGCGCTAATCACGCGGTCCCGAGCGGCGCCTCGTTCATCCATGGCCACTGGGCCGACTTTCGCGCTCGCCATTTTGCCTCTCTCACGTCACTCGTTGCCGCTGCGCCAGAACGGCGATGATGATGGCGGCGGCAATCACCATGCGGGTTATCCCATCCTGCACATTGTTCGCAATGAGGGTGAAACGCAGCAACTGAATGATCAGCGCGCCCACCAGGGTGCCCATTATGGTTGCCCGGCCACCCGAGAGCGGCGTGCCTCCGACCGCCACCGCCGCGATGGCATCGAGCTCCATGTACTCTCCAACCCGGTGCGGGTCCGACGAGCGATTGATGGCGACGACGATCAAGCCGGCCAGCCCGGCCAGAAAGCCGCTCAGACAGTACACCGCCATTTTGACCTGATTCACCGGTACTCCGGCCAATCGCGCGGCGGAGGAATTTCCACCAGTGGCCAGCACGTATCGCCCGAACGTGGTCGCGCGCAGCACCCAGGCCGCGAGGACGACGACGACGAGCATGACGATGATCTGGAACCGAACGCCAAGAACCTGGCCGAGCCCCAGGAACTCCAGGGCCGGCACCAAGGGCGAGCCAAGATTGCGAAACTCGCGCAGTTCGCCATTGACGATCAGCTGCGCGATGCCACGGCCCCCCAGGTAGAGCACCAGCGTGGCAATGATCGGCTGCAAACCGATCCGCGTCACCAGCACCCCATTGAAGGCTCCGCACAGAGTCGTCGCCACCAGGGGCGCAATGATCGCCAGTGCGAGGCCCACCACCGGCGTCCCGAACTGATAGGCATCGAGCAGGAAAAGAGGCGCCAGTGATCCCGCGATGGCCATCAGCGATCCGACCGACAGGTCGATGCCGCCCGTGGCAATGACAAACGTCATTCCCACCGCCACAATCACAATCGTGGCCGCTTGCGTGAGATTCGCGTTGAAGGCGCCGATCGAAAGGAAGTTCCGGGTGAAGATGCTGTTGTACAGAATCAGCGCGGCCAACGCGATGAACGCACCGTAGGCCCGAATCAGCGCCGGGACATCAACACGCTTCATTGCCGGCTCTGGGCCAGCGCTGCCGGGTCCCGCCGCCTGGCTCGTCGATGCTGCCACCTGGTTAGCCGGCCACCGTCGTCGCCGGTTCGTGATTTTCGCCATGCGCCATCGCGTGCATGACCACATCCTGACTCACGTCGACAGCATCGAATTCGGCCACGGTGCGGCCTTCGCGCAGCACCACAACCCGGTCGGCGCCCTCGATGATCTCCTCCAGCTCCGACGAGATCATCAGCACGCCCAGCCCTTCATCGGCGAGTTCGTCGATCAGTTCCTGGATCTCTGCCTTGGCGCCCACGTCGATGCCGCGCGTTGGCTCATCGAGCAGCAGGAGCGATGGATCGAGGCAGAGCCAGCGGCCCAACAGCACCTTCTGCTGATTGCCGCCTGACAGTTCGCGAATGGCCTGCTCCGGATCCGATGTCTTGATGCCCAATCGGGCGATGAACCGATCCACAATCTTCCGCTGCTCAGTCGTATCGACGATTCCCCGCCGGGCCAGCGCCGGCAGCGCTGCCAGCGTAAGATTTTCCCGAACCGACATGTACGGAATGATGCCATCCGCCTTGCGATCCTCGACGCAGAGTCCAAGTCCGGCCTTGATGGCGTCGCGCGGGGAACTGCACCGGACAGGCTTCCCTTTCACGCGCAGATCGCCATCGGCCGCATCGGCCCCGAAGAGCGCGCGGGCGACCTCGGTCCGCCCCGATCCGAGCAGACCTGCCAGCCCGACGATTTCACCGGCGCGAACAGACACGCTCGCGCCATCAAGCGCCTCGCCCTGCAATCCCGTGGCCTCGATCAGCACCTCGCCAGCCACCCGTGCTCCCTGATGCCGGAACCCGGTCGCGCCCGATCGCCGAACTTCGCCGATCTCTTTGCCCAGCATGCGGGCCACCAGCTCGAGCTTGCTCACCCCATTGACCGCGCGGTGGTCGATCGTCTTGCCATCCCGCATCACGGTCACGCGGTCACAGACGGCATAGAGCTCATCCAGCCGGTGGCTGATGTAGATGACCGCGATCCCGTTCGCCTTGAGGCCGCGAATCACCTCGAACAGGACCTCTACCTCCCGATCGTCCAGCGACGAGGTCGGCTCATCCATGACCACGATCTTCGCATCGGTGGAGAGGGCGCGGGCGATGGCCACCATCTGCTGCATGGCGATGTTCAGCGTTCCCAAGGGCCGTCGTACATCGACATGCACCCCCAACCGCGCCAGAATCGCGGCGGCGTCGCGGTTCATGCGCTCCCGATCGAGCAGGCCCCAGCGCCGCGGCTCGCGTCCCATGAAGATGTTCTCGGCGACGCTACGGAACGGAACGAGGTTGATTTCCTGGTAGATGGTGCTGACGCCGGCCGATTGCGCCTCCTGAGGATCGCGAAAATCCACCGCTCGGCCATCGAGCACGATGCTTCCAGCGTCGCGCCGGTAGACGCCATTGAGGATTTTCATCAACGTGCTTTTGCCGGCGCCATTCTGGCCGATGATCGCATGAACTTCGCCAGGGGCAATCTCAAGCGCGGCGCCATCGAGCGCGACGACACCGGGGAATGCCTTGGCGATCCCCTCCATCAGGAGGAGGGGAGCAGGCGATTCGGGTTGAGGCGCCAGGTCGTTCACGATGAAGAGCCTCCGGTCGATTTATCGCACGGTGATCCGGCATGGGCTCGCCGGTGAACGCACTGCGCCGTGACTGGGGCGGCCATGCGGCCGCCCCAATTTACGTGTCTTGATCTCTGCCGAATCGGCTAGAACTGCTTGCCCTGGAACTCGGCGGCGTTGCTCTTGTCGAAGAAACGATCCTCGACCTTTACCCAGTCGGGGATATCCTCGCCGTTGACGTACTTCATCATGGTCTCGAACGCGATCGGCCCGAAGAACGGGCTGGACTCGACCGACGCGCCGAGCGTGCCGTCCAGGATCGCGTCCAGCGCGGCATTTTCGCCGTCGATCGAAACGACGATGACATCTTCGCCCGGCTTGCGGCCCGCTTCCTCCAGCGCCGCGATCGCTCCAATCGCCATCTCGTCATTGTGCGCGTACACGGCGGTTACGTCGGGATGCGCGGCGAGGAGGGTCTGCATCACCTCGCGGCCTGGATCGCGCTGAAAGTCCGCGGTCTGCGAGGCGATGATTTCCATGCCGGCGAATTCGCCGTCCGGCGTTGGCGTGCCGCGGAACGAGCCCTTGAGATAGTCCTCGAAACCGGTCTTGCGATCGATGGCCGGATCCGAGCCCGTTGTGCCCTCAAGTTGAATGATCTTCGCTTCGCCGCCGGTCGCTTCCACCAGCCACTCCGCGGCGCGGCGCCCCTGGTCGACGAAGTCCGAGCCGATGAACGTCACGTAGTCTTCGCCTGGCTTGGCAATGCTGTGATCGACGTCCCGGTCGATGAGGATCACCGGAATCCCCGCCGCTTTCGCTTTCAGGACCGATGGCGCCAGCGCTTGCGATTCCCGCGGCGGGAAGATAAGGATATCGACGCCCTGCGCGATGAGTGAATCGAGGTCCGCGATCTGCTTGGCGGTGTCCTCGTTGGCGTTCG
>JBBRVX010000126.1:0-15787 GCA_038246475.1 Thermomicrobiales bacterium | reverse complement strand
TTCCTACAGCGAATATTCTTATTCTGCCCAAGGTTGCGCCTTGGAGCCTTACCAGATCACAATCCGCTCTTCCACCGGCAGCCACATTTGGATCATCGGCCTCAATCCCGAACGCCGCGAAGAACGGCTCCGCATTCCGTAACGTCTCGGTCGCCCGCACCGAGCCAGGGCGTGCGTGTCGCTGCGAACCAGCAGCTCAAGAAAAACGGTAAGGGTGTTGTTGCGTCAGGCCGAGGCGACAGAAATGATGGAGACAGCCAGACCCTCGTCGCCCAAGCGGTCCAGGGTGCGCTGCGCTCGTGGCCGACCGATGGCGGCATCGATCAGCCAGTCGGCATCGACCAGACTCCTCACGGGCGGTCGATGGGGCGGGTGCCTTCCTCGCGGCCGCGGTAGATGAGCTCTTTCATCCGCTCGCCCTCGGCTGGGGAGAGGGTGCCAGCAATCTCGCGCAGCCCTTCCAGCACGTTCTCCGGGTCGTAGTCCGCCCACGGATCGTCCGCATCGCGGATGACACGGAAGCGCGTGCCGCCCCGCAGCAAGATGACCGGTGCGCCGTCGGTCTCACGCTCCTCCAGAGCGCGGCCAAGCTCACTCTCCGGATCGATGGTGATGGTCAGGGGTTCTTTGCGCATCGTCGGGGTCGTTCCTCTGTCGAAAAGATAGCATCCGGACCCGCGCCTGCTCACGGAGGACGGAGGACGGAGGACGGAAGACGGGGGGTGGAGGACCCGGTCTCTTCCCCGACCTCCGACTCCCGACTCCCGACTCCCGACCTCCGACTCCCATCACCCGTCACCCGTCACCCGTCACCCGTCACCCGTCACCCGTCACCCGTCACCCGTCACCCAAACCGTACGCTATGATCTCCCTCTCATCGACCGCAACCGGGTAGACCCGACACGAAAGGCGTCGTGTCCGAACAGGCTGAAGCTGAACGTGTCGCAGCCATCGAGCGAGAACCGGCGCCGGCCGCGTCTCTGCGCGCGCCCATGCCGGGGCTGGGGACGGCGCAGCGCGTCATCGAGTCGGCGGCGATCGCCGTCGCTACTTCGACCGGGCTCTATCTGGTTGGGTCGGTCTACACCGATGCCTACTACGGGCGGATGTCGATCGAGGTCACCGCGCTCGATCTGCAACCCCCGTTCATCGCCCTGCAATCGGCCCACGTGCTGCAAAGCCTGCTGGAGTATCCATCGACCCTCCTCTTCTTCTATCTCCTCTACCGCATGCTCTCCTCGCACATGCCCCGGTTGCGCTCCTGGTATGACCGCGTCTACCACCGCTTCGGCCGCCTCTTTCTGCTCCTCCTCAACGCCCTGATCGTTTCTCCGCTGGTGATCGCCGCCTTTCGCGCCGCGACGGACACGGGGGCGGTGTTCACCAGCTCGGTGTTGAGCGAAGTTTCCCAACTGATGGAAACGCTCGGCGGGTTGCTCATCGTCTACGTGCTCTGGCTCAGCTTCGGGCCCCGCCAGGTGATTCTGGCGCAGGTCCGGCAGCGGAAGCTCATCCCGATTGCGCTGCTCTTCGGGCTCTATCTGCTCGATGCCCTTGTCACCACCGCCCATGGGGCGGCGCTCGACGCCGAGCTGCTGATGACCGGCTATTCCGATTCGAGCATCGCGGTGGAGTTCACCCTCTCCGACGGCGTGCGCGGCACGATGCCGGAGGCCGAGCTGATTCTGGTCACCGCGCGCAACGGAAATTACTACGTCGTCGAGCGGCAGCACTTTCCGCCCAGCGGCCAGCCGAGCGCCTACGTGGTCCCCTTCGACGCGGTCGATAGCGTGCGGTTGCAACGGGTGAACGCGGCCGATCTGGAATCGAGCGATTTCATTGTCGAAGACCTGGACCTGGATATGGTGCGGGAGCTGTTCGCCACACCGATTGCGCCCTAAGCTCGGGAAAGAGACCGGCAGAAGGGACCTCCGCTGGCGTGCCGCGGGAGGCTGAAAGCCATCCCGCTGGATTGACGAAAGCCCCCTAAACGGGGCTGAGCACGATGGCATGGTCTGATTTGAGGCGGTTGCAGAGGCAGGGCGGGAGGTCTAGCCACCTTTGGCGAATCAGCGGGTCCAGGTCGCCGTAGGTTCGCGCCGCGCATGGGCGCCTGGCCAGACGGCAGCAAACGCCAAAACGCGAGCGCGGGTGCGCACGCGTGTTCAGCTTTGACCTGACGGCCATTTCAGAAGGCTACGGGTTCTGCGCCTTGCGCCACGAGCGCTGGATGTCGTCGACGATGGCGCTCGTGGTGAGGCTGTCGTAGTTGGCCTGGCCGTGGAAGTCGCCTTCCTTGCCATTGACGGTTCGTCGCACGGCAAGCGATTGCGAGCCGAAGGCGATCTTCAGGGCGTAGCGCAGCGTCTCCGCCGGCTTCGCGCCGCCGCCGGTGTCCACCTGACGGCCGGAAACGCTCAGCTCGGCCGAGGTCGGTGATGTTTCGTCGTAGACCACATTCTGCTGCTGGTCGGGACGATGCAGCTCGTCCTGAATCTGCGCGAACGCCGGCATCACCCGCAGCCGCAGCATCGACTCGGCTTTCTCCCGGTTGACGATGGTGCGCTCTTCGTTGCCGAGGATGAGGGCTTTAGTGTCGTTCGGTTCATACGTATTGTGTGTTTTCATACCTTAAGTATAGCAGGTTTTTGCTCTTTCCATGTTTCGTCATCTCTTCGTCGTACTTCATCACATTCTGTTCGAACTGGGCGCGCTCGGTTTAGGGCTGACGGCAACAGGGACCGCGGCCGGCGCGTGGTGGGATGGGGCATGCCCCATCCCGCGCACCGCGGCATGCCCTCCTTCTCTGTTCCTTCGCCCCCGGCGCCGCGTAGAATCGCCTCGTGGTCAGTGGTCAGTGGAGTGAGCGCGAGGAGCCGTCAGATGATCGGGGACGTGGTCGCCATCGCGATCGCCACGGGCGCCGGCGAAGCGATGCAGCGCGTGACGGAAGCGGAGGCCATCGCCGGAGAGGGCCTGGCGGGAGACCGCTATCAAACGGGAGACGGCTTTTACTCGGCCACGCCCACTGACCCCGGCGCCCGCGAGCTGACCCTCATCGAAGAGGAGGCCCTGGCCGCGGTGCAGGAGGAAACCGGCGTCGCCCTGGGAGTAGACGAGCACCGGCGCAACATCACTACCCGCGGCATCCGCCTCGATCCCCTCCTCGGCCAGCGCTTTCGCGTCGGCGAGGTCGTTTGCCAGGGCGTCCGCGCCTGCCCGCCTTGCAACCACCTGGAGGAGGTCACCGGCAAGCCGGTCCTGGCGCCACTGGTCCATCGCGGCGGGCTGCGCGCCCGCATCGTCGAGGGCGGGTGGATCCGGGTCGGCGATGCGATTCAAGGCGTCGAGTAGGAACGTTTCTGGGCCGCGCAACCCCGCTCAACGCGCGAGCGCGCGCTCGATCTCGTCCAGATGCTCGTCACGATGGCTAAAGCGTTCGAGGATGAACCTACGATCGGCCGCGGCGACGTAGGCGAGCGCGGCCTCGGACAGATCGCTGGTGCGGGCGTCCGCACGCTCGGCCGCGTGCAGCACCACCTCACGAACGGCTCCCCCGGAGAGCGCGCGCCAGGTCGGCAGATTCGCCGTATTGATCAGTTCGACGACCTCATCGGTGAGCCCGGTGAACGCCCCTTTGCGGTCGAACGCGTCCCAGCGCACGACGCAGCTCTCATCCCAGAAGGCCATGTGCGCCAGGATGGCCCCGATGGTCCAGTCGTCGTCGACCTGCCGCTGCAACGCTTCGTCGTCCAATCGCGCCACGAGATCCCGCAAGCGCTGGCGGCTGGCGGCGTTGCGTGCCTGGTGCTCCGTGTCCCTGTTGTCATCCCTGTTACTATCCTTTACGCGCGAAATCCGGGCTCCTGCACTCACCTCATCCATGCACGATACCCTGGACCTACACCGGGTGGGCGCATGCATCTTTCCATATGTTCGGAGTCCCTGATGAACGACGACAAGCCACAACCTCCGGCTCCACCGCGGCCGCTGCCCCCTCCGGGTCCGTCCAGCGTGATCATCAGGACGCCAAATCCGCTGCCGCCCCCGGCGGACGTGCGGGGGCAGTAGCGTCAGCCATCGCCGGAGCTTGGCGCTTCTCTCCGCCGCGGCTCTCCGCCATCCAGGCCTTGAACAGATCGTGCAGATGCCCCGCGCCGACAATCTCCTCCGCGCCGGGGTCGAACGCCGCCGGATAGAGGACGAACGGCTCCCGCTGCCAGCCGCCCAGGCCGCCATGGTTGCCGACAAGCTCCTCGAAGGCCGGCGTCTCGCCGCTGACCGGATCGACCGTGCTGATCACCAGAATGTCCGGCACGTTCGGGAACTCCGCCTCGCGCAGCAGGTGCCGCGGGGCGTTGGGGCCGAACTGAGCGGTGGGGTCCGTTCCCTCCACCGTTCCGGTCTGCAGGAACCGGATGCCCTCCTTGCCCACCGCTAACGGACCGTGCACCGCCGAGGTGACCAGCGCCAGGCTGATCCCCGGATGATCGATCAGCCCCGGCATCAGCTCCGGAAAGGCGTCGTCGATCTGCTCAAGGGTCATCCGCTCTTGCCATTGCGGAAAGGAGATGATGCCCAGATTGCCGGAGGCCAGCACGATCACATCGGTGACGCCCGTTCCGGTAATGGGGGTCACGCTATCGGGCTGCATGCCGAGTTTCACGGCGCCGCCGGGCGCGCGCGATCGCAACAGCCGCCGCAGCATCCCGGCCGCGCGGGTGGGCCCCTGCATGGCGCCGCTGAGCGCGGCGTTGACATGTCCCATCGCCTCGTCATCCTGGGCAATCTCGGTCATCCGGATCGCGCCATGGGGCTCGATGAGCTCATGCGTCACCTGGCCCAGGGTCTTGCCATATTTCTGGAGAAACGTCGCCCCCTGGCTCTGCCCGTGGTCGGAGAGCACGATCAGGTGATACGGGCGGGGAGCCTCCCGCGCGACCCGTTCCAGATGGGCGAAGATCGTGTCGAGCGTGGTCAGAATCTTCAACGCGTCCGGGCGGTCGATGCCGGAGTGATGCGCCACCTCGTCGTAGCCAAAAAAGGTGGTGTAGACCTCCGGCACGCCGCGCAGCAGGTCGGCGGTGAGGATATGCCGGCTCGCCTCCTGCATCGCCGTGGTCGTTCCGGCCCGCACGAAGGCGTACTTCAGCCCGCGATGCACCCGCGGCAGGACGTTCGTGCGCCGTTGCCGCCAGGCCTGCCACCGCTCGCGCAGCACGTCGATCGCGAAGAGGGTCACGATCCGCGCCAGCATGTAGGGGGAAAGGAGATAGCCGAGCAGGGTGTTGTCCGACCCACGGCTGGCATCGCCGAAGACGCTGAAGACCCCGATGTTGTCGGCGGCATTGCCGGAGAAGGCGTTCCAGCGCCCGGCGCCCCCGCCCGCCAGCAGCCCGTTGCCGTTCGACAGGGCCAGCTCCAGCTCGTGCGCGGTGCTCATTTTCGAGGAGACCATCAGCTCCTTGCGCGGCTTGTCCCACCAGCGAAAGGCGGGGATGCCCTCGTTCGAGCCGAGCAGGATGCCGGCCTGGCTGGCCGAGGTTTGCGAGGAGAGGTCAGGATCCCAGCGCACCAGCGCGTGGCTGCCGGAATCGAGCCACCGTTTGAGCGCCGGCATGGAGCCGCGAGCCATGGCATCACGCAAGACGGGTTCCGCAAGTCCATCGATCTCCAGGAAGAGAAAGCCGGGTTCTGTTGTGCGCGGAGCGTCGCGAAATCGCTGGCGCAAGGGCTCGGTGACCATGCGATCGTAGGCCGCTTCATCGTCGATCGCAAAGATGGAGGCCAGCATCGTGTTGCCAACGCTGAGGCCGAGCGCCACGAGGATGCCGGTCCAGACGTCGGCCACCTCGACGCCGCCAACCCCGAACCGGTCGTTCACCCAGGCGGCGGCGGTGATCAGGCCTCCGGTCAGGATGAAGCTCAGCAGCGGGAAGAGCCAGGGGCCGAAGCGAACGGCGACGGCATAGATCAGCGGCCAGACGATCGTTTGCCCGAGGGTGATGGCGAGGGCCGCCGGGATGAGCAGGACGGGATCTTCAAAACGGAAGCCAGGCACGATCAGCGCCAGCACGCCGAGGAGGAGCGCTTGCAGGATGATGACACCGAGAAATCGCCAAACGGAGCGCAACGCGATCACCACCAACCCCTGGCATGCAGCCTGTCTGCCCGCGAGGTCCGCTGGACCTCTGCCAGCATCCTAGCGCAAAACAGCAGCCTCGCTTTGGGGTGCATCGGCAGCACGGCGCTCAGCCCGAGGCGGCAATCTCCTCTGCCTCGCCCCGTGGCGTCAGACGCTGGTGACAAGCGAGGCAGTCATCACACGAGCCGCCACCGCTCGATCGCGGCGTCTCTCGCCGCGTGGGTGGGAGGATGAAAGGGTCAGCTGAGCTGGTGAGGGCCGCGGGCAGGCAGAGTGCTGCTTTAATGGGGGTCGCTGCCGGTGGCGCCGCGCTCGCCACCGGGTAGGTTCAGCAAGAAGTGTTTCGAGGATTCCTGAGGTACAGGCCGGGGGGCCAGGCGGAGCCCGAATCGGCCGGGGATCAGTATCGTTCTGTCAGGGGAACGCACGAACTGTTCCATCCGTTCCCCGCGATATGCTCCTATGCTAATGTCTGCATGTTCAGAGTGCAAGGCGGGCCGCCCACGAAGCGCACGCCCTGAGCGACACGGGCTACCGATCGCCGCCAAGGGGCAGGCACGATCGCATCTCCCGGCCAGCGTGGCAGGCACGTCCGTGGGCGGCGCGATCGGCGAAAACGCACGCGCTCCGCGGCGTTGCGATGGCCTGCATCGCTCTTGCCAAAGGCGCCTGACACCTCCAGAATCGGACCGTATCCGCCCGCGAGAAATCGATGGTACGGTTCAGTGCAAAGAAGCACAGGGGAAGAGCTTGGCGGCCACACGGGACCTGATCCGGCCGCGAGCGGCGCCAGCACGAGGAGGCAAGGAGGAGGCAAGCGCGTGACTCAATCTCTGGCGTCTGGCGACATCGTGGCCGAGGCGAGATACGCCATCAGCCGCGAGCGCAACCTGCGCATTCCGATGCCCGACGGCACGACGCTGGCCGCGGACCTGTTCCGCCCCGATGCCCCGGGGCGCTTCCCCGTCGTCATCGAATACCTCCCCTACCGCAAGAACGACACGACCTGGCACGGCTGGTTTGGCCATCGCTATCTCGCCGAGCGCGGATACGCTTCGGTGCGCATCGACGTGCGGGGCACCGGCGACTCCGAGGGGACGGCGCTCGATGAATACTGCCCGCAAGAGCAGCTCGACGGGGTCGCCGCTATCGCCTGGCTGGCGGAGCAGCCCTGGTCGACGGGCGCGGTGGGGATGTTCGGCACCTCCTACGGCGGGTTCAATTCGCTACAGGTGGCCATGCACCGGCCGCCGGCGCTGAAGGCGATCTGCCCGATGTACTTCACCGATAACCGCTACAGCGACGACTGCCACTACAAGGGCGGCACGCTGCAGATGCTCTACGACGTCGGCACCTACGGATTGAGCATGGTTGGCCGCAACATGCTGCCCCCTCGCCCCGATCTCGTGGGCGAAGCGTGGCCCGGCATCTGGGAAGCGCATCTGCAGAACGAGCCCTGGCTGCTGCGCTGGCTCGCCCATCCGACGCTCGACGATCAGTGGCGGCAGGGATCGCTCTGTGAAAACTACGCCGCGATCGAGTGCGCCACGTATCTGATCGGGGGCTGGCGCGACGGCTACACCAACTGCACACTGCGCACCTTTGCCAACCTGGACTGCCCGAAGAAGGCCCTCATCGGCCCCTGGCTGCACGTGCAGCCGCATGTGGGACGGCCGGGGCCGCGCATCGACCACTTCCGCGAAATGACCCGGTTCTACGACTACTGGCTGAAGGGGATCGACAACGGCATCATGGACGAGCCGCCGCTCGCCATCTACGTGCAACAGTACGATCCCCCGGCCGCCAACCGGGCGATGACCTCCGGATTCTGGCGGCACGAAGCGGCCTGGCCGCTGGCGCGGGGCCGCGACGAGGCGCTCGTTCTTGCTCCCGGTCGGCTTCAGGACGACGATTCCGGGGGAGAACCGAGCAGCGAGACGATGCACTACCACCCGTCAGTAGGAACCGCGTTCGGCATGTTCTCGGCGGGATCGCCGCTGGTTCTGCCGGCCGATCAGCGGGGCGAAGAAGCCTATTCAGCGGTCTACACCGGAGCCGTGCTCACGGCGCCGCTGGAGATCCTCGGCCGCCCGCGCCTCATCATCCGCGTCGATAGCGACGCCGAGGTGATCGCCTTCGTCGCGCGCCTCTGCGACGTGGCCCCGGACGGCAGCTCGGCGCTGGTCACCAAAGGGATTCTCAATGCCACGCACCGCGACTCCGACAGCGATCCCTCGCCCCTCATGCCCGGACAGGAGTACGAGCTGACCATCGCCCTCGATGCCACGAGCTGGTTGTTCGAGCCCGGCCATCGGCTGCGGCTTTCGATTTCGAATGCCGACTTCCCGAACGCCTGGCCCACGCCGACCCTCGCCGCCAGCCGCCTTCACCTGGGGGGAGACCAACCGTCGCGGCTCATCCTGCCCGTGGTAGGCGAGGTCACCGAGCCGCTCCCGGCGCCGCGCTTCGCGCCATCGCCATTCCCCCTCGCCGACGAGCCAGCGGCGGAGCCCCGGCCCTGGCGCGTGACCCGCGACTTGACGCGGGAGCGGACGGAACTGACGATCGAGGGGAGCGGCACGAGTGAGCCCGACCCCGGCTACATCCTGGAGTCGAGCTCCGTGGCCACCGCGAGCGTCGATGAGCGCAATCCGGCGCACGCCTGGATGCGCGGGCATCAGGTGGAGCGCTACCGCTGGCCGGGTCAGACCATCGAGCTGCAAAGCCGCGGGGAGATTGCCAGCACGGAGACGGCGTTCAACGTTACCTTGCACGTGGCGATCACCGTGGACGGCCTGCCCCACATCCAGCGCCGGTGGGTGGCTAGCTGCCCGCGGCACCTGCTCTAGCGCGGGCGCATGAGAGGGGTGTTCACCAGAGGTGTCAGCCTGAGGAACCGTACAGATGGATATCGGCTCAACAGCGCGTACGTTCGCGGATGCAGCCAAATGTTTCGCAAGCTCAATGGTCTGTCAAGGCAACGTTGCCCTGGACGCTATCAGCAAGGAAGAACGCCGCTGGCTTGCCTCGGGAGGATAAATCCCCCCGCTGGATGGACGAAAGCACCCTGATGATGTTTGCCTTTTAAATCCGGACACCGTCGGATCGATTGGAGCGCTGCCAAGGCGGGGATTCGAGCAGACCGAGGTGTCCGCATCTATAAAGCAATCGCCATAAGGGCGCTGAACACGACAACGTGGTGGGAAATGGCCCCGTGGTGGGGGCATGCGAAGGGCGGCCGCCAGATCGGCGGGCGAATGCCGGGGCATGATGGCAGGGTTGCCTTGACACGATACTCAGACTATCACTGATCCGCGACGCGCTTTCGCCAATAGGTGACAGACGGAGGGTTCTCCGATGACCACCGCCGAGATCGGTCAGACCGTCACAGGACCGACGCCGGCCGGCGCCACGGCCCGGGCGGACGCGCGGCCTCGTCCGGCGGCTTCGTGGTGGGGCGATGTCTGGCGGCGGTTCCGGCGGCAGCATCTTTCCCTGGCGGCGGCGGTGGTGCTGCTGGCGCTGGCAATCCTGGCGCTGACCGCGCCGCTCGTCGCGCCCTACGATCCGGCCCAGCAGTTCCGGCGCGATGGCCTCAGCCCGCTCGGGGAACCGCTGCCGCCAAATGGGCAATTCTGGCTCGGCACCGATGGGTTGGGGCGCGACCTGCTGAGCCGGCTCCTGTGGGGCGGGCGCATATCGCTGGCGATCGGCGTTTCGGCCACCTCCATCGTGATGACCACCGCGCTCATCATCGGCGGGGCGGCCGGGTTTGTCGGGGCCAAGACCGACTTCCTGCTGATGCGGCTGGTCGATCTGCTGATCAGCATTCCCCAGTTCTTCGTCATGCTGCTGCTGGTGGTGATCTTGCAGCCGGGGGTGTGGGTGATCGTGCTGGTGGTCTCCCTCTTCGGCTGGCCCTACCCGGCGCGCGTCTTTCGTTCGCAGATTCTTTCGCTCAAGGAAGCGGATTTCGTGTTGGCCGCGCGCAGCCTCGGCGTGCCGGAACGGCGCATCTTTCTGCGCCACGTGCTGCCGCATCTCTTGCCGCTGGTGACGGTCTACTTCGCCTTGAGCATGCCGGCGGTGATCTTTGCCGAGGCCAGCCTCAGCTTCCTCGGTCTGGGGGTGCCGCCGCCGACGCCGTCGTGGGGGGCGATGATCCAGGACGGGCTGGAGTATTACCGCGCCGCTCCCTGGCTGGTGCTCTATCCGGGTATCGCCATCACCCTGGCGGTGGTCTCGTTCAACCTCGTCGCCAGCGGGCTGCGGGAGGCGATGGATCCCACCCAACGAGGACGGTGACGCATGCTGGCATACGTGCTACGGCGTCTGATCTGGATCGCCATCACCCTGTGGGGGGTTTCCCTGCTGACGTTCGGGCTGTTGTTCGCCGGTCCCACCGATGCCGCGCAGGCCCTCAGCGGCGCGCGGGCGCAGTCGGCCTCGGTGGAACTGTTGCGCGCGCGGCTGGGGCTTGACCGTCCGATTCACGAGCAGTATCTGACCTACCTCGGCCACCTGGCGCGGGGCGATCTGGGCGAGTCGTACTACTTCCGCCGTCCGGTCACCGAGGCCCTGATGGAACGCTTCCCGGCGACGCTGCAGTTGGCGCTGGCGATCTTCGTCCTGGCGGTGGCGCTCGGCGTGCCGCTGGGCGTGGTCTCCTCCATGCGGCGGGGCGGGCTGATCGACCGAGTGCTGATGATCGCCGGGCTGGTGACGATCTCGATCCCGAGCTTTCTGTTCGGGCTGCTGCTGATTTACGGCTTTGCCTTCCGGGTGAAACTCTTTCCGGTCGGCGGCTACGGCAGCCTGGCCCATCTCGTGCTGCCGGCGCTCACGGTGGCCCTGCCGTGGGCCGCCTGGTACGGCATCGTCCTGCGCTCGAACATGCTCGACACCATTGCGCTCGACTTCGCCCGCACGGCGGCGGCCAAGGGGTTGGGGCCGTGGGTCATCGCCTGGCGGCACCTGCTGCCCAACGCGCTCCTTTCGGTCATCACGATGTTGGGGATGGATCTGGCGACGCTGCTGACCGGCCTGGCCCTGGTGGAATACATCTTCAGTTGGCCGGGCATCGGCTGGCAGGCGCTGCAAGCGGCGCAGCGCTTCGACGTGCCGATGATCATGGGAAGCGTCCTGTTCGGGGCGCTGCTGATCGGGCTGGCCAACCTGATCGTCGATCTGCTGTACGGCTGGCTCGATCCGCGGGTGAGGGCGATGGGGTGACGGAGGGTGATAGGGTGATAGGGTGATAGGGAGAACGACGGGACGCCGCGTGCGGATCGCTCGTCGTACCACCGATCACCCCATGACCCTATCACCCTCCGTGGGGAGCGCTGATTGAAGGTCGCGTTACGCATCTTCAGCTACGTGCGGCCGTACTGGCGACGGGTGATCGTCCTCTACGTGGCGCTCTTCGCCGCGCTCGGCATCCAGTTGGCGATTCCGCTCGTGCTGGCGAACGCCATTGACGACGGCATAGTGGCGCGGGACGCCAGTTTGCTGGTCCGCGCCGCCCTGCTCATCGTCGGGCTGACGCTGCTGCAAGGCCTCTTCACCTTTGTCCGGGCCTACGTGGCGCAGGCGCTGGCGGAGCAGGTCGCCTTCGATCTGCGCAACGAGCTCTATGCCCATCTGCAACGATTGCCGTTCGCCTTCTACGACCGGGCGCAGACCGGGCAACTGATGTCGCGGGCGACGGAAGACGTCAACAACATCCGGTCGATGCTAGTGCTGTCGATGCGCGCCTTGGTGCTGGCGATCGGCACGCTGCTGGCGGTAACGGTGATTCTGTTCCGCATCGACGCCCGGCTGGCGGCGCTGGCGCTGGCTCCGCTGCCCTTCCTGATCTGGTACTCGGTGCGCTTCGGCATCGCCATCCGGCCGATGTTCCTCAAGGTGCAGCAGCAGTTCGGGGTGATGACCACGGCGCTGCAGGAGAACGTCTCTGGGTTTCGCGTGGTGCGGGCCTTCGCCCAGGAGCAGGCTGAAAGCGCCCGCTTCGAGAGCGAGTTGGAGGAGCTGTTCGAGCGGAACCTGCGCGCGGCGCAGCGCTGGTCCTTCGCCTACCCGATGACGTTGCTGATGTCCGGGCTGGGGCTGGCGGCGGTGCTCTGGTTCGGCGGCTACCAGGTGGTGGGCGGCGCGATCTCGATCGGGACGCTGGTCGCCTTCAGCCGCTACCTGACGCTCCTGAACGAGCCGGTGCGCTGGCTCGGCTTCGTCGTCAACCGCATCGCCAAGGCCATCGCCTCCGGGGAGCGCATCTTCGAGACGCTCGATACCCGGCCGACGGTGACCGATCGCCCCGGCGCGATCGCGCTCCAGCAGCCGCACGGTGAGGTGCGGTTCGAGGAGGTGAGCTTCACCTTCCCGGGCGCGCGGCGACCGGCGCTGGAGGAGGTTTCCTTCACGGCGCGGCCGGGGACGGTCACCGCGCTGGTCGGCCCGACCGGCTCCGGCAAGAGCGCGATCATCAACCTCATCCCCCGCTTCTACGACCCGAGCTCGGGACGGGTGCTGGTGGACGGCCACGACGTGCGGGAGCTGACGCTCGATTCGTTGCGCGGTGAGATCGCCATCGTCCATCAGGAGACGTTCCTCTTTTCGGTCAGCATCCGCGACAACATCGCCTACGGCCGGGAGGACGCGACAGCCGAGGAGGTCATCGCCGCGGCGACGGCGGCGCGAGCGCACGACTTTATTGACGCCATGCCGGAGGGGTACGCGACAGAGGTGGGCGAGCGGGGCGTCACGCTTTCCGGCGGGCAGAAGCAGCGCATCGCGATTGCCCGCGCGCTCCTGCGCGACCCGCGCATCCTGATTCTCGACGACGCCACCTCCAGCGTCGATACCGAGACGGAGCAGGAGATTCAGCAGGCGTTGGGCGCCCTGATGGCCGGGCCTATGCGGACCTCGTTCGTGATCGCGCAGCGAGTGAGCAGCGTGCAGGAGGCGGACCAGATCCTGGTCCTGGAGGGGGGCCGCATCGTGGCCCGCGGCACGCATGACGAGCTGCTGCGCCACGATGGTTTCTACCGCGACATGCACGAGCTGCAACGGCGGGAGGAGGAGACGGCCGGGGACGGGCTATCGGCTAGCGGCTATCGGCTATCGGCCAACGGCGAGGCGCGCGGCTCGTGAGCGACACCATCGACCCCGACGATCTGCTGGGCAAGGCGTACGACCCGCGCATCGCGCGGCGCCTCTTCGCCTTCGCGCTCCCCTACCGGCAGCGGGCCATCGCCACGCTACTGCTGATCCTGGTCGCCACTGGGAGCGACCTGCTGCTGCCGAAGCTGTTCAGCCTGGCCGTCGACGAAGTGACGTTGGAGCGGCGGCTGAGCATGCTCAATCTGCTGGGAGTGGCATTTCTGATCACGCTGGGGGTGCGCTTCCTGGCCAGTTGGGGCGAGTTCTACCAGATTTCGTGGCTCGGCAACCGGATCGTCTTCGACATCCGCAACCAGATGTTTCGCCACTTGCAGACCCTCAACGTCGGGTACGTCGACCGGCGCGGCGTGGGCGCGATCATGAGCCGCATCCAGAACGACGTGGGAGTGATCAACGAGTTCTTCAGCGATGCCGTGGCCGGCATCGTCGGCAGCGCCACGATTCTTGCCGGGATCGTAGCGCTGATGCTCTGGACGAATTGGCGCCTGGCGCTCCTCTCCTTCGCCGTGCTGCCGGTGATGATCCTGTTCATGCGCTACTGGCGCGAACGGGCGATCGCCACCTACCGCGCGACGCGGCGCACCATCGCCATCGTCAACGCCAATCTGGCGGAAAGCATCGCCGGGGTGCGGGTGGCGCAGGCGTTCACCCGCGAGCCGGCGAACATCCTTCACTTCGAGCGGGTCAGCCGGGACAACCTCGAGGCCAGCATCGAGGCGGCATGGCTCTCCTCGCTCCTCTTCCCGATCGTCTCGCTGATCGGGGCCATCGCCACGGCGACGACCGTCTACGTCGGCGGCCAACTGGTGCTGGGCGAGACGCTGACGATCGGCGAGCTGGTGCTCTTCATCGCCCTGATCGACCGCTTCTTCGAGCCAATCCGCGACCTCAGCCAGCAATACAACGTGCTGCAGGCGGCGATGGTGGCTGGTGAACGAATCTTCGAGGTGCTCGACGTGGAGCCGGAGGTGCGCGACAAGCCAGGCGCCAAGCCGCTGCCGCCGATCGACGGCCGGGTCGACTACAACGCTGTTCGCTTCGGCTACGGGGAGACGGAGATTCTGCACGACATCGATCTGCACATCGCGGCAGGGGAGACGGTAGCCCTCGTCGGCGAGACCGGGGCGGGCAAGAGCTCGATGGTCAATCTGCTGCTGCGTTTCGCCGATGTCTGGGCCGGCAGCATCACCATCGACGGCCACGACGTGCGGGACGTGACGCAGACGTCACTGCGTTCTCAGCTCGGGGTGGTGCTGCAGGATACCTTCCTCTTCGGGGGCACGGTGCGGGACAACATCGCCTTCGCGCGGCCGGAGGCGAGCCAGGCAGGGGTGGAGTGGGCGGCGCGGGAGGTGGGGGCGCACGATTTCATCATCGAGCTGAATGAGGGCTACGAGACGGAGATTCAGGAGCGGGGCGTCAGCCTCTCGGTGGGGCAGCGGCAGCTCCTCTCGTTTGCGCGGGCGCTGCTGGCCGACCCGCGGATTCTGATCCTGGACGAGGCGACGAGCAGCGTCGATACGCAGAGCGAGCGGGTGATTCAGGAGGCGTTGCGACGGCTGCTGCGGGGGCGCACCTCGATCGTGATCGCGCACCGCCTCTCGACGATCCGGGAGGCGGACACGATTGTGGTGATGGACGAGGGGCGGATCGTGGAGCAGGGCACGCACGAGGCACTGATGGAGAAGGGCGGGCGGTATTTTGCATTGGCCACGGCGCGGGTTGGGGTGACGGGTGATGGGTGATGGGGAGGACCTCTCTCCCAGCCCCCCCCACTGCGGTGGCCGGGCGCCCTCTGGTTCGCCTTTACCTCCCCCTGCCAGCCTGTGCGCGGTCGATGGGAGCGCGACCTCGGTCATGGTGTCACACGGGAACCGGGTCTGGGGGGCGAAGAAGTCGTTCCCACCCCTTCCCTATCTCCTTCGACTTCTTCGACGTCTTCGACTTCTTCGACCTCTTCGCCCGTGGGAACTGGCAGCGACCATGCCCAGCCGCCGTTGGCCGTGCGCGATTTGCACGCCACGATGCCTTCGATTCGCCGCGCTTGCTTCAATGCGAACAGGCTAATGCCGCTGGCCTCGGCGGCCGCCAGCATCTCGACAGCAGAGCGGGGGCCGGCAGCGAGTCGTTCGCGGAGCCAGGCGCGGACGGCGTTGAGGGCCGTGGCGCGCTCGCCATTGGTGACCGGGCGGAGGAGGTCGGCGGCGGTGTGGGGGCTGTCGCCTTCCCAGGCGACGCGGGCGACGTCGGCGCCGGGGACGGGGACGAGACGGAAGGCGAGGGAGGGCGCAGCCTGGGTGAGGTTGGCTTTGCTGACGGCCAGGATGCGGCGAGCGGGATCGTCGGGGTCGGCGGCGAGGAGGAGGCCGCAGCGGCCGGCGCCGATGATGCCGATGCTGCCGCCACCGCGATAGAGGGGGTTGCCGCCGGAGGTCTTGTTGAGGTGGCGGACGGCGACGATGG
>JBBRVX010000125.1:0-15815 GCA_038246475.1 Thermomicrobiales bacterium | reverse complement strand
TATCACCCGTTTCCCGTCCTCCGTCCTCCGTCCTCCGTCCTCCGTCCTCCGTCCTCCGTCACCCATCACCCCCTTCACCTGCACGTTCCTCCTCCCGCGGCAGCCCCAACCCGCACCAACCCCGGCTCAGGTCGCACTGAACGCGATAGCCGGGCCCTGCGTTCTCCAATCTGAGTAGGCGATGGACCCAAAGCACGTATCGCTACCGATGTGCGCCATGCTCCACATGGGCAGACTGAGGGTGGGCGTACAAAGGCGTGATTGGCCTCCAGCTCAGGAGTGACAGCGTCGCGGGAGATGGCCTGTTCAATTGGCGAAGGGCAAGGAATCAATGCCCGCCGCGACCGCCTATGACGGCATTTGCCGTCCTCGAAAAGGAGCACTGACATGGTCCCTGGCATGGCGGAACGTGAACGATTGGCGGCGGAAACGCGGCTCCATGAATGGCTGGCCGGGACCACGATCGGCCCGGCGCGGATTGGGCATCCTCCGGGCGGAATAGCGCTTCGCCCCGGCGGCGGTGCGGTGCTGCCGCCGGGCATTTGGCGACGCGGCCTCCTCTCGGCGCGCGTGTTCGGAAAGCGCATCACGCTCATCCAACCGGGCACGCCCAGGGCCGCAACCGGCCGCATGAGCGCCACGGCGGGGTGAACGATCGCGCCGCCGGAAACGAAGGCTGATCCGGGTGTACGGCTGGTACCTCATCCCCGCTCGTCCAACGGATGCAGGCGCGTTTCCTGCACGAGCACCGCCAGCGTGAAGACGGCGAAGGCGCCAGCCACGGCCAGAACCCATGCGCCGCCAGCCAAACCCACCGAGGCCGCCACCAGGCCGACAGCGAGCGGGCCGAGCACGCCGCCGATGTCGCCGATCAGGCGCCAGATGCCGAGGAACTCGCCCGTCGCGCCCCGGGGCGCCAGGTCCGCGCCGAGGGTCATCATCAGGCCCGAGCCGAGACCGTTGCCGAGACCAATGAGCATCGCGGCCAGCATCAGGGTGACGAAATCGTGGGTGAACGGGATCAGGCCGATGCCGATGGCCATCAGCGCGAAGCTCGGCACCGCGGCGACCTTGCGGCCAAAGCGATCCATCAGCATGCCCGCCGGGATGAACATCGAAACGTCGAGGATTGCTCCTGCCGTGACGATGGTCCCGATTCGCGCGGCATCCAGCCCAAGTTGCGCCCCCCAGAGGGGGATGATCAGGAATCGACCGGCACGGATCATCTGGCCCAGCGTCTGCGCTACTGCCGCCGCCGACATCTCGCGGGCGTGCAGGCGCAGACCGTTGGCGACGAGCCGCCAGCGGGACGACGCTAGCGTCCCAACCGTGGGGCGTTCAACCTCCTTCAGCAGCGCCGCGGACATCACCAACGCCAGCGCCGCCAGGAGGGCGGAAAAGCCGAAGGTGGCGTGGATGCCGACCAGATCGGTGAGATAGCCGCCGACGGCCGGCCCGGCGAAGACACCGATGCGGTTGATGCCCCCGAACATCGAGAGCGCTTTGCCGCGCTGGGCGGGCGGAATGGCCTCGGCAATGTAGGCGTGACGGGAGAGGGCCCAAATCGCCGTGCCGATGCCAGCAAGCACGCGCAATGCCACCAACCCGGGGAACTGATCGCTCCAGACGAGGGCGAACGTGCTCGCCGCGACCAGTCCGGAGCCGAGAATCATCGCCGGGCGCAAGCCGATGCGGCCGAGCAGCGCCCCAGCGGGAACGTCGGTCACCAGCGTGCCGATTGCCGCCGCGCTGGTGGCGAACCCCACCAGCCCGTAACCGACCCCGAACCCCGCCGCGTACAGCGGCACGATGACCACGAGCAGCCCGGCGGAGAACGCCAGCAGCAACGTCGGCAGATAGACGGCGGCGGCGAGCGGCGAGCGGAAGATGGGGGCAGCTCGTTCCGTCAGGAGAGGCCTCCGGGGAGTCGAAAAGGGGGCAAGCTCAACCCCGATGTTATACTCGGCCCGCGCCGCGTTCATCGCCTCATGGGCTATGGGCTATGGGCTATGGGCGTACGTCCTCCCCATGACCCTATCACCCATCACCCATCACCCATCACCCACGTCAGGAGTCGCCGCGTGATTCTGAAGTTCTTTCGTCGCAAGAGCCAACCCGACGTTCAGCTCGAACAGGGGTTGGAGAAGACGCGCCGCGGCGTGTTTTCCGAGATTACAAAGCTCTTTGAACGGGGTGCGCTGGACGACGATCTCTATGAAGAGCTGGAGATGCTGCTCATCCAGGCCGACGTCGGCTGGGATGTCAGCCAGAAGCTGGTTATCGATCTGAAGGCGCGAGTCCGCGATGGGGCCATCAGCGATCCGCTGCTGGCCCGTGAGATTTTGCGCGAGGAAATGATCTCGCTTCTGGAAGGGGCCAGCCGCAACCGGAAGGTGAAGATTCTGCAACGGGGCGTGCCTTTCGTGATCATGGTGGTGGGCGTCAACGGCGTCGGCAAGACGACCTCGATCGCCAAGCTGGCCGCCTATCACCAAGGCTTCGGGCGGAATGTGTTGATCGCCGCCGGCGACACCTTCCGCGCCGCGGCCATCGACCAGCTCAAGGTCTGGGGCGAGCGGGTGGGCGTGCCGGTGATCGCCCACGAGCAGGGCTCTGATCCCGGCGCGATCGTCTTCGATGCCATGCAGGCGGCGCACGCCCGCGGCGTCGACGTGCTGATCGTCGATACCGCTGGTCGACTGCACACCAAGCACAACCTGATGGCGGAGCTGACCAAGCTGCGCCGCATCATGCAGAAGACCGTCCCCGAGGCGCCGCAGGAGACGATCCTGGTGATCGACGCCACCACCGGCCAGAACGGGCTGGTGCAGGCCAAGGAGTTCTCCAACGCGGTCGAGATCTCCGACATTCTCATTGCCAAGCTGGACGGTACGGCCAAAGGAGGCATCGCCTTCTCGGTGGCTAGGGAGCTGAGCACGCCGATTTCGTACGTGGGAACGGGCGAGAAGGCGACCGATCTGGCCGAGTTCCGGCCCGATACGTATGTCGATTCGCTCTTCTTTGGCGAGGGCGAGGGGTTTTGACACGCCAGGTCAGTGGCAGCCCGCGCTCCCGGCATCCTTGAACAGCGGCGTGTCCGTTGCCGCGGCGGCCACGGCCGCGGGCACAAAGGCCCAGTCGAATCCCGCCGGGTGCAGCGTCAGCGCCAGCACCCCAAAGGTTTCCGCGTTCCGGCTTTCGCTGAGCGGCAGCGGCTTCCCAAACGGGTAGTGACTGGCGCCCCCCGTACCCACCACGAATTCGCGGATGCCTCGTTCGGGGTCAGCCGCGCCAGTGGGGTCCTGGGGCGCGAACCGTTCGTAGTTATGTTCGTGGCCCGCGAGGACCACGTCCGCTCCAGCGTCATACAGGAGTTGCCAGAACGGCCGCACAGCGTCGTCGCCGCCATGCTCCTGGCCCGAGCTGAAGAGAGGATGATGCCAGTAGGCCAGGGTGCACGCGGCGGGATGCTCAATCAGGTCCTCACGCAGCCATTGCCCCTGAGCCGAGTCTGCCTCACAGCCACCAACCTCGTCACAGTTCGAATTGAGAACGATGATGTGCCACGCGCCAAGATCGTAGCTGTAGTAACCAGCCGCGGGTGAGCCCGCGGCTGCCCCGAAATAGGCGAAGTACCCGTTGGCGCCGCGACTTCCATATTCGTGATTGCCTACTGCCGGGACGGTTCGAGATTTCTCCGTTCCCCAGGTTGGCTCATAGCAGCGGGCGAAGTCCTGCGGCGAACCGCTTCGATACGCCTGATCACCAAGTGTGGCGATCGTGCCGGCCATGCCCCGGATCAATGTTGCCGTCGCCTCGGCTCCGTTCGAGTCGCAATTAGCGATATCGCCGGCGGCGATGAGCACCGGATCCTGTCCGGGCGCCAATTGCCCGGCTGTATCACCGCTGTTCGCCACGGTTGGCGTCCGCGCGAGGGCGGTGGCGCCGAGGTGGCTGCCGGAGAACGCTCCGGCCAGGATGATGATGGTGAGTATGCCCACCCTGGTCATGCGGGTTGGTCCTTCCTGCCGGCCCGGGCGGCTCGCGCCCCGGCCATGCCCTGCTTCCCTTGCTGCTGCATAAGCACCGTTCATAGCTGGCGAATCGTTTCCAGCACATTTCGCCGCGCCGTGCGCGTGGCCATCGCGCCAGCGGCCAGGCCAGACGCTACCGTGATCATGGCGACCAGCGCCAGATAGCTCCAGGGCACGGTCGGCTGCAACGGTGGGGGATCGAAGACGTGCGTCAGCAACGTGATCAGCATCAGGGCGACGCCTCCGCCGAGAAGCGCGCCCGTAAACAATCCACCACCGAGGATCACCCCCGCCTCGCCCCAGACGAACGCGCCGAGTTGGCGCGAGGTCGCGCCCAGGGCCGAGGCGATGGCCAGGGTGCGCCGGCGCTCCTCCAGCCCGAGGGCGAGGATCAACCCGGCTCCCGCTGCTGCCAGGGCCACGGCGAAGCCGAGCTCGAGACGTGTCAACCCGTACAGACTGACGGCGGTAAGGCTGGAGCGGGTAATCTGGCGTTGGTTTTCGACATCCTGAACCGTCGCGCCAGAGGTTGCCCCCAGAACCGTGCGCACCTCCTCGGCCACGGCAGCCGGAGCGCGGTCGGTGCGGATCAACAGGGTCTCCACCGCCGCCGATCCAGTCTGTTGGGCAACGTAGGCACTGTTGGCAACCAGAAAGGAATCGCTGGGGGCGGTGGGAAACTCTCGCGCCACGCCGACAAACGTAAAGGGAATGGTGTGGTATTGGCGATCGGATTCGCTCTGCAGTCGCAGCTTGATCGTATCCCCTGGCTGCAACTGGAAGTCAAAGACGGTCTCTGGCGAAACGAGCACGCCATCCGGAGTGCTGGCCAGCACGGACATGGCTTCCGTGGCGCTGGCGCCCACAAAATAGGCGTCATCGAGCCGGGCCGCGCTGGTGAGCGCCCGCGGATCGATCCCGTAGAGGTCTTGCAAATCCGTGCCCACATAGGCAAACCGATGCTGCATCGGCTGCACCGCCGCGGCTCCAGGCAGGAGCTGGATGGCATTCAGGTATGGTCCCAGATCTGCCGCCTGACCACCCCGGACCGTCACGTCAGCGCCATTGGTGAGCTCGGCGTCGACAAGCGACTGGGCCTCGTAGGTGGCATTGAAGATGGCCGTTGAGGAAGCAAAGGCGACGGCCAGCATGACCATCACCAGGCCCACGGCCAGCCGCCCCCGCTGCCGGCCGAGGGATGCCGCGACCAGCGGCGCCAGCCGCCCGCCAACCAGGTGCAAGGGAGCCACAACGGCTCTTCCGTCCCGCGACAACGCCAGTCGCGTCAAGCGCATCGCCAGGAGGGCCGCGCCCGCCCAGAACAGGAGAGGAGCCGCAAAAGAGGTGTAAGATACCGCGACGCGCGGCGCCCCTTCCGGGGCCAGCACCAATTGGTAGCCGCCCTGTGACTGCTGCCAGAAGGTGATGCCGGCCGCCGCCAGTAGGATCACGTCAAGTCCAACTCGCTCCCACCAGGGGCGCCGTACTCGCCCAACAGCGACCTGGGCCGCGACAACGCTGGTCTCCCGGGCATCGTGCCAGGCGGGAATGAGGATCGTCAGGATAGCCAGCAGGAGCCCGATCCCGGCGGCCAGGATGGCCCACACCAGCGACTCGGCGGGGCCAATGCCAAAGCCCCATTGTCCGAACGTGGCGCGCACGGTGAGGATGGCAATGGCGAGCCCAACCACGCTGCCACCCAGGCCGACAATCGCCGATTCGACCGCGGCAAGCTGGACAACGCGGCCAACGGCGGCGCCCCGTAGGCGGAGCAGGGCCTGCTCCCGGCGGCGGGCGACGCTTCCGGACGCGACCAACACGGCCGTCAGGATTGCGGCCAGGAGTGCGCCAGGAAGGCCGAGAAACAGAAAGAGGATCTGCGCGTAGAGCGCATCAGCGCGCGCCACATCCAGCCGCGCGGCCAGGTTATCCCCGACGATGGCGGTTCCCGCCAGGCGCGCCTCGTAATTGCGCGCCATGCCCGTCACATCGACGTAGGCGGCGCTCGGGTTAGCCGGGAGATCGTGCGGCAGCGTGGCGTGGAGCTGCACGCGCACCGCGTCCGGCGCAATCTGGGCCACGGGATCAAACAATTCGTGCCAGGTCGTGAGGGAGAGCAGCAGCACGTTGTCCGGCGGCGCTTGAGGCGCGGCGCCGGGAGCCGCGCCAATGGTCTGAAAGAGCGAGTCGGCAAGGGGCAGATCGACAATGCCGTCGATCGTCACCTGTACCGGATCGAGCCCCGGCCGTTTCACCGTGACCACCGATCCCGGGGCAGCGTGCAGGTTGGCAGCGGTCTGCTGGGCCAGAAGCACCGTCCCCTTCCCGATCAGGTCGCGAATCTCAGTCGGAAAGTCGTCACGATAGGCGGGATCGAGGCCGAGCACCTTCCCCGGTCCCGTTGTCTGAGTCGTGCCAGCCGAGGTCGCCTCGAAGCCTGGCGAATCCGCGTAGCCAACCTGGGCCAGCGTCGTGTAGCCCGGACTCTGTCCCAACTCGGCGATAGCCGCGCGCGGGTCGGCGCCCGGCGCCAACTGGACCTGCCAATCGACGGCGACGTCAGCGATCGCTTGCCGCGTCATGGAAGCCTTCGTGGCGGCGAAGAACCCGGCCAGGGTGGCCAGCAGGGCAACCGCCACCGCGATGCCAACGATGGTCCCGGCCAGCCGGAGCCCGCGACGATGGACGAGACCGGATGCCCAGATACGGTTCATGGAAGATCACCTCAGGCCGGCAAGGGCGTGGTCAGGCTGATGAACGACAGGTCGTGCCGGAGTCTCGGCGGTAGAGAGGATTCCGTCCCGCATCGTCCAGACGATGTCGAGGCGCTCGGTCACCCTGGGGTCATGCGTCGCCACAATGAGCGCGGCGCCAATCGCCCCGAGGACCATCAGCAGGCGCTCCAGAACCTCACTCCCCGTGGTTGAATCGAGTTGCCCCGTCGGTTCATCAGCAAGGACCAGTGCCGGCCGCGCCGCCACCGCTCGCGCAATCGCCACACGTTGGGCCTGGCCGCCAGAAATCTCCTCCGGCAGCTTGTCCGCGAGATGGTCCAGCCCGAATAACGCAAGGGCGTCGCGGGCGCGTTGCATCGCCTCTTCGTCTTGCACTCCACGCAGCGCCAGCGGGAACTTCGCGTTTTCCAGCACGGATAACGGGGGCAACAAACTCGGTCCTTGAAAGATGTCGATCACGCGGCATGGCCGCAGCGCTTCGCGCGGTCCGATGCCTGGCCACGAAACGCGGCCCGAGGTCGGCGTGTCGAGGCCGCCGAGCAGGTGCAGCAGCGTTGATTTCCCGCTGCCGCTGGGCCCGGTCAGGGCGATTCGGTCCCCGGCGTAGATGGCGCAAGACGTGTCATGGAGCACCTCGGTGCTGGTTAGCCCCCGGCCAAAGCTCCGGGAAATGCCTTCGGCGAGAACCAGTGGCTCATCCATCACGCAGTCTCCCATCGACCAACCGCAGCACCCGGTCCGCCACGGCCGCCACGGCCGGACTGTGCGTAACGATCAGCGCGGCTCCTCCAGCCGCGGCCCGCCCTGCCAACAACGCAAGCAGCCGTTCCTCATTCGCGGCGTCGACTTCGCCGGTTGGCTCGTCGGCCAGCAGAATCGCCGGATCGTTGATGAGCGCCAGCGCCAAACCCGCGCGGGCCAGCTCGCCGCCCGAGAGTTGAGAGGGGTAGCCATCGGCACGGTGCGCGATGCCGACCGTCCCCAACGCCGCCATCGCGCGCCGCCGATCAGAGCGTCCGGCCAGTTCCATGGCCACCAGCAGGTTTTGCATGACAGTCAGGTGTTCCAGCAGGTTGCCGCTCTGCATCATGATGCCGATGCGACGGGCGCGCACGTTGGCCCGTTCGGCCTGAGAGTGGCGGGTGAGGCGTTCCCCAGCCACGGCTACCCAACCACCGGCTGGTTCGTCCAGACCGGCCAGGCACCCCAACAACGTCGACTTGCCGCTGCCCGAGGGTCCAACCACGGCCACCGTTTCGCCGGGGGCGATGGTCAGCGAAACCCCGCGCAGCGCCAACGTTTCGTCGTCTCCGACGTGGTAAAAGCGATAAAGGTCATGGGCCTCCAGAGCTGCTATGGCGCCCATTGAAAGCTCCGCGAGACCTGATTGGAGACATCGACGTTGTCTGAGCCGGCCGGCCCGGCCAGGGAGATCGCGGCCACTCGCCCATCGCGGAACAGCTCGTAACGATCGACATCGAGGCGGATCTGCTTGCCGGTGACCTCATCGGGCGCCGAATTGGTCTGGTAGCGGATCAGGATCGCCGGCCCGGCCGGGAGATCGACGGTTGTGGCCTCGATCAGGGCGAAGGCGGGCTCCCGGGCAGCGAGCAGGGCCGCGTCGACTGCCGTGGCGGATGCGACCGTCGGCGGCGCGTCGGCGCAGGTGATCTCGACCGTGAAGCGGTGCAGCTTGTCGACGAAGGCGACATCCGGGCCGGCTTCTGTGCGCGCCCATCCTTCCGGCATGGTGATGGCATACCCGCCATCAGGCGACGCATAGGTGACAAATGCTTGATTGTCAGGAATGTCCCCGGGGGGATTGACTTCCGGGGCGATCGCGGCCTCGGTGGGAATCGCGGCGGCCGATGATGGCAGCGCGGCCGGTGTGGCAACCATGGATGCCCGCACCGCTCCGGCGCACGGCGCTGGCGCTGCGGCAACGGGCGCCCAGCCTCCAGAGATCAGGGCAGCACAAAAGCTTGCGATGATCAGCGCAGCTCCGCTACGGAAAAGTCGACGCCTCGTCGAGCCGGTCTTCGGAACCGATTCACTAATGTTCATGTTCATGACTATTTCTCCAGCGAAGCCGCGTATTCTTGAGAGGTTTCTCTGGAAGCCTGCTTGCGCAGTCGTGCAGAGCTGGCATGGCCGATCCCACTACGGAGGCCCACTACGCGTTATCCCTGCTCCGATCCGTTCTGGTCCTCAGCGCCACTCGCGTCTTCCGCGCCGTTCCCGTCCTCGGAGTTGTTCTTGTCCTCGGAGTTGTTCTTGTCCTCTGCGCCGTTCTCTTCCGCCTGCTCGGTCTTGAGGACCGTACCACTGGTGGCATCGACATCGATCTCCATGCCGTTGTCCAGCGCAACGCTGTAGGCGAGCACTCCGTCGCCGCCGTCGAGACCAACCTCCGTCACCACCGCGCCCGACTGTCCTTCGAGTGCAATTTCTTGAGCTCGGACCAGGTCGATCTTTGGCTGCAGGAGAGGAGTTCCGACGACGGCCGGCCCGCCGGCCTGCTCGTCGTCGCTCGCCATCTGCGCCGCCGGCGGGGTGGCGTTCGATTGCGCGTGGCCGCTCAGCGGCCCGGCAGCAATCATCGCGGCCACGGCCAGCGTTCCAACGCTCAGGCCCGTCAGCCAATTTCGTGCGGGCATTGCTCGTGTCCCTTTCACTGTCGCTATAGGTGAATTGGCGTGTACCGGTGGCCGTCCGACGGGGCGGCCACCGGCTCTTCTTCCTCACGTGTCGCGGGCGCGCATCGGACAAACTGACGATGCCGAGTACTGATTACTGAGCCGCGTCACTCTCGTTCTGATCCCCGCATTGCAGCGAGTCCGTGTCGTTCGCGTTCTCGGCCGCATTCTCCGCGGCCTTATCCTCCGGGCTGTCGGCGCCGGTGTCGCCCTCGGCAACATCGCCAGCCCCATTCACGTCCTGGACGCTATCGCCGTCGTTCGGATCCTCAGCCGCATCAGCGGACTCCAGCGCGCACGCCGGATCCTGGGCCTGAGCCAGGATTTGCTGCGCCCCGGATCGGAACAGCTTCCCCGCATCGAATCCGGCGCCCGTCCCCGGCGCCGTAACGCCCGTGTACGCGGGCGGCGCCGCGGCGCCGCCGTGGGCGCTCGTCGCGGCCACCCCGCCGCCCAGGAGGCTCAGCCCGAGCATCAACCCAGCGACCCTCGTCAATCGTGTGTGCATGAACTCCTCCGTTTCGTCTTGCCGCCGGGACCCTCTCGCCGGCCGCTGCCCATCCGTTGGGCTATCCTCACCCTACTGAAGTCGGCATATGTTCCACGTATGGTCCGCGGAGTGAGTTCGGCCGAGCACTGCATGGACCACGCGGGGAGCCCGGGCACGAACACAAGTCTCCTGGTTCCATCGGCCCTGACGAGACGCCCGCTCCTTCCGCACTGGCACGAATGAAGGAGCCAGGGCGACTGGCCAGTCGCCCTGGCTCCTTCGTGCGACTCTTGGCTGGCGTCTGCAATCCAGATGGCGCCGAATGGGCGAGCGCACCAGCAGCGCTTCGTCAGAGCGCCAACGGGGTGCGGAGCCGCGTGAGAACGGATGGTGTCAGGCGAGCGAGAGGGGGGAAGACTTCGCGGCCGGAATGCGCACCGTCACGACCAGGCCACCCTCGGCCGGCGATGCCGCCTTCACCCCACCGGAGTGCGCCATGGCAACGGATCGCACGATCGCCAGCCCCAATCCAAAGCCGCGCGGGCCATCCGGACGATCGTTCCGGCCCCGCTGAAACGGCTCGAAGAGCGCCGCCACCGCGCTGGGCGCCAACACCGGCCCGCTGTTGGCCACTCGCAGCACCGCATGACCGGTTTCTGCCGCCGCCGCGATCCGCACCCAGCCACCGGGGTGGTTGTACCGGATCGCGTTTTCCACGAGGTTGGCCACTAGACGCTCCAGCAACATCCGATCGCCTAAGACGGGCGTGGTCTCCAACTCAAGATCGAGCGAAACGCCAGCGGCATCGGCTACTCGGGCCTGTTCACCGGCAACATCACCAATCAGGTCGGCCAGATCGATAGGCGCATTGTCCCGCAGCGTGCTCTCGCTCTTCGCCAGGGCGAGCAGGCCGTCAATCAGGCGCTCGCTCCGATCCACGGCGGCGCGAATCACCACACCCAGCCGGCGTTCACGTTCGGTTGCGTCCGGCATCGCCAGGGCCACGTCCGCTTCCGCTCGCATGACCGTCAGCGGTGTCCGCAGCTCGTGGGAAGCCTGGGCAGCAAATCCCCGTTGCGCGGCAAAGGCGGCCTCCAGCCTCCCTAGCATGGCATCGATGGTATCACCCAGCTCCTTGAGCTCATCCGGCGGGCCGCGCAGCCCGATCCGTTCCCCGAGAGTCGATTCGGAGGCGCGCCGCGCGTGCGCGGTCATCTGCCGGATGGGGCGGAGAACGCGCCCGGCCATCACCCAGCCGAGCACCATGGCCCCAGCCGAGGTGAACACCAGCGCCACCAGCGACTGGGTGAGGACCGCGCGGAGCGCCCCCGCCCGCTCCTCATTTCGAGCCTCGAAGAGTTGCTCCTCGAAGGAGCCTTCATGTTCTCCTTGCTGACCTTCAGAAGGCTGCACCAAGTCATCCAGCTCGGGCGTATCCAGGGGCGAGAGTGCCAGGCCCAGGAGCCCGTAGTTCAGGGCCAACAGCAGAACACTTGCGGCAATGAAAAGTCCGCCAAACAGGAGGGTTAGACGTAGGCGGACGGTCGGATGGGGCCAGTTCACGCGTCGGCGCTCAGCCGGTAGCCAACGCCAATGACCGTCTCGATCAGCGGCGGCTCACCGAGTTTGCGGCGCAGCGTCATCATCGTGATGCGCACCGCGTTGGTGAATGGATCCGCCTCTTCATCCCAGACGCGCGCAAGTAGCTCCTCGGCGCTGACCACGCGCCC
Organism: Thermomicrobiales bacterium; assembly: GCA_038246475.1. Lineage (GTDB taxonomy): Bacteria > Chloroflexota > Chloroflexia > Thermomicrobiales > UBA6265 > JACCXM01. The sequence continues at coordinate 4,130 of JBBRVX010000125.1, read as the reverse complement.
GGCCGCGGCCACGAGCTCCTCCAGCACGGCAAACTCCTTGCGGGTCAAAGACAGCGGTCGTCCGGCGCGTTGGGCTTCCCGTCGCGCTGGATCGACGATCAGGTCGCCGCCCACCAGAATCGGGGGCGTCGCGGCGGCGGGTCGGCGCCCCAGCGCCCGAATCCGCGCCACCAATTCCGCCATGACAAATGGCTTGGGGAGATAGTCATCAGCGCCGATGGCCAAGCCTTCGACCCGGGCGTCGACGTTGCCGGCGGCGGTGAGCATCAAGATGCGGGGGGTGGGGGCCGCGCTCAGGAGCTCCCGGCAGACCTCGTCGCCCGAGATGCCGGGCAGGCCACGATCGAGGACGACGACATCGTAAATGGCTCCCACTGCCTTTTCGATCGCCTCTTCGCCATCACCGGCAACATCAACGGCGAATCCAGCCTGGCGCAGCCCGCGGGCCACGACATCGGCCAGCGTAGCCTCATCGTCAACAACCAGGACGCGCATGTTTGCCCCACGCTACGGGCGTATGAGAGTTCGCCTGCAGGGCAAGTATCGTTTGCTGAACATATGATTGGCATATGCTCGCTGGCGGATCGTTGAGATCGTTTCTGAGGGCCGGGCACACGTATTCCATGTCGATGGGCGCTCACGCGAGCAAGGAGAGACGCATGCATTCTCCATCCTTCCCCTCTCGGTCGCGCAGCCAGACCAGGATTGCTATGATCCTGAGCCTGACCAAACGCCCGTGAGAAGGAGCATCGCTTGGCCGCTCTCCGCGTGGGAATCCAGATCCAGCAGCAGCACGCCACGTACCAGCAAATCCGCCGGGCGTGGCAGGCGGTGGACGCCAGCGGCGCGGACACCCTCTTCAATTGGGACCATTTCTTTCCGCTCTCGGGGGACCTGAACGGGACCCATCTCGATAACTGGACCGCGCTGGGGGCGATGGCCGAGGTGACGGAGCGGGTAGAGATCGGCTGCCTGGTCGCCGCCAACAGCTATCGCAATCCCCATCTCTTGGCCGACATGGCCCGGTCGCTCGACCACATCTCCGACGGCCGCTTCATCCTCGGCATCGGCAGCGGCTGGAACCAGCGCGACTATGAGGAGTACGGCTACGAGTTCGGCACCGCGGCGTCCCGCCTGCGGGACCTCGATCGCGACATGCCGACCATCGTGGAGCGGCTGGCCAAGCTGAACCCACCGCCGGTCCGCAAGCCGTTCCCGATCCTGATCGGCGGCGGCGGCGAAAAGGTGACGCTGCGCATCGTCGCCCAGTACGCCACGATCTGGAACGGCCAGGGGGAGCCGGACGAGCTCGCGCACAAGAACCGCGTCCTCGACGAATGGTGCGCGAAGGTGGGCCGCGATCCCGGCGAGATCGAGCGGTCGGCGCAAATCTTCACCCCGCAACTCGACATGCTGGACGAGTATCTGGCCGCGGGGATAACGCACCTCATTTGCGATGCCTCCGGGCCGGATTACGATCTCGCGCCGTTGCGGAAGCTCATTGCCTGGCGCGACAAGCAGCAACGTTGAGCAGGCCAGGGCGAACGGCATCGCCGGGTTCTGGATCCTGTTTCACTTCGTCACCAGCCGTAGTCTCCCCATGAAAGCCCGCACCATGCCCGCCTCGCTGCCGGACGCCACGTCGTGGCGAACGGCGTTGGCCCGAAACCTGCGACATCGCCTCGTATATGACTATGCAAGCCCACGAGGAGCGGGATGTCTTTCGTAGGAGCGGATAGGCGAGTCATCTAGGTTTGCGTGCGTTTGAAAACGGGAAACCCCTCGCGTTTTACCCCGCGGAATGGCGCGATAGGAGATAGGGCTGAACGCGCCGGAAACCATCAGCAAGGTGAGGGAAGAGATGGTGTCCGGAGAGACCCATGACACGAAAGAACGAGTCCCAGAGGAAGATGTAGAACAGCACTCACCCTTCGCCTCGTTCTGGCTGGGAGGATTCGAATCGGCGACGCACGTCAATGGCCGCGGCGCGCGACTGGACATGGTGACCGCGACCCAACACGACCGCTTCGCCGACGAGGACTACGCCCTGCTGCGCAGCGTCGGCATTCGAGCGGCCCGGGAGGGTATCCGCTGGCACCTCGTTGAGCAAGAGGGCGCCTTCGATTTTTCAACGCTGCTGCCCATGCTCGATGCGGCACGCCGCCATGGGGTCCAGGTGATCTGGAACCTGTGCCACTACGGTTGGCCACCTGATGTCGATGTCTTCGATCCGACCTTCGTCACGCGATTCGCCCGCTACTGCCGTGCCGCAGCCCAATTCATCGCTCGCCACAGCGAGGGCGTGCCGGTCTATGCGCCGATGAACGAGATCTCGTTTCTCGCGTTCGCGGCGGGCGACGTGGGCTGGTTTTTTCCGTACGCGCGAGGGCGGGGCAACGAGCTCAAACGCCAACTGGTGCGGGCCACCCTGGCCGGTGTCGACGCCATCCGGGATGTCGTACCCCAGGCGCGGATGGTGCACGCCGACCCGATCATGCGCGTTGTCGCGCCGCGGGATCGACCGGAGCTGGTTCCTCTAGCGGCCGCCCAGACCGCGAGCCAGTTTGAAGCCTGGGATATGATCGCCGGCCGGAGGGAGCCCGAGCTGGGCGGGCATCCGCGGTATCTCGATATTGTCGGCGTCAATTTCTATCACAGCAATCAATGGGAGTACGAAGGCGGCCGGCTGCCGTGGGAAGAGGTCCCGCGCGATGACCGCTGGACGCCGCTTCATCGCCTCCTTCGGGATACCGCGCTGCGCTACGGCCGGCCGTTGCTGGTGGCTGAAACCAGCCATGTCGGCATCGGCCGCGGCGAGTGGCTGCGCGAGATCGCGGCGGAGGTTTCCCTGGCGCGGGCGGAGGGTGTGCCCGTGCAAGGGGTTTGCCTCTATCCGATTCTCGACCGGCCGGACTGGGAGGATGCAAATCATTGGCACAACAGTGGCCTCTGGGACCTGATTCCGGACGACCAAGGCACGTTGCGGCGTGTGCTCGTTGACGAATACGCGGCGGAACTCCGCCGCGCCCAACAGACTGTACGAGGAACCGCGTGAACAGAGAATCTTTCCCCGCCGTCTCCGTCCTTATGCCCTCGTATGGCCAGGGCGCCTTTATCCGGCGCGCGCTGGAAAGCCTGCGTGCCCAGTCGCTTAGCGCCTGGGAGCTCGTGGTCATTGACGACGGTTCTCCCGATGACACGTCCGATCTCGTCGCCCGCTATGCTGAGATGGACATGCGGATTCGGTTGAACTGCCTGGATCGCAACCAGGGACTCGGGGCCGCGCTCAATGCCGGCCTCGAACAGGCCCGGGCCGATATCATCGCCTACCTTCCCTCCGACGACGTCTACTTTCGCGATCACCTGGCGGAGCTCGTTGCCCTCCTCGACGCGCAGCCCGAAACGATCCTGGCCTTCTCCGGTGTGCGCTACCGGCGCACAGAAGAAGCCGCGGGGCGCATCCCCGGCGAGTCCCTCCAGCTCGTGCAGGTGGCGCACCGGCGCACTGACGATCGCTGGGTCGAACGCACGGAGCTGGTGACGGACGACCTGGAGCGGATGTACTGGGGAGCGATGCGGGCGCGGGGACCATTTGCCCGCACGGGGGTCGTAAGCTGCGAATGGGTCGATCATCCTGGCCAACGCCATAGAGCGATCCGCGAAAATGCCGGTGGCGGGCTCAATCCGTACCGCTATCGCTATGCGGTGCAGGAGCCGCTGCGCTTCCATTCGTCGACCGGCAGCGCCACCGACGAAGTGGCGCTCTATAGCAGATTTCGGGAGCGCCCGGACACGCCGGCGGCGCCGGACAGCCTGGATATTCTCCTGGCCGGCGAGCTGGCATACAATCCCGAGCGAGTGCTGGCGCTCGAGGAACGGGGGCATCGCCTGCGGGGCTTGTGGACGCCCGATGCCTGGCATTTCAACACCGTCGGCCCGCTCCCCTTCGGCCACGTCGCCGAGGTGCCACGCGATGACTGGCGCAGCGAGCTGCGGCGGCGGCCGCCCGATGTCATCTACGCCCTGCTGAACTGGCAGGCCGTGCCATTCGCGCACGAACTGCTGCTGGAGAGCCGCCGGATCGGGGTGCCGTTCGTCTGGCACTTCAAGGAGGGCCCGTGGCTCTGCCT
>JBBRVX010000124.1:0-15843 GCA_038246475.1 Thermomicrobiales bacterium | reverse complement strand
GGATTCAGCCACGCGGTCGAGGATAGTCTTCGCCACGCGCGAAATTATGCCGCCGCCGGGGTTACCTGCTTTCTGGTGAACGCGGCGGCGGCCGACCGTCCACCGGACGATCCCCGCATCGCCCCCGCCGACGATCTCAACGCTTTATTCGACATCATTGCCGCTCACATGTCGCGCGGAGGCCCTGTGTCCTTAAACGACGACGCCCTGAATGCCGATCAGCCGGTTGGTCGCGAAAGCGATGGCACTCGCCCAACTATCGTCATCAGCGATGCCATTCACCCCGCTGCCCGAGAACGCCTTGTGGCGGCGGCCACGGTTGTCGATGTCGACGGCACAGACGTCGCCGCGCTGCTCGATGCCGTCCGCGCCGCCGACGCACTGGTGGTGCGCAGCGAAACTGAAGTGACCGAAGCGGTCCTGACCGCCGGCGCCAACCTGAGAGTGGTGGCCAGGGCCGGCGTTGGCGTCGATAACATCGATCTCGACGCTGCCACCCGGGCGGGAGTCCTGGTGCTCAATGCGCCGGGCGCGAACGCCATTTCCGCCGCCGAGCACACCATTGCGCTCCTGCTGGCCGTAACACGGCAAATCGTCCCGTCGGATGTTTCGACCCGAGCTGGCCGCTGGGAGCGCAAGACCATGCGTCCCATCGACATCGCCGGGAGAACCGTCGGCATCGTCGGATTGGGCCGCGTCGGTTCTCAGGTCGCCCGCCGCTTGCGCGCGTTCGACATGCGCGTGCTTGCCTACGACCCTTACTTGACGCCACAACGCTTTACCGACGTTGGGGCGGCGCCGGTCGACTACGAAACCCTCCTCCAAAGCTCAGACGTTGTAACGTTTCACGTCCCGGAAACCGCGGAAACGGCTAACCTTCTCGACAGCAAAGCCATGGCCATACTCAAGCCGGGGGCGATCATCATCAATGCCGCCCGCGGCGGCGTCGTCGATCAGGTTGCCCTCGCCGCGGCGTTGGCGGATGGCCGCGTTGCTGGCGCCGGGGTCGATGTCTATCCGCACGAGCCCTGCACCGACAGCCCCTTGTTTGCCCAGCCCAACTCGGTGCTCACGCCCCATATTGGAGGGTCCAGTGCCGAAGCATTGGCGGCCGTAGGCGAAGTCATCAGCGTCACCACCCTCGCCGCCCTTCGTGGGGAATCCGTGCCGAACGCGGTCAACCTTCCTGCCGCATCGCTCCACGCTCCTGAGCTGCAGCGGTTGACCACCGCTTCCGGTGCGGCTGGCCGTCTCCTCGCGGTTCTCGAACCCGAGCTGCCGCGCACATTCCGTGTCACGGTCCGTGGCCTTGTGCCCGCCGATGTGGTTGAGCATGTCGTGGTGGCCGCGCTCAGCGAGGCATTGAAACGGTGGACCGGCGAGCGGGTTTCGCCGGTGAATGCGCGGCTCCTGGCAGGCGAGAACGGCATTCGCGTTCGCGTGGCCACGGACGACGTGAGCGCCGCGACGCCGCCCGACTTTTCGTTCGAGGTCGTGGACAGTGGCGACGGTCCGCTGTCTCATCATGTCACCGTGCGCTGGGATCGCCATGATGCGGCCATCATGGAGGTGGACGGCTTCACGTTGAACAGCCCGTTGGCCGGGGATGTCCTCATTACCCACCATCATGACCAGCCCGGGGTCATTGGCTCCGTGGGCATGATTCTCGGCCGCTTCGATGTGAACATCGCCGGTATGCAGGTCGGTCGCCACCTGCCCCGCCGCGGCGGTGAAGCCATCATGGTGCTCAACGTCGACGATGCCATCCCGACCGGGGCGCTGGAGGAATTGAAGCGAATCCCCGGCATCTCCACGGCCTTTGTGGTTTCACTGCCGCGGCCGACCGCGCAGCAGCAGTTATTCCCGATCGGCGTGGGAAGCTGAACACCGCCGGCGCCAGGCGGCGTCGACAGAATCGATTGTTCTGAACATCGGTTCGAGGATCTCCGCTCCGGCCATCTGCACGGCATGACCTGCCGCCGGCACATCCGTGAACGAGGAGATGCGAGGACGCTCCGCCAACGCGGCGGCTATCGCACGCAACGCCGGATGACTCCTCCCTCCCGAATACAGCGCAATTGGAATCTCCGGCGGCAACTGAAACAGGACGTGGGGCGGATAGTCGCCCGGCGGCTCATTTCGCGCGAAGCGACGGGCATACCCGCGTAGCCGGTCCCATTCTGCCGTGCCGCGCAGCCGCTCCACCACATGCTCCGCGCCGATCATGGCAAAAAACGCCGCGGTCGTCGCATCGTCTCCCTCCTGATCGTGTGCGGCTTGAAGTTCCCTCACCCGACGGTCCATCGTACGCACATTTGAATCATCGGGGAGGAACTGCAATAGCGGCGGCTCAATCAGGTGCAGGCTTCTGATCGCCTCCGGCTCCTGCCGCGCGATCTCGATCGCCACCACCCCGCCATACGAATGCCCGATCAGATGAAATGATGCGACGCCAGCCGCGCGGAGGTCAGTCAGGGCGTGGCGCGCATCGCCAGCAATGGAATACCGCCCCTCGGTCGCCCCTTCGCGATCGAAACCCGGCCGGTCCAGAACCATCACCCGAAATCGTTTATCCACCTGCTCCGCAAACTTCGCCCAGGCGTCGAGCCCGTTGCCAAAGTCCCCATGCACCAGAACGAGGGTCGATTCCGGTGTCAAATTCAGGTCATCATCCACGGTTGGCGTTGTTCAGGCTGCCTCGCTTTCGCCGTCCATGATGCGGTAGAATACCCGACCGACCAGTCGGTCGGTTTATGAGGCGACGGCCATGACCAGTGTGCAGGAACGAAGTCGAACCCGAAGGCAGCGGCTGCTCGACGCCGCGCTCGCGGTGTTCACCGAGCATGGTTATAGCGACACGGCCATCGACCAGGTAGCCCGGGCCTCAGACACGTCCAAAGGTGGACTCTATTTCCACTTCCCGAGCAAGCAGGCGCTTTTCCTGGCGCTGCTCGACGAAAGTAGCGCCGCGTTGCTTGAGCGCGTCTCAACCGCCATGGCCGCAGAGTCCGATCCACTCGTCCGGGGAGAAGTCGCCTTGCGGGAAGTCCTGGCCGCCTTCGGTGAACACCGGTTGCTGGCACGACTCCTCCTCGTCGAGGCGCTCGGCGCCGGCAAGGAGTTCAATGCCAGGCTCAATACCTTGCACGCTTCCTTCGCGGCGCTGATCGCCGGCTGCCTCGATGAAGCTGTAGGGCAGGGCCAACTCCGCCCGCTCGACACCCAAATCGTGGCGCATGCCTGGTATGGGGCGATCAACCACGTCGTCCTGCGTTGGTTGATGACGGGTGAACCCAGCCGGCTTGAGGACACCTTTCCGGCCCTGCGGTCACTTCTCTTCTTCGGAATCACCGGTTCAAGTCAGCGAGAACGTGCATGAGCGTAATCACCCGTCAATCAGAACATTCGCCAGCGACCCAGGAATGCATCGAGGTCGCCATCGCGGCGGCGCGTAAATCCAGCCAACCCATTCTCCTTACGCACCTCGAGCCCTTCCCTGCCCAGGTCAATGCGCTGGCGTTCCTGGAGGCCAGCGTGGAGGCGCTCGGCAACGGCGTCTTCTGGTCGCAGGCTGAAACCAGCACAACGTTCGCGGGAGCGGGCGCGAGCGAAGTCATTTCCGCCAACGGCGCCGACCGCTTCGCCTCTGTCTCAGCAGCCTTGCAGAACATCAGGGAAACGATCGTAGGCCACACGCGGCATGAGACGTTTCCAGTTATTGGTGGCTTCGCGTTCGATGCGCACCATGCCGCAGATGGCGCCTGGTGCGGCTTCTCCGGCGCGCGCTTCACAATTCCGACGCTTCTCCTGCAGCAGCAGGACGGCGCGACTTCTCTGAGAGTCACCCTCTCCGTCAACGAGTTCGATACCGCGGACCGCATCAGTGAGCGAATCTCGGCGATGATTGAGCAAAGTCGCCTCTGGGCGCTGGCTCTACGAGCCGAGAGTCCTACCGCCGGGCACATCGCTCAACATGCAGAGCCGGCCCGGATGGACTGGGAATCGGCGGTGTCAGCCGTCATCGCTCGTATCCATGCGGGTTCCCTGGACAAAGTCGTGCTTGCCCGCGCCCTGCAACTTGTCGCTGCCGATTGCTTCTCCCCATTCCAGGCGCTCCGCAATCTCGGCGAGGCTGATCCCGCCGCGACCCTCTTCGGCATGCAATCAGGCAACGCGTGGTTCCTTGGCGCTTCCCCGGAACGCCTGGTTCGCCTCGATCATGGCCGAGTCGATGTTACCTGTCTGGCCGGCACGGTCGGCATCGGCAGCACCCCGCGAGAACAGCGTGATCTGGCCGATCAGCTTCTCACGAGCATCAAGAACCGGGAGGAACATGAAATCGTCGTTCGTTCGACGACGGCAGCACTCCAGGAGGTCTGCGAGAGCGTGACCCGCGTGCGGAACACCCCGCGCGTCGTTACCGCGCGCTCGGTCCAGCATCTCGAAACCCCTCTCGTCGGCCACCTGACTGGCGCAGGAAACGTCATCGACCTGGTCGCGCGTCTCCACCCTACCCCCGCGGTCGGCGGCTTTCCGCACACCCCGGCACTGCACGCCATCCGCGAGTTGGAAGAGATCGACCGCGGATGGTACGCCGGTCCGTTTGGCTGGACAGACCTCGATGGGTCGGGGGAGTTCATGGTCGCGCTTCGCTCCGGGCTCATCTCGGGACGATCGGCGACACTGTTCGCGGGCGGCGGCATCGTCACCGACTCAATTCCCGCCGACGAATACGAAGAGACCCGGCTGAAGCTCCGACCGATGCTGAATGCCCTTGGAGCAGGTGACCCGGTTTGACCTCAGATAGCGGGTGCGCGAATCTGACACTCTCATGCGGCCTCGTTGATGAACTGGCGAGCCGCGGCCTTCGTCACGCCATCATCTGTCCAGGCTCCAGATCGACGCCCCTTGCCGTTGCCTTCGCGAATCATGACCTCATACGCACCTGGATCTTGATCGATGAACGCTCGGCTTCGTTCTTTGCCCTCGGCATGGCCCGTCAGCTTCACGCGCCCGTGGCGATTCTCTGCACGTCGGGAACTGCCGCGGCGAACTTCCTGCCCGCCGTAGTCGAGGCCCGCTTGAGCCGCATACCCTTAATCATCCTCACGGCCGATCGTCCGCCCGAGCTGCGCGACTGGGGAGCTGCGCAAACCATCGATCAGGTCAACCTGTATGGCAGCCACGCCAAATGGTTTGTCGATATGCCGGTCCCGGTCGACGAGCCGTCGCCGCGTCGTCATGCGCGGGCTACCGCCGCTCGCGCAATGCTCACCGTCTCCGCACCCCCAGCGGGACCAGTCCACTTGAACGTCCCATTCCGCGAGCCCCTTTTACCCATCACCATGAATGCCACGACGCGTCTCGATGATCTCTACGCCGACGGTAGACATCCAGGTCCTCCGCTCGGGGACGTGCATGTCGCCTGCCACCTTCCCGACCAAGCGATCGAGGCCATCGCCCAGGGTGTCTCCGGCGCCCCTCGCGGGATCGTCGTGTGTGGCCCCGGCGAGGCCGTGGGGCTTGCCCAGGCCGCCATCTCGTTTGGTCGCGCGGCCGGCTTCCCGATGCTCGCCGATCCCCTCTCCGGCCTTCGCTTCGGACCCCATGATCGATCAGGATTGATCACCGCCTATGACACCTTTCTTCGCGATCGGCCAGTCATGGATCACCTCCATCCTGACCTGGTTATCAGAGTGGGGGCGCAACCGACCTCTAAACCCTTGCAACAGTTCCTCGCCTCCCACCCCGCCAGCCGCCACCTCGTGATCGATGCCGGCTCCCCGCGCGACCCTTCCCACCTGGCCACCGATTATCTCCTGGCAGAGCCAGTCGACGCGCTCAACCGCCTGCAATCAGCCATCTCCTGTCGCCAAACGAGCGGCGATGCTCTCTGGGTAAACGATTGGCTCGAAGTTGAGGCCACCGCGACCAGGGCACTCGTCGCTTCTTTAGGCAGCATCGAAGAGTTCTTCGAAGGCCGCATCGCCTCCACCCTGGTGGACTCGCTTCCCGACGGCGCCACTGTTGTCGTTGGCAACAGCATGCCGGTTCGCGACGTTGACACCTTTGTGCGGGGCGACCAACGCGACATTCGGCTGCTCGGCGCACGTGGCGCTAGCGGCATCGATGGCGTCGTGTCGGGCGCACTTGGCGCGGCGGCGGTCGCCACTGGCCCGGTCGCCCTCCTTATCGGCGACCTCTCCTTCTACCATGACATGAACGGCCTGCTCGCCGCGAGAAGGTTCAGCCTTTCGTTGACTGTTGTCGTTATCAACAACGATGGCGGGGGAATCTTTTCTTTCCTGCCGCAGGCCGAGCAGCTCGACACGGGGACGTTCGAAGCACTCTTAGGCACGCCCATCGGAATAGACATTGCAGCCGTGGCGAAGCTGTATGGAGCAACGTATGCACGACCGAGCAGTTGGTCCGCTTTCGAGCGCGAGCTGTCGCACGGCACAGCCCGAGAGGGCCTGACCATCATCGAGGTAGCCACCAACCGGGATCGCAATGTGACGCTCCATCGAACCGTCACCGCAGACGTCGTCACTGCGCTCCATGATCTGGCTGCCGTCGATGTCTAGCGTGTCATCGGTTACGGCGAACGGCCTTGCGTTCCATGTCGAGATTCAGGGCAGCGGTGAGCCCCTTCTCCTCCTCCACGGCCTTACCGGCCGGGCGGAGAGTTGGTCGGAAATCGCCGGATGTCTCGCCGATTGCCACGAAACCATCGCCATCGACCTCGTGGGACATGGCGCGTCCGCTATCCCGACGCATTCCAGCCGATACGACTTCGACTTGGCTCTCGATGACCTTGCGGAAATCTGCATCAAACTCGACCTCACTCGTCCTTCCTGGCTCGGCTATTCCATGGGCGGCCGCCTCGCCCTCGGTCTGGCGCTCCGCTACCCCAACCTTGTCACCTCGTTGATCCTCGAAAGCGCCTCGCCTGGCATCGAAAACGGAGATGATCGCGGCGCACGCCGGAAAGCGGATGAATCGCTGGCAACCCGCATCGAGCATTCAGGAATCGAAACATTTGTCGACGAATGGGAATTACTCCCGATGTGGCACAGCCAACGTCTGCTCTCGGTCGCAACGCGGCGCCGTCAGCGAGCCATCAGGCTCCGCAGCAGCGCGATCGGCCTCGCCGGTTCATTGCGCGGCATGGGCGTCGGCGCGCAGCCCTCCTACTGGCATCAACTCGACAAGTTGCGCTGTCCAGTGCTGCTGATCGCTGGTTCGCTGGATGCCAAGTTCGCGAGCATCGCGGCGCACATGAGCCAGTACATCCCCAATTCCGAGCTGGACATTGTCCCGAACGCTGGTCATGCCGTTCATCTTGAGCAACCAGTTCCCTATGCCGAACGGGTTTCACGCTTTTTGGCGAAGAATGCACGTGTGATGCACGGAAATTTTGGAGGTGAGCAGTGACAGCCGAGTGGTCAATGGTCAGGGCGTATGAGGACATCATCTACGAAAAGACAGAGGACGGCATCGCTCGTGTAACAATCAACCGTCCGCAAGTCCGCAACGCGTTCCGCCCCCTCACCGTCTCCGAGATGATTGATGCCTTCGCTGATGCCAGGGAAGATCAGAGCGTCGGCGTGGTCATTCTCACCGGGGCGGGCCCGGATGCCTTCTGCTCGGGTGGCGATCAGAAGGTCCGTGGCGAGGCCGGATACGTCGGGGGCGACAATGTCCCCCGCCTCAACGTTCTCGATCTCCAGCATCTCCTTCGTTACATTCCCAAACCTGTCATTGCCGCCGTCGCGGGCTATGCCATTGGCGGCGGCCACGTCCTTCATCTCGTCTGCGACCTCACCATCGCCGCCGACAATGCCCGCTTCGGGCAAACCGGGCCGCGGGTCGGCAGCTTCGATGCGGGGTACGGCGCCGGGTTGCTGGCGAGGACCGTCGGGCAGAAGAAGGCCAAGGAAATCTGGTTCCTCTGCCGCCAGTACGACGCCCACGAAGCCCTCGCCATGGGCCTGGTAAATACCGTCGTACCAGTCGATAGGCTTCAGGAGGAGGCCGTCGCCTGGTCGCGTGAAATCCTCGCCCACAGCCCAACGGCCCTTCGCTTTCTCAAGGCCTCCTTCAACGCCGACACGGACGGCCTGGCCGGCATCCAGCAGTTGGCCGGAGATGCCACGCGTCTTTTCTACATGACCGAAGAAGGAAGCGAAGGGAAGAACGCGTTCCTCGAGAAGCGGAAGCCCGACTTTTCGAAGTTTCCTCGCCTCCCTTGAGATGACCATCACCTTCCCAAGGCGCCGCCAGGGCGTGGCCCTTCCTGATTTTGTGGATGCCGCGGCCATCGCCCATCCCCACAAGGTTGCGCTCTCGTTTGGTGCAGAGCGCGTGACGTTCAGCCAACTGCGGCAATCAGTCTCCGCCGCCGCGACCCTCCTCTCGACCGCCGCGGAACGTTCTGGCCGCATCGGCATCCTTTCAGCAAATCGTCCTGGCTACGTCATCGCAACCCTTGCCGCGACCCGTTCAACCACATCGTTCGTCCCCTTGAACTGGCGGCAAGCCCCGGAAGAGATCGCCTGGCAAATCCGGAGCGCGAACCTAACGACCCTCATCGTCGATGGTCCCAGGGATGCGGCGGCGGAAGCGGCCATTGCCAATGAACCGGTGGCGATCATCGACATTGCGCAGTTCGAGCAGTCCCATGAACCCGACGGCGCCATCCCACCCGCGCCGCCCATTCACCTCGACCGCGAGGCCGCGGTCATCTTCACCTCGGGCACCAGCGGCAGGCCCAAAGGGGCCCGCATCAGCTATGGAAATCTCTGGTTCGCCGCCATCGGCTCATCGCTTCGCCTCGGCCACTCCAGCCACGATGTCTGGCTTGGCGCCATGCCGCTTTTTCATATTGGCGGGCTGGCAATGCTTTATCGGGGTTTGATCGGCGGAAACGAGATCATCCTCCAGGAGCGGTTCGATCCCGATCGGGCGCTTGCCGCCATCGACACCGGCGCCACGCTGGTGTCTCTCGTCCCCACCATGCTGCGCCGCATGATTGACCGCCGTCCCGTTCCCTGGCCTCCCACGCTTCGTCGCATCCTGCTGGGTGGAGGTCCAGCCCCCATCCGCCTGATGCAGGATGCCCTGCGGCTCGGCCTCCCCATTGCCCCCACTTACGGTCTCACCGAGTCGACATCCCAGGTCGCGACGTTGGAGCCCAGCGACCTTCCCCGTAAGCTCGGTTCATCCGGCATCCCCCTGCCCACCACAAGCGTCAGAATCGTCGGTGGTTCGCTGAGGCTACCCCCGGGTCAGATTGGAGAAATCGAGGTCAGCGGTCCCACGATCTTTGATGGCTATCTCGAAGGACCATCGCTTCAATACGCAGAGTCAGGGCGATGGTTCGCGACGGGCGATGCGGGCTACTTCGATGACGACGGGTACCTGTTCGTGGTCGACCGCCGGAATGACCTGATCGTCTCCGGCGGCGAAAATGTTTATCCAGCCGAGATCGAGCGGGTCCTGCTTGAACATCCGCTGGTGCACGATGCCGGGGTCGTGGCTCTACCCAACGAGGAGTGGGGCGCGCGGCCGGTCGCCGCGGTAGTCTGGAACGGGGCCCCAGAGGCGGCTGAGGCAACGCTGCTGGAGCATTGTCGGGACCGAGTGGCGGCCTACAAGATTCCAGATCGCATCATCCTCCTCTCCGCGATCCCCCGCTCGCCCGCGGGCAAACTGCTGCGCGGCTCGTTGCGAGCTCTGCTCACGAGCGAGGAGGATTGATCCCCTTCTTCGAGATTGGCGCCCGCCGATTCAGCTCGCGACCTGAACCAGTTCCTCGGTCACCGCGGCCAGACTTTCGTCGAGAATCGCGATCATCTCGTCAATCTGCGCGCGAGTGGTGATCAACGGTGGCGCATACAAGACATGGTCGCCAAGGACACCGTCGACCGTCCCCGCACCCGGATACGAAACCAACCCGCGCTTCAGTGTTTCGTTGCCAATGCGCGACGAAACCTTCCAGGCTGTTGGAAAGGGCGCCTTCGTCGTGCCATCCCGGACGAGTTCAACGCCGAGCAGCAGCCCCATGCCGCGCACATCGCCGATCATATCGTGGCGCGCGGCGAGGTCCAGCAGTCGCTCTTTGAAGTAGCTCCCCACCTCGGCCGCGTTTTCGATCAGTTTCTGATCCAGAATGTACTGCAGGACGGCGGCTCCCGCCGCGCACGACAACGGATTTCCAGCCGAGGTATGTCCGATGACGAACGATCCACTGCGATCTCGCACCTCATGCACGATCTCCGGCTTGGCCAGCACCGCTCCCAGCGGGGAATACCCCCCGCTGATGCCTTTGGCGCAGACGATCAAGTCGGGGATGACATCCCAGTGGTCCAGCCCCCACGGCCGCCCGGTCCGTCCAAATCCGGTCATCACCTCATCGGCAATGAACAGGACGCCATAGCGGTCGCAAATCTCGCGAATGCGGGCAAAGTAGCCGGGCGTGGGCGGCATGGCCCCCAACGTGGCTCCCACGATCGGCTCGGCGATGAACGCGGCGACGTTCTCTGGCCCGACCTGGCGAATCGCGAACTCGAGCTCATCCGCCTGGCCCACGTCGCCATCACGATACGGGTTGCAGGCGGAAATGTGCTCCGCGGGTGGCAGAATGGCCGCGTAGGGCCGCCGCCTCCCGGCATTGCCGCCAAACGCCAGGGCCGCGATCGTGGCGCCATGGAACGAAAGCCTGCGCCCGATGACGAGTGATCGCGAACCCTCCCCTCGCTCCCGGTGATACTGGATGGCCATTTTGACCGCGTTCTCGGTCGCCTCCGAGCCGCCCGATACAAACCAGACCTTGCCAAATCCTTCGGGCGCGAATCGTTCGATGATCAGCCGAGCACAGTCTTCAACCGCCTCTGATGTGAAGGCGTGCGTCGGCGCATACGCAATGCGCGCCGCTTGCTCTCGAATCGCCTCAACGACTTCGGGAATCGCGTGACCAATCGCCGTGACGGCGGCGGAACCACCGCTCCCGTCGATGTAACGGTTTCCCTGATCGTCGAAAAGGTAAATCCCTTCGCCACGAACGACCGTCGGGTATGCCCGGGTTAGATCGCGGTGGATAACACGCGTCTGTTCCTGGTCCATGGCCGTCCTCTCAGAGCTCTACACAGGCTCAAGGGATATGTCACTTTGTCTATGGCTACGTTGGTTTATCGATCGTGGCAGAGGCGCTGTGACAACTGAGAAATCCGTTGCAGTCTCCAGCGCTCCTCCAGCTCCCGACCTACAGCATCGCCCCCAATATCCACGGATTGTATTCCTCTTCTCCCACACCAGCCTTTTCGCTTTTGCTCTGCTCCCCTGAGGCCACCGCCAGGATCTTTTCAAAGATTTCCTCGCCCATCTCGTCGAGCGTGAGCCCGTCCAGCACCCTGCCCGCGTTGATGTCCATGTCCGGTTCCTGATTCGCGAACAGCGTCGAGTTCGTCGCGATCTTGATCGAGGGCGCCGGCTTGAACCCGAACGCCGAACCACGTCCGGTGGTGAACACCACCACATTGCAGCCGCCGGCCACCTGACCGGTCACGGACACCGGGTCGTATCCAGGAGTGTCCATGTGCACGAAGCCGCGCGCGGTGACACGCTCGCCATAGCCCGCCACCTGATTCAGCGGCGTCGACCCAGCCTTGGCGATCGCCCCAAGGGACTTTTCGTAGATTGTCGTCAGCCCACCCAGCTTGTTGCCCGGAGCAGGGTTGTTGTCGATCGACGCCCCGAACATCGCGGTGTACTTCTCCCACCAGTGGATGCGGTCAATCAGATCCTGCGCGACTTGCGGGTTCTTCGCCCGGCGCGTCAGCAGATGCTCGCCGCCATACACTTCGGTCGTTTCCCCGAGCACGATTGTGCCGCCTTGCCTGACGATGATGTCGCCAGCTTTGCCGAGCCCGGGATTCGCGGTCACCCCCGACCACCCGTCCGACCCGCCACATTGCAGGGCCACCATGAGCTCGGAGGCCGGCACGTCCTCCCGTTCCGCCTGATTCGCAATCGGCAGCAGACGCTTGACGGCCTCAATCCCCGCTTCGACCGTCTTCTGGAAACCGCCGTCCTGCTGAATCGTCAGGACCGTGGGCTGGTGTCCATTTCCCAGGCCGGTCGATTCGATCAGGTCTGTCGGTTGATTCACCTCGCAGCCGAGACTCAGGATCACATAACCGCCCACATTCGGATGATCGACGATCCCCGCCATGGTCCGCTGCAACACACCAAGATCTGAAGAGCCATAGTGAGACCCGCAGCCGCCCTTCGTGCCAAGGGGAATCACCCCGTCCACGTTGGGATACGGCTTCATGACCTCCGGATCGCGGAAGTAGTTCGCGATCCGCTCCGTTGCCGACGATGAGCAGTTCACCGAGGCAAGAATGGCCACGTAGTTCCGCGTTCCCACCCGGCCATCCTTGCGTCGAAACCCTTTGAATGTCCGCCGCTCGTGCTCCGGCACGTAGTCGACCGGCTGATACTCGGAGCATGGCGCGTAGTCGAGCTCCAGCCCCTCGCCCACCGAAAGATTCTGGCTGTGTACGTGATCGCCAACGGCGATCTCTTTCGTGGCATAGCCGATAATCTGCCCGTAGCGACGAACCTCACCACCAAGGGGAACAGCGCGCAACGCCACTTTATGTCCCGGCGGTATCACTTGGGCCACCTTGACAATGCCAGTGGCGGTAATCAACTCCATGCGCGGGAGCAACGGCTGCTTGGCAATCGCCACCACATCGTTCGCCTCCAGCAGCACGGCGACCTCACCGAGATCAACAGGCCCTTTGGCGCCGCGGCCGATCAGGGTCATGCCTTCGCCAGGAGCGCGGGGAGGCTGAATCGTAGACATGGCTTTCCCTCCGGGAGTCGTGACATCGCGGGTATGCGCCTGGCGTTCGGCGCCAAACGTTCATCGTCATGCGGCTATTGTTCTAGGTTTGTCACACGTAAACAAGCCCGCCGGCGCAAACGGACCAGAGATGCGCGCAACGCTTGCTCAAAATGCGCACACCTGGTCCAGCGTCAAAGCACCCGGTACTTGGCCCAAACCTCCGAGAGCAAAAGCCCGGCGCGCAGATCTCCTCGCGCGCCATCTTCTTTCGCGACCTTTTCAAATGCCAGTTCTATGGCCTCCTCGGCCACCTCACTCGGCACGATCACGATCCCGTCGATCTCCGCGAACACGATGTCTCCCTGCCGCACGCTCACCCCCCCGATCCTTACCGGCCGGCCGAAACTTGTGACCGTCCCTCGTCCAGACATGTCAACCGGCCGCGCGCCCCGCGAGAAGACCGGAAAATCGAGGTCGAGGATCATGCGCGAATCGCGATGACACCCGTCCGTCAGCAACCCTCGAGCGCCACGGGCCAGCGCCGCATTGGAAAAGAGCTCTCCCCAAACCGCCACGTCGGTCATCCCGCCGACCGCCGAAACCACGACGTCACCCGCGGTCAGGGCATCGATCGCGGCGATCTGGTTGGTGTAGGGCTGGTCGACAACCTCGTATTGCGGCGCCACGGTGACCGTGGCCGCCCGTCCCACCAATACCTGCCGGGAATCCCGCCGCAGCGGAACGATCCCAGGCGCCAGCACCTGGTTGCGCCAACCCAGGCCATCGAGAACGTCCGAGATAACCGCCGCGTACAGCCGCTCCGCCATCCGATCGAAGAGTCCGTTATCAAGCGATCCCAATGCGTCCTCCACCTCCATGATTCCTCATGATCGATCGGGCGAAATCACCTCGTATCGCTTGATCTGGCGCACGCTCCCCCGCAACAGGAAGCTCACGCGTTCAATCCCAGAAGGCATTGATCGCCTCCCCTATCCAGACACCACAATGATGTTCGCGTAGGGCGTCGTATCGGCCGTTCTCACCGTCGCGCGTGACGATTGCGCCAGCCGTTTCAGTTCCAGATGTGGAACGCGCTCAATGAGCGTTTCCGGAGTGACGGCCTGCAGCTCCGCGACGCGCGCGGGACTGATTTCGTCCATCTCCGCGGCGATCAGAATCCGATCGATCGACCACTCGGCCGCCACCGCCCGCAGCATATCGAGCACCGTCGGGATATCGTCGGTCAGTGCCAGATCGATCCGCTCCGGTCCGCTGGGAACCGGAAACCCGCGATCGCAAATGGTGAAGTAGTCGGTATGACCCAGGCTCGACAGGAGATGATTCAGCCCGGGATGGAGGATGCCGCCCCGTTTCATTCCGAAACCAGCTCAGCCCGGTCGATGCCGAGCGTGGCGTAATACGCGTCCCGCTGCGCAACGGTCACCCGTTCCCGCAAATCAGGTTCAGCCCGTTTCAGGTAGATGATCCGATCGGTGTCGCTTCCGCCGATCGCGATCAGTTCCCATCCCACCAGGCCAAGCTCATGCAGTCGATCCCGCTCGGTTTCAGGGATGATCAAGTATTCCCATCGCTCGCGGTTCGCCACGCCACATCCCTTTCTTCGGCAACGGTTCGAAGCGCAGTGACTCTACGGGCACATGCCATTGTGGTCAACAGCATATGCGCCGTGATCGCGGAGCTCCACGCCGTCGTCTTCCCCGGAAACCTTGCCGAGGAGCTCAAAACGCGCTTCCGATAGAGACTCTTTCCTGGAAATCATCCGAGGGGCTGGCGCCTGGAGCGTTAATCGTCCACTATCCTTGCCGATTGATCGAATCGAAGGCATCCACAAACGATGAGGTGGTGAGATGAAGCTCGCGGCCCGCATGGGACGGCTGGGAACCGAAACGGCCTTTGAGGTCCTCGTCCGCGCCAGGGCGCTGGAGGCGCAAGGGCGAGACATCATCCATCTCGAGATTGGCGAACCCGACTTCGACACGCCCGCCAACGTCTGCGACGCAGGAGCGAAGGCGATCGCGGAAGGCTGGACGCACTACGGGCCGTCTGCCGGGCAACCTGATCTTCGTCAGGCCATCGCCGACTACATCAACCGCTCCCGCGGCACATCCTACGGCCCGGCGAACGTGGTCGTCACCCCGGGCGGCAAGCCGATCATGTTCTTCCTCATTCTGGCCCTGCTGGAAGAAGGTGATGACGCCATCTTTCCCGATCCGGGCTTCCCGATTTACCGAAGCATGATCGACTTCGTCGGCGCCAACGCGATTCCCCTGCCCATCCGCGAGGAGAACAATTTTCGTCTTGACGTCAACGAACTTGAATCCCTCATCACACCCCGTACGAAGTTCCTCATCATCAACAGCCCCGCCAATCCAACCGGTGGCGTGCTCACAAAATCAGACCTTGCAGCGATTGCTCATCTCGCGGTGCAGCACGACCTCTTTGTCCTCGCGGATGAGATCTACTCCGAAATTCTCTACGATGGCGAGCACCACTCCATTGCCACCTTTCCGGGCATGGTGGAGCGCACCGCCATACTCGATGGCTTCTCCAAGACCTACGCGATGACGGGTTGGCGACTTGGATACGGGTTGATGCCGGAATGGCTGGCCGAGCACGTAAGTCGCCTTATGGTCAACAGCGTTTCGTGCACGGCCTCGCTGGTGCAACGGGCTGGTCTGGAAGCGCTCAGTGGACCACAGGACGCGGTGGTGGAAATGGTCGCCGCGTTTCGTAAGCGGCGTGACCTCATGGTGGAGGGCCTCAACGCCATTCCCGGAATCACTTGTCAAACGCCAGCAGGAGCCTTCTATGTGTTCCCCAACATCACCGGAGCCGGGATGAAGAGCAAGGCATTCGCCGACATGCTTCTCGATGAGTTCGGAGTCGCGGCGATCGCCGGCACGTCATTCGGCGACCAGGGCGAAGGGTATCTCCGCCTTTCCTACGCCAACTCCGACGAGAACCTCCTC
>JBBRVX010000123.1:0-15925 GCA_038246475.1 Thermomicrobiales bacterium | reverse complement strand
CTCGATGCGGCGGTGAGCGCGGGGGCCAACAACATCTATGGGGTCAGCTTCTACGTCGACGATCAGACCGCCGCGGCGAGCGCGGCGCGGAGCGCGGCGGTGGCCGATGCGCGGACGAAGGCCGAGGAGCTGGCGGCGGCGAGCGGCATGACGCTCGGTCCGGTGGTGGCCATCGCCGAGGGCGTCGCGCCCCCTGTTTCTCCCCTCTACGCGCCGGCCGCGATGGATTCGATGGAGATGAAGCAGGCCGTCCCAGTCGAGGCGGGCACGTCGACAATCTCGGTCGACGTGCAGATCAGGTACGCACTGCAATAACCAGGAGCACAGAGAGGCCCCTTCGCACGGTCTTCACGCAGACTGAAAGCCGGTGGCGGCGATCGGAACGACCGACGTTCCGTTCCGTACCGTAAGCCAAGGAGAGGACCGCCATGCGAATCCGCGTGATCGCCGAAATGCTCTACGTCACGGCACGGGAATCGTTCTCCCTGCTCCAGCCGTGGCGGCGGCTCGGGCCAGCGCTGGCCGCGCTAGCCCTCATCGGCGTGCTGGCGACCGGGTGCGGCGGCGAATCGGGGGCGGCCGGACAGGTTCCAGCCGCGCCAGCGGCCATCCCGGAACGAGGCGCCATCGGCGCCGCCCAACAGGGCGACGGCATCAAAGCCTCGATCGATGCCATGCGCATTGGCTCAGAGGACGACATGGTCGATGTGGACCCCTCGACCGACGAGATCGACACGCAGCCTCTCGAAGCCGGACAGGAGTTCCTCATCCTCGACGTCACGGTCGCGAACATCGGCGCAACGCCCCACGAGTACAACGCGCTCTCCTGGTCGGCCGCGACGCCTGAAACCGGCGAGGCGTACGAAGCCGCGCTCTGGGCGATGACCGGCTACGACCTGTCCGCTGGCGATCTTGATCCGGCGGAAGAGCGAAGTGGGCAGGTGGTCATCCCCGTTCCGGCCGGCTCCGCGACTCTGAACATTTCCTACGACACGCAACTCGTCAATCAGGGCACGCAACTCGACTGGACGGTGGAACTGCCGTAGGGGAGTAGGACGCGTCGGGGCCCATGCCGCTGGGTAACTGCGCCTCGGTTGCAACCGATTTCCGCAATCGGGTCGCGTTGCTCAGTCGTCGGCAGGAGTGATGGGAAGGCGGATGGTGAAGGTGCTCCCTTCGCCTTCCACGCTGGTCACCGTAATCGCTCCGCCGTGCAACTCAACGATCCTCTTCGCCCCGGCCAGCCCGATGCCGCTGCCAGCGAAACTCTCGACGTTGCCAGCCCGCCGAAAGCGCTCGAAGATCAGATCGCGGTCGTTCAGGGGAATGCCGAGGCCGCGATCCTGCACGCTCAGCACCGCTTCCTGAACCCCGTCAGCGCTCTCCCGCGCGATAGAAATTGTGATGTCGCCACCCCCTGGGCTGAACTTGATCGCGTTGCCGAGCAGGTTGCCCAGCACGCGTTCCAGACGTGGAGCGTCCCAGAATCCGGGTAGCGCCGTCACCTCCGTCCGCAGGCGGATCAGATGCCGCTCGCTCGTCCGCGCCTGCTCATCAACCGAGCGCCGGGCCAACTCGACCAGATCGGCGGGCTCCCGATGCAACTCGATCTCCTGCCCAGCACGCAGCCGCATGACGTCCGACAGCTCATCGAGCAATCCGGTCATGCGGAACGCCGCGCTCTTGATCCCTTCCAGGCTGCCACTCAGGCGCGGCAAATCAGTCGGCTCACCCCTGTTGACGCGCCGTAGCAGGAGCTGGGTCTGGCCGATCACCGTCGTGAGCGGATTCTTCAGATCGTGGGCCAGTGACGAAAGAAACTCTTCCTGCACGGCTTCAAACCGCTTCCGCTCCGACACATCACGCAGCACACCAACATACGCGGGGCCGGTGGGCAACATGACTCGCGTGATCCACGATTCCACCGGCGTCTCCGCGCCGTCCTTGCGGCGCAGATCGAACCCGCCGCGCCATTGGCCGTCTCGCCGCAACCGCGCGGCCTCCTCGCCCGACCATGGCCCACCCTGGGCGATGAGGACCGCTGGGTTGCCGACCAGCTCCTCACGGCTGTACCCGGCCATCTCCAGCAATGCCGCATTGGCGTCAATACTGAGCCCGGCCGGATCAAAGACCATGATGCCGTCTTTGGTTCCTTCAAAGAGCCGCCGGTAGCGATCCTCGGCGGCCTGCGCATCGCGGTACAGCCGGGCGTTCTGGATGGCCACGGCCGATCTCCGCGCGAGCTGCTTCGCCAGAGCCAGGTCTTCCGCGTCATACCGGCGATTCGATGCGGCGGTCGTGGCCATCGTCATTACGCCATGCACCGCGCCACCCGTCCGCAAGGGCAGGACCATTGCCGAGAGCCATCCTTCCTCAGGCGACAGGGTTGGTTGCGTCGGATGCTCATTCGAGAGCGCGCCCGCGTCATCCGGAGTTTGGCTGATAAGCAGCGCATCGCCAGTCTGGAGGACCTGCGCCACTGCCTCGTCGAGGCCTGCCGATAGAGGAACGTTGAACACGTCGGACGCTAGATCGGCATGTCCCAGGCTGGAGGGAGCGACAGCCACGCGGCGGACGATTCCCTGTTCATCGAGCAGATCGACCATGCACCAGTCCGCGAGCGTGGGCGCCGTGAACGAGGCCACCCGCTGCAGCGTCTCCTCGTAGTCGAGCGAAGAGGCCAGCGTTCTGCCCGATTCGTCCAGCAAGCGCAACGCCTGCTCTGCTTCGATGCGGGCGGTGATGTCGATAGAGTTGCCAACGACGCGCACCGTGGCGCCGGTCTCATCGCGCATGATCCGGCCCTGATCCCAGACGGTGATCCAGCGGCCGTCTCGATGACGAACGCGATACTCGTTCGAAAAGCGATCCGCGCCCGGCTGATCCCATTGGCGCCGCGTCTGGATGGCGTCGCGATCGTCCGGATGGATGCGCTCGACCCACCACGACTGCTCGGCGGGAACCTCGTCCGGCCGAAAGCCAAGAAGCGGGAAGAGACCAGCGCTGCGTTCGACCTTCCCGCTCCGCACATCCCATTCATAGATCAACGATTGCACCGCGTCCGCCGCGAGCGCGAAACGTTCATTGGCGCGACTCAGCGCGGCCTCCGCGCGCCGCCGCGCGGTAATGTCCGTAAAGAGCCCCAACGCACCCACCACCCGCCCCAGACCATCGCGCACAGGGCTGGTTCCGGCGTGGACCAGCACTTCCTCGCCATCGACGCGGCGAAACCGAACATCGAACTCCTCGGCGCGTCCGGCCAGGTTGGCGGCGATCCGCTCCTGGATCGTCTGCGCATCCTCCGCGAAGACAAAATCACCCACGCTTCCGGACTGCACCCGCTCTGGCTCCGCGCCCAGCAGGGCAGCCATGCGGTCATTTGCATATTGCGTGCGTCCATCCCGGTCCATCAGCCAGACGCCCTCGTTGGCGGTCTCCAGCATGGTACGGAAGCGGCGCTCGCTGGCGCGCAGCGCGTCGTCGGCGCGGTCCCGGCCGAGACCCAGGAAGGAGAGAAGCAGCCCCAACAGCACAAACGCAATAATCCGGGACGCGTCGTCCTCGACGAGCACCCACTGTCCCCGCGGCTGCAGCACGAAGAGGCCGTAGATCACGACCGAGAGGGAGGTCGCCGCCAACCCGGGGACAAGGCCTCCATACCAGACAGCCAGCGCCACGGCGCCATAGAACGGCGCCAGGGGGGGAACCGTGAACCACGCCGTCAACCCGATGCTGAGCGGCGCGGCGAGCAGCACCAGCAGCACGGCCAGGCCGAAGCGGCGCACCACCGAACGCGCATCCCGTTCCTGGAACATCTGGTTCATCGCTGTCTCAATCAGGTGACGAACCCCGGACAGAGGATCGCCATGGGCCCGCGCGTGCCGCGTGCTTCTCGCCGCTACAAACTGTACAGGAGTCCAGGGCAGCGCTATCCGGCCGGGCGCCGCGTCTCGCTGAAACGCGTTTCCAGAGCGCTCGATACGGCCTCAGGCGGTGGTCCAGATAGACCATGGCAATATTAATCGTGTCGTTCCGAGCGCAGGAGGAATCTCGTCGGCTCCGCATCCGCATGCGGGTTCTGGCCGGAAACGCTCGTCACGCGACGACACCCCGTAGCCGCGATCCGCGCTACGCGGCGCCGGTTCGGAGCGCGGAGGCGTAGCCAAAGTCAAGCAGCAGATCCCCGAACGCGTTCTCGACCGCCTGAGCCAGCTCCGGCGGCAGATCTTCACGCCAGCGGCCAATCGACGCGTCCGGCGAGGGAGCCGTGCCATGCCCCTTCAACTCGGGCACGTCGGGCGCGGCCGCGGCGATCAGCGCGGCGACTATCTCCGGCGCGGCGTCCAGCCCGAGCGAGGTCAGCAGCGGCGGCAGTGCTTCCGCCGGATTGCGGACGAGATCCTCATAGCGCACGAGGCTGGCCGCATCCCCGCGCTCCGTCCAGGCGTCGCGCAGAGCAACCAGCGCCTCGCGCAGCTCGGCCAGCCAGGCGGCATCGTCGCCGGCGCGCGCTCGTCCGAAATCACCGAAGCCGCCGCGCGCGTTGTAAGCCCGCATCGAGGCGACCATGTCGCGAAAATCGCGCACCAGGAAAAGCTCTCTCGCGTCGGAATAGAGTTCCCGCATCTGGCGTGGGTACGCGTCCGGAAAGTGTTTTTCCGCGAAGTAGCGCAACGGCCCTTGCCTTTGCCCTTGCGCCGCCGCGGTCGCCAGGTACCAGCCATCGATGCCGCGTTGGCAAAACTCGGCGAGGTCGATCACATAATCGCGGCCAGACCAGGCTTCCACGCCGGGCCAGGCATCGAACGCCGCGGAGTAGAAGGGGTTGCCGCCAACGGCCATCATCTCCAGATGAAACTCCATCGGGGCGCCGACCCGTTTCGTGGCATCGGCGGGGGCGGCCAGCGTCTTCATCACATGCAGCCAGTACTTGCCGCCGCGCGCCTCATACGGGGGCCGCGCGTAGGCGACAACCCCGGGATGGGCGGCGAGCAGGCGCATCAGCAGCGTTGTCCCCATGCGGCCGATCGAGGTGACCAGCAACGGCTGCAACCGAGGCACATACCCGGTCTCGATGCGGCGGCGCTGACCGGCAATCGAGGCCACTTTCACCCGCGAGCCATCGGCCAGCGTGGCCCGGAGGCGGAACTCGAACCGGGGCGGCAGGCCGAGCGTATCGACCAACAGGGTAAAGCCGCATGCCTCCGTCCCGGGGACGCCCGGATGCCGCGCCGCGACCTCCGGCGTCGGCAGCATCGGGCGCGTTGATGCCAGCACCGCACCCGGCACGACGGCCTCGATCGCCTGCACCGGCCCGGCGGCGCCGACCAGATGACCACGCACCCGCACGGCCCAGGCGTCGCTCGCGCCGCCATCGCGCGGTTGCTCGATGACCGCTTCCAGCACTCCGCCCCGTTTCGCATTGAGCATCCGCACGGAGAGTTTTTCGATGGCGGGCTCGGTCATGCCAGTTGGGGACCCTTTCGAGCTATCGGCTATCGGCTATCGGCTATCGGCTATCGGCTATCGGCTATCGGCTATCAGCGTATTTTCGCCGTCTGGTCGTCTGGCTGGCTTGCCGGATTGCCAGCTTGCCAGCTTGCCAGCTTGCCAGCTTGCCAGCGTTGTTTGGCCCAATCAGCGTGGTGAATGACCGAGGCGTGAAGGTGAGGTCACCCAGCGAGCGATACCCCTCGATGCAGATCGACTCAATTTCCATCCGGGATGCCTTTGGTGGGACGCGTCATCTGCCTCGAAGATGAGCATACTACCCGGCGTGCGGGTGAAGATCGCATTCCCATCCGGCAGCAACCCGAGCCCGCGATATTTACCGTCAACTCCGTGGCCGCCCCGGGACCATCTGCCGGGTCCAGTCAGGCCCTGCCCACCCACGGTTGGCGCGTCGTCGCGCTGGCCAATCGCCGTTTCACGCCGCGCCGGAGGTGACCGATGGGTTCTCACCGTTTCGATGCCTACACGCGAAGCCTGGCGGCCTTCGTCACCCGGCGTGGCCTGTTGGCTGGGCTGGACTCCGTCCTGGCGATGCTGCTGGAACGGCTGGGGCTTACCCCGGCTGCAGCCAAAGGGACCTGTCGCGGTCTCGGCTAACGCTGCGGCAGCAAGGATGGTCCCCGCTGCTGCGGGCAGGCCAAGTGCCGGGGCGGGCGGTGCCAATGCCGCCAGCGGCGCAAGCTCTGCCGGGGCAGGTGCATCCCCAAGGCCAATTGCTGCCAGGACGCCGACTGCGGCGGCGGAGCAACTTGCCAGAACGGGACGTGCTCCTGCCCGTCTGGCCAGAAGTCGTGCAACCAAGCTTGCATTCCCGATAGCGAGTGTTGCCGGAATGGCGACTGCGGCCCCTGCGAAACGTGCCAAGGTGGAACCTGTGTGCCGGGCTGCGCGGCCGGCCAGGAGTGCCAGGGGGGAGCCTGCCGCTGCACCCCGGCCAGTTGCGGTGGTTGCTGTGAGGACGATGCCTGTCTGGGCGGCAATGACCCCGACGTCTGTGGCGCGGATGGCGATGCCTGCATCACCTGCGCGCGGAACGAAACCTGCCCCGCCGGGGCCTGCCTCTGCGAAGCGCCGAACATCGTCTGCGGCAATCAATGCGTCGATCCAGACACGGACGACCAGAACTGCGGGTTCTGCGGCAATGCCTGCGCCGGCACGGCCACCTGCCAGAACGGCGCCTGCGCGGCGGGAGGGAACTACACCTTCGTCCGCGAGTGGAGCGTCGACGAGCCTTTCGGCGTGGCGGTCGATGCCGGGGGCTCCGTGGACGTTGCCGACGGCAACACCAACCAGCTCCTGCAGTTTACGGCCAGCGGCGATCCGCTCAATAGCTGGCCCACTGACTCTGGTCCGATCGGCGTGGCGGTCAACCGGAGCAACGGCGTGATCTATGTCGCCAACACCTTCAGCGGCACGGTGCAGTCGTTCGCCAGCGACGGCACGCCGGGTCCTTCGTGGACCACCGCTGGCGGGCCGAATGGCATTGCCGTCAACCAGACAAGTGGGGAGGTGTACGTGGCAGTGCTGGGCACACCCGATGGCGATGGCATCCAGCGCTTCGAGGCTGACGGCACGTTTATCGCCACCTGGGCCGGATCCTCCTGCACTTTTGACGTGCCAACCGGCGTGGCCGTGGCCCCCAATGGCGAGGTGTACGTCGCCAACACCGGCAGTTGCGTGATCCAGCGCTTCACGGCGTATGGAATTTTCTTGAGTGAATGGGGTAGCGAGGGGAGCGATCCCGGCCAGTTCGAGGATCCGCAAGGGCTGGCCATCGACGAGGCCGGCGACGTGTACGTCTGCGACAGCTTCAACTTCCGCATCCAGAAGATCGATCCCCAGGGCGTGCCGATCAGCGAATTCGGCAGCCAGGGCGATGGCCAGGGCACGTTTCAGTTTCCCTATGGCGTGGCGGTCAGCCTGGCCGGCTTCCTCTACATCACCGTCCCCGGCCTGAGTCTGGTGCAGCAGTTCGCGCGGGGTGAAGGCAAGACGGCAAGACGGCGAGACGGCGAGACGGCAAGACGGCGAGTCGAGAGGTCGAGGAGGCGAGGAGGCGAGAAAGACGGAAAGTCGGGGGTCGGGGGTCGGGAGTCGTGGGTCGTACGCTGATAGCTCATAGCTCATAGCTCATAGCTCATAGCCGATAGCCGACAGCCCATCACACGCTCACCAGCAGCACCCCGCCCATGGCCAGAATCGCGCCGCTGGCCTGGATGCGGGTCAGCCGCTCGCCGAGCAGGGCCACGCCCAGCAGGGCGCTGATCACCGGGTAGAGCCCGACCAACGCCGTGACCAGCGCGTAGGAATCGGTCATGGCCCCGAAGCTGATCAGGATCAGGGAGGTCAGATCGAGCACGCCGGAGGCGATGATCGCTGGCGCATAGGGTCCCGGCGCGATCAGCCGCCGCCGCAGAATCAGCAGCAGCGCGACCTGCACCCCGAACCCGGTCAGGCGCACGGCACCCGCCGTCCAAAGCGTGCCCCAGCCGCTGGCACGCGGCGCAAAATCGATCAGGATGAAAAACGCGCCAAAGGCCCGCGCCGCCCCGCCCGCCAGGACCACCGCCTGGCGATCGCCGGCGATGCCGGTGTCGCTGGGATCACCGCTCACCGGCGCCGGTTGCAGGGAAGCCAGCACCACGCCGCTGATGATGGCCACGATCCCAGCGGCGGCCAGCGGGGTTGGGCGTTCACCGGCGGCGATCGCGTAGATAACCGGAATAACCACCGAGCAGGCCGCGATCGGCGCAACCAGCGAGATGGCGCCGGTCGCCATCGCCCGGTAGAAGAGCACCGTCCCCATCCCGCCGGCCAGGCCAGCGACGAGCCCCCACGACGCTTGCCCGGTCAGGAGCGGCGGACGCAGCAGGAGCAGGAGCAGCGCGCAGACGGTGAGCCCGGTCGCCTGGGACCAGAAGCCGGCGATCAGCGGCGTCAAGCGGCGCGCGGCGTAGCCCGCCGTGATGCTGCCGATGCCGATGCATGCTGCCGCACCAAGCCCCAGACCGATCGGCAGCAACGGGGTCTCCTTTATCAGCTATCGGCTATCGACTCACGACTCACGACTCACGATTCACGACTCGACCGTGGTCGCCCGCGCGGCGACCGCGGCACCGTGAAGCTGGCCGAGCGCGTCCCGAATCTGCTGAATCGTTTCGTCGTAGCGGTTTTCGGACAACGCGCGCACGTCCCAGGCCATCAGGTCCATGTACGGGCGCAACATCGCCGTCAGCTCGCGTACATCGTCGGTTTCGACGATCAGGAATCCCGCGCCGCCGCCCGCCAGGTCATACCAACCCCGGATCAGCTCCGGCGCGTTGGCGCCTCGCTCATGCTGAACGATCACGCGCTCCCAGACCTCTTCTGGACGGGTCTTGGGAAACCAAGTGTAGGCACAGTGGAAGAGCATAACGACCTCCTGACGCCGGATCGCGACGCTGCTCCGGCAGGAGGATGGTAGGGGAGGAGGCGATCGAACGCCAGACCAGGGGTCAGCCCAGCGCTTCCTCTAGCCTCTGGACTCGAAGCGCCTCTGAGCTGGCGACGGGAGCGACCCGACCGAGCCTGTGACAGCGGTCGGCCATGGCACGAGCGCCGGAACGCCCGCGCATGGCAACATCGGAAAGGGATCTGCTCAGAACGCGCACGTCCCGTCAACACAGGCGTTCTCGCAGAGCCCATCCAGGTAGCAGGCCCGGCAGTCGGCGTCGTTGACGCAGCGGCGGCCCTCGGCGGAGAGGCAAACGCCGTCGTTGCACTCGCTGAAGCAACACTGATCGGATCGGGTGCAGACAATCGCCCGGTCGAGGCAGCCATCGCACCGGTTGTTGATGCAGGGGACTCCCGCGCAGCAGCGATACTGGGCATTACAGAAGAGGCCGCGACAGGAGCCGCACGTTCCGCCGCCCACCAGGAAATCGCATTCCCCAGAGCAGCATCCGGCAAAGGAGGTGCAAGGCGTGCCCTCGGGGTCACAACACTCGCCGTCCGGCCCGCCACAGATGGCCGGAGCCGTACAGGTACACCCACTGGCGCAGATACCGCCCTGGCAGATAGAGCCTCCGCTGCACGCGGTTCCGTCAGGCTTGGCCACGCACTTCCGTTTCGTGCATTGCTGGCATTCGCCGCAATTCTTGCATTTCTTCTTCTTCCTGCTCTTCTTGGCCTCAGCGCGATCCATCCCCACGGTGGCCAGGGCGCCACCGACGACGGCTCCGAGCAGCGAACGGCGGGAAGGGGAGACGAACAATGAACGGGCCAGAGCATCGAAGCGTTCGGCGTCCATGAGGAACCTTTCCGTAGAGCGCGACAGAACATCCTGTCGCCAGTGTGGTCAGGTTCATCCGAATTTACATGGGGAGAATTACGCATTTCTGGAAACGAGGTCGGTCCTTCGATGAGAGGAATGCTCGTGCTGGCGACGCCAAACCGGGACGAGTTGGCGATCGATCGGACGCAGCGGATGAGAGTTGAGACGTCCGTTCTCCTCGACGAGCCAGGGGGCACGCTGGCTATGCAGGGGGCACAAGCCGCGACAGCATCGATCGATGAATTTTCCGGTGGCATTGCCGCATGCATGTGCGCTGCGTTGCCCGCCAATTCCGTAGAACTACGGATGTCCCCGCGCGGTTCTCGCCGCATGATGAAATCCGATCGCGGATTGGCGACCTCTCGAACTCGAACAGGAGAAGATACGGGAATGGACGCTGGTTGCCTGAATCAAGCTATATGGTCCCGCCGCATCACGCTGGCCGCGATGCTCAGTGGCTCGCTCGCGGCGCGTGGCGTCCAGAGCGCCGCGGCGAAAAAGCACAAGAAGAAGCGTTGCCCCGACCCCTGCCCCGACCGCATCGCCTGCTTTTACAACGACCTCGGGCCCTGCTTCTCTCTGCCGTATCCCGCCGGAACCTCGCCCGACACCACTCTGCCCCGCACCGGGGCCCAGGCCAGCCGCGGAGGTGTGAACTCCATGACTCCCTCGTACCCGGGCGAGGGACTGGCTGCCGTCCGCGTGCGGGGTAGCACGAATCAGTCGTTTTGCCCCCTGGTCTGATGTAGGTCCCAGGCGGGGCGCCTCCTTCGCGGCAATAACGCCGGGGCGAATCGCGTCCAGCGACGGCGCGTCAAGCGGGCCAACGCGGGCTACCCCAGTTTGATGCGCACGCGCTCGCCCTCCGGCAGGTCCAGGACGGGCAGGCCGCTGACGAGCAGGTAACCGCTGGCCAGATCAATTGGGCCATCTGGGAGCGCGCTGGGGGTGACGCCAAGCCACTCCGTCGCCTCGGAGGCTTCGGGCGGCTCGCCCTGATACGTCACCGCGCCGGGATCGGAGCCGAGCCCGCCAGAGGCCAGCCGCAGCGCCCAGACCTGGTGATCCGGGGAGCCATCGGCCCCAGGAACGACCACCGCCGCGAGCGGCCGTTCACCGGCCTCAATGGCGATGAGCAGGGACTCGGTCGGCGCGAACCCCACGCCGCCGCTCTCCCCATCGACCGTGAAGAAGCCGCGCTCCGCCGCATCCCACAGAATCAGCGTGAATGGCGGCCCTCCCGCATCTCCCTGGGTGGGGAAGAGGCTCCCCTTGCTGAATGCCTGCACCAGGAGGAATCCTTTTCCGGAATCCCCAGCCATCGGCGTCGCCTCGGTCGCCGAGGCGCCGTGCAGGGTCAATCCGCTGGCGGCTGCCAGGATCGCCCCTCCGGCGCGCAGGGCCACCCGGCGCGACTGCCGGCTGCTGAACGCGTGAGGTGAACGATGTTCCATGATGGGCATCCTTTCGCATCGGGCCAGGACGAGCGCGCTCGCCGTCAGAATCTTCGCATCTCGCGTTGTTCGCATCTCGCGCCCGGAATCGGGCCAGTGTCCCCCGTGCGGTGCATGATGCACCGCCGCGTCATCGAGCGAAGCAGTTGCCGTGGACGATCAGGCGGCAGACCCTGACCTCGCTGCTGACGCTCGATGCGTCTGCCAGCGAGTTTCAATAGCGTTGACCCCGCGACACCATGGCCTCAGCGCGCCTCAACCAGGGTCGGAGGCAGATGGAGGAGATCCGCTACGTGGTGCTGGAACGTAAGGATGGTATATCGATCATCCCCCAACCGTCCACCGGGGCAGCGATCGACAGCGCGTAGTGCATGCCGCAGGATGATCGAGCGCGCTTCACACATGGTCGCGCTTTGCGCGCCGGCGAACCACCGTCAGCCTCCCTCGCCCGCCCGATTTCGTGCCATCCTGGCACGATCCATGCAGCAATCCGATTGAAACCCCGCACGGATCTGCAACAAGGTGCGTGACGATGAAATTCAGCAGAGCACAGCCCTGGAGGGCGCGCGGGCCAGCCTTTGGCTCGCGCGATGGCAGTCGTCGCCGCGGTCAGCGTTCAGAGCAACTCGACCTGACACCGTCCCAACAGGACGATCAGATCATCGATGCGGGGTATCGTTCCGTTGCGGTCTCCGGGCAGGCCATGGCCAGCGAGGACAGGGTCATGTCCGGTCGTCCGGAGGAGCCAGCGTATCCACGAACGGGCGCAGTACACGCACCGCGTCCGAGTGAGAATATGGAGTCGGATGTCGAGCATCCCTGGGAACGCATCCGGATCGACATCGAGACAATCGTCGGGATCACGCACGATCATGATGACCGGGTTGCCTAGTGTGCAACCGATGGCACGTTCGTGCCGGCGTCGCCCGGCTCACCCGGCATGACCGATCCCGATGCAGCGATAGCCGCGGCCCGCGCGGCCGGCCTCCGCTACGCGACGGATGGCGGCGCGGGCATTCGCCGGCGGCGCGCCGGGCGCGGCTGGAGCTTCCGCGATGCTGACGACGCTCCGATCCGCGATGCCAAAGCGTTACAGCGTATTCGTGCGCTTGTTATTCCGCCGGCCTGGACGGATGTCGGGATCAATCCCGATCCCCGCGGCCACATCCAGGCCACGGGCCGCGATGCGCGTGGCCGCAAGCAGTATCGGTATCACGAGAAATGGCGGGCCGCCCGCGACGAGACAAAATTCACGCGCATGCTTGCCTTCGCGCAGGCGTTGCCTGCCCTACGTGAGCAGGTGGCGCGCGATCTTTCCCGGTCTGGCCTGCCCCGCGAGAAGATCCTGGCCACGGTGGTGCGCCTGCTCGACGATTCGCTGATCCGCGTCGGCAACGTCGAGTACGCCCGGGAGAATGGCTCGTTTGGCCTGACGACGCTGCACGACGATCATGTTGATATCTCCGGCGCCACCGTGCACTTCACCTTCCCTGGCAAAAGTGGCAAGTTCCATGAGATCGACGTGCGGGATCGACGTGCGGGATCGACGTGTGGCGAACATCATCCGCCGCCTGCAAGATCTCCCCGGTCAACACCTCTTTCAGTATCTCGATGCCGAAGGCGAAACGCGGACCATCGACTCTGACGATGTCAACACCTATCTGCGGGACATCACCGGCGAGGACTTTACGGCCAAGGACTTCCGCACCTGGGCCGACACCGTCCTCGCCGCGCGTTCGTTGCGGGAGATGGGGCCGAGTGAAACGCAAACCGCATGCAAGGCCAACATTGTCGCGGCGATCGATGAGGTGGCCGCGCGCCTGGGCAATACCCGCGCCGTCAGCCGGTCGTCCTACATTCACCCTGCCGTGCTCCTCTGCTACGAAGAGGGCTCACTCTGGCGCGTTGACGACGTGAAAGCGCTCCCCGGCCTGGATGACGAACAATGGGCGTTGGCCTTCCTGACCGGCGTCATTGGCTCCGCCACCGGCCAGACATGATTTTGCGCGGGGATCGTGAGCCTCGCATGTTCGACTCCGGCGTTCTGGATTCTTGCCGCTTCATCGCATGTGCGCCAGAGGACAACCCTGGCCGCGCCGCATGGAGATCGTCTGCAATGTAAGTCGCGGCTCGCGACCTAAAGCAACACATCGAAAAAGCGTTGTCATCTCGTCAGTTATGGTATCCTCTTTTGGCACGCGTTCAGGATGTTTTCCTCGGGCGTATTCAAACGATAGGTGCGTGCATCGACGCCGCAGTGCGGTATCGCCACCATCGTGTGAGTTCGTGGTCACTGGGGATCGCGGGCGGGCGGAGGTGACGATGACCAACCAACCAGAGCGCGCGACCACACCCAAGCAGCGCCTCCAATGCTTCCTGATCACTCCACACTCTGCCCGCGGGCGTCGCGTCTGGACCCGTTGATGGAAGACGCGCACATTCATGTCATCGAACTGCGGGGGTCGGGTGGGCTTGGCGTTTTTCTCCGCGTTGGAGATGACCAGCGCCTCTTCCGGGTCGCGCCTGTGCGGGATCCCAATCAACCCCGTTTCTGGTGTCTGGCCGCCTTCGAATGCAGCTCGTGTGGCATTCCGGTGTCGGGGGCTGCCATCTGGGCCGGGTGGTGGGGATCGACGCAGGGTGAGCTGCCCGCGATCCTCGACACGATCAAGGCAGACGCCGGGGTCTGGCTCCTGGAGGAGCAGTGCGTGGAACTGCGCCACCTCCTGATGCAGCCGCGCCCTCCATTGACGCTTCCACTGGCGCGCACGCCGCGCCGGGACATCGAACCTTCGCACGATGACGTAGTCGACGTCGTCATCACGGCAGAGCGGGCAAGCTGAACGGACGAGTCGCGGGCGACGCGGGAAAAACAATCGCCCAGGAAGCCTCACACACGGTAGCCGCCGCTCGCAGTGATGCCTATGGCGCCAGGCGTAGCCTGCATATCACCGCGCTGCATCCTCGGCGTCACGACTTCACGATACGATATTTGCACGCTGCCGCTGTCTCGTGTGACGTTCGAACGAACGTGACACCGACGGCCGTGCGGCCGATCTCTCCTCCGCCACCGGCCATCGCCGGGATCGCGGATCAACCGCAGGGCATGAACCGGCACGGGCAGACGCCCGCCGGGGTGGGCTAAAACTGGCTGGAGGACAGCTCCGGCCATTGCGTGCGCGCCACGGTGGCGACACGCGAAAAGCAGTAAAGGAAGGGTCTAGAGTATGGCAACTGGAACGATCAAGACGCTACGCGACCGCGGATTTGGCTTCATTGAGCCGGATGGCGACGGTGGGCAAGGCGAGCTGTTCTTCCATCACTCCGCGGTTTCGGACCGCGGCTTCGAGATGCTGCAGGTTGGGCAGCGCGTCAGCTTCGACGTCACCCCCGATCCCCGCGATCCAGGCCGGCAGCGCGCGGTAAACGTGGTGCCTGAAGACGCGGAGTAAACCCGTCTTCAGACGCACGGTCTGATGTAACGAACAAGGGCCCGGATTGCTCCGGGCCCTTGTTCGTGTCTCCTCGTTTTCGCGATGTCAGGAACCTCCTCGCGACAGCCCTCTCTCCAGCACGGGCCGCGGCAGGCCGGCATCCCCCCCAGACGCAGCCACCAGGCCTCGGCGCTGTTGGGCCTCAAATAGACCCCGGACTCATGTCCCTCCCCAGGTTGGCTGTCGAATTGCCGGTCCGCCGATCGACTACAGAGTGACGCCGCCGATCGCTGGCGAATCAACGGGAGAGCCGATTCGAGAGGAAAGCGCCATGGAAACGATCATCTTCCTCCTTGCCGCCTTCATCACCCTTGTCGCCCTCGATGTCGGGGAACGCTATGCGCGGGAACAGCGTCCTGCACCGTTCTGGCCTCCATTCGGCGCACGCTCAGAATCTGATCTCGCACCTGCCTCGAATCACCCATTCGGGCGAGGTCAAAGCGTGGCAAATGCCCGAAACTGAAGCAGTGGCATCGAGCGAGCCTCAATGGCTCACCGGGGCTAACGACTGGAGATCAGGGAAGCAAAAGCCCTGATCCCGCGCGATAACAGATTCGTTGTTGTTTATTCCTCACCGCGTCGCCATCCCAGGCGCGGGTCCCAAACGCAATCGCGCTGCTTCCCGGCGCGGTTGCCCTCAATATCCGCGTTGCCAGGGGTGACGCGGTCCCCTCCCTTCCAGGATGGACGAGGCCCCCAAGCCTCGTCCATTCATTATTTTCGAGCAAACCGCGCGTTTTTGTTACGCCAATCCGAGCGCGTCGAGCTCTTCTCGAAGGGCGCGCAAGCTCTTGTGGCGGACACGGAGGTCGCCGATCAAGGGCGGCCATGTTTCGGCGCGATCGGTTGTTCCCAGGATGTGCTTCACCCGTTCCATATAGACCGCGGCCTGCTTGTAGTATTCGCGGCTCCGGCCAGCGATCATCTCTTCGGCCAGTCGCCCGTAGAGGTTGACCGATTCGTCAGGAAACGCCTCTTCGGCTGCCGCCGCCACCCGAGCGGTGTAGCTCTGGGGATGGGCGCCCCAGCCGAACACCGGGAAGCCCCGGCTCGATTTCTTTGCCTTGTCCGCCTCGTGCAACGCCGCGATCGCCTCGTCGACTACACCCTCTTCGAGGAAAATGTCGATGAGGACATGCCAGTCGCCCCGCTTG
>JBBRVX010000122.1:0-16087 GCA_038246475.1 Thermomicrobiales bacterium | reverse complement strand
GGGAGCGCATGTGACTTCGGTCGGCTTCCACCCGCCAGGGGGCGAGCTCGACCCGGCGCTGATTGCCCGCGGCAGCCTCTTTGTGGAATCGCGCGAAGCGTTCAGCCCGCCTCCGGTCGGCTGCTGGGAGCTGCAGGATCTCGACCCGGACAGCGGCACGGAACTGGGCGAAGTCATCCTGGGCGCGCATCATGGCCGCGTCTCTCCCGACGAGATCACGATCTACAAATCGATGGGCCACGCCATGGAAGACGTCGTCACCGCCGCGCTGGTCTACGAGGCAGCATTGGCCGAGGGTGTAGGGACGATGTTTGCGATGGAAAATCAAGCATAGCGGCCGAATCTCCGGGGAACATGGCCTCGGAAAAGGGAGGGCACGGTCTCTGATCCGTGCCCTCCTCTCCGGCGGCGCCCATGACGTGGTCGACTACTGAATTTCGGTCATCTGGGACCAGACCGCTTGCCAGCGGCCGTCGCGCAGTTCATAGAGGTCGGTATGCCAGCCGTGGGTCACGATGTCTTCGCCGCCGACGACGATATGGATGTTTGACTGGTAGCGAATGATGGCCGCAACATCGTGCAGGCGCACGGCGATCGGGGAAGCTGGCTCGAAGACGATGTAGTCGATGTCGCCGGAGGCGATACCGCCGAGATATTCCTCTTTCGTCATTGTTCCGCCAGCGGGATTGATAAGCTGGAAGTCGTCCGCGGTCAGAAGATCGGCAGTCTCCATGTCCGCGTTGACCAGGGCATTCAGGCGCTCTTGCTCAGTTTCCCGAATCAGCTCCTCGTCCGCGACAACCACGGCGGTCTGCGCAGGAGTGGATTCCGCACTCGCATTTGATGCGAAGCCAGGCGCGCCGACGCCCATGCGCGTTCCCGTGATCGCCGGGAGGTTCTCGTCACCTTCACCCAGAATGGAGATGATGGCTCCCGTCTCGTCGCGGACGGTCACTTCAGCCTGTGAACCGTCGTCGACCAACGTCTGCCCGTCCTCGCTCACCACCGGATGGCCATCGATCGTGACCGTACCGAGGTACGTGCCGTCCGCACTTGAGAGCACCTGGAGCGCCGTGAAGTGAGCGCCTCGGTCGCTCGTGGGCGCCCAGGTTCCGATTTCAGCGCTCACGAACGTCGCATCGGCGCCGACACCCATGACCCCGACTTGGGAGCCTTGCACCCCCTGCACAACAGAGCCATCGGCGGCGAAGAGCGCCAGGGCCGGTCCGCCGGGGGTCGTGACCAACCAACTCCCGACGATCGGATGGCCGGAGAGATCGGCCGTGTCCGCTTCCTGAGCATGTACGGCCCGCGCGGTGAACGCGTTGTCTGGGGAGAGATTCGCGCCAAGCACTCCGGCACTCATCGCCATCGCGAAAGTCGCCACGAGGGCAATGCTGCGCAACGATCTGCCCTTCTTGTCATCGCTCTTCATCGTTCCGTTCCTCCCCGCCGCCCGCGGCGATCATGTTGGTGGAGTCTCCACGACTCCACCTCGTGGCACGAGCTTGACGGCGAGAAAGAGGGGAAACATCCGGGAGTTCACGGAGTTTCTCGGGACGGTGAGAATTCAGGATCTGACGAGTCCGTAACGCACTGCGTAGGCAGCCACGGCCGTGCGGGAGGCGAGCCCGAGCTTGTTGAGGATGGCGCGAACGTGGGTTTCGACCGTGCGATGGCCGATGAAGAGCGCCTCGGCAATTTCGCGATCGGTTTGCCCCGCCACCAGCAGCCGCAACACGTCGCGCTCACGCCGCGTCAACTTCCGGTGCGCCGCAGAAGTCTGGCCATGACCTGGCGTGGAGGCACGTTCCGATCGGGATGTCTCGGAAACCAGCTCGGTGAGCGGCAGCACCCAGCCCGCTTCCCAGGCGGCCGCGAAACGTTCGCCGAGTTGGACCTTCGCGCCAAGCACTGCCCGTTCATGGCTGCTCTGGAGGGATGGCAGGATCGGCGTTCCCAGCAGCTCCCGCAGCCGCGCCGCGGCCCCGAACAGCTGTGTCGCCTGCTCATGCGATCCCTGTTCCTGAGCGAGCAGCGCCAAATGACCGAGCGCGCGGAGCATCAACCGCTGGTCGCGCTGTTCCCAGGCCAGGCACAAGCTCTCCCGAAAGTGCGCTGCCGCAACGTTGCCGGCGCCGCGCGCGTGGGAGACGGTTCCCAGGGTATGGAGCGATTGGGCGGCGCCCCAGTCAAACCCAAGCTCGCGCTGCTTGGCGAGCGCCTCCTCGGCGATCAACAGC
Organism: Thermomicrobiales bacterium; assembly: GCA_038246475.1. GTDB lineage: Bacteria > Chloroflexota > Chloroflexia > Thermomicrobiales > UBA6265 > JACCXM01. The sequence goes on along the minus strand of JBBRVX010000122.1, from coordinate 13,844 downwards.
GCGCGCTTATCGTCACCTTGGGCCATGGCGATCTCGGCCAGATTCCCGAGGATGACGCTGGCGGCCGGGGCGGCCCTCGGCAACGTGTCGCCAAGCGCCTGCATCTCGGCGAGCGCCGCTTCCTGCATGGCGTGGGCACGATCGAGGTCGCCTTGCGCCAGGGCCACATGGCCAAGGATGAGTAATGCGTTGCCCGAACCGAATCGGTTTCCGATCTCGCGGGCGATGGCCAGACCTTCGTCGCACCAGGCCGTCACCGGGGTCGCATCGCCCTGGAAGACGGAGAGCGATGCCGCGCCGTTCAGCGTCGAGACACGTTCGTAGGAGCGTGCGCCCTCACTCATCTCTAGCGCCAGGACTAGCCATTCCCTCCCTTCAGCGTAGTAGCTGCGCAAGAACCAGAAGGGCCAGATCGTCGCGGTCATGCGCAACAGGGAGGCAACCTCCCCGCGCTGGGCATACCACCCCAATGCTGCCCGCAGATTGCCACGTTCTGGCTCTATTCTATCGGCCCATTCTCGCTGACTGGCGGTGAACCAGAAGGAATCCGAGCGTTCGACGAGATCGAGACACCAGGCGGCGTGCTCGGCCCGCGCGCGCTCCTCCTCGCCACTGGCGACAAGCCGTTCCTCCGCGAACTCGCGGATCGGCTCCAGCATCCGTACTCGCGTCGTGCCATGCAACACGGAATCATTCGCGACCTCTTCGGCCAGCAATAAACTCTGGTGAACGAGCGCGGAGAGCCCGTCCAGCAATTCACCAAGAGGCTGGCCCAGGGCCACGCCGACCTGCTCGGCCGCGTCCAACGTCGCGCCGCCGACAAAGACGGCCAGGCGACGGAAGAGGGTTTGCTCGGCTGGGGTGAGCAGGTCGTAACTCCAGGCGATGGCGTCGCTCATGGTCTTGAGCCGCGCGGGTTGATCGCGTGGGCCACCGGACAACACCGGCAATTGCCGATCCAGCCGCTCCAGCAAGTCGGCTGGGGAGAGGAGTGAAACCCGCGCCGCGGCCAGCTCGATCGCCAGCGGCAAGCCATCGACCCGCCGACAAATGGCCGCGACGGCTGGGGCGTTGACCGTCGTCAGGGCGAAATCTGGTTTCACCGAGCGGGCGCGTTGCGAGAACAATGAGACCGACGCGATGGAGGAGAGCTCCTCCACGGCGAGGACCGCCTCCGTCGTCGGCAGCGCCAGCGGCGGCACGGCAAACTCCTGCTCGCCATGAATACGCAGCGGGGCACGGCTGGTCACCAAAATCCGCGGGTTAGGACAGCCTTTGAGGAGCTTGGCGATGCGAGGAGCGGCGTCAAGCAGATGCTCCAGATTGTCGAGCACGAGGAGGAGCGACCGCGTCCTCAGGTAATCGTGCAAACGGATGGGGAGCGGCCGGTCTCCGGACTCACGCAATCCGAGGGCCAAGGCGATGGTCGGCAGCACCAGATCGGGGCTCCTGATCGGGGCAAGTTCAACGAACCAGACGCCATCCGGCAGCTCCCCCGCGAGGCGCGAGGCCACCTCAAGGCTGAGCCGCGTCTTGCCCACGCCGCCGGGTCCGGTGAGCGTCAGTAAACGAACCTCAGGCTGTCGCAAGAGATCGACGACCGCCGCAGCTTCCCGCGATCGGCCAACAAGCGACGTGAGCGGCACCGGCAAGGGAGGCTGCTCTGTTCCGTCCCGCGGCACGGATTGCAACGGAGCGAGGACGGCATCGCAATGATCTGGACGCATTGCCTGGTAGCGTGCCAGTTCCATGGAGCTGATCTGAAAGGTGCCGCCACGCTTTGTGGCCCGCAAGCTGCCACGGGCAATCGCGCGGCGAATCGTCCGCTCGCTGAGGCCAAGGAGCGCGGCCGCTTCGCTGGCGGAGCAGGGCCAACTGTCCGGCACACCGGACACGTCGGCAGTATCTGTCCGGTGCTCCGGGAATGCCTCCGTTGTTTGGCGCTCACCCATCGTCATCGATGCGAAGCTCCGGCTTCCCGGCAGGTGTTGGTTCAGGCCGAGGGTATTCCCAGCTCCGCTGACGATACCACCACGATACGGTGACGTCTGCACCGTGATGAGACGAGGGGCGCGGCCGCGGTCCCAGCCGCGCACATTATGCCCGGCGGCGAAGTCTACTCCCGTTCCGCTCTGGTCGAATTCGACGTACGCGACGGGGCGATGGGTCACCCGAAAGTCCTGACAAAACGTTCGCTCCCGATCATAAGTCCGCGTAGATGAAGATCATGATGGCAAAATGCGGCCGAACCCGTGAACTGCCGTACGACCTACAGGTTGGGGAAAGGCCGCGGGTCCCGTGAACCCCGAAAGCCTCGATCATTTGCAGGCGGAACTCACCCAGTGCATCGGCGACGACGCGCATCTGCTGCACGAGCTGCGCGCGGAGATTCGTCCGCTCCGGGGCGAGGTGCGGCGCATCCAGCCGCGATCGGCAACCGCGATCTCGCTCGTCGGCGCGGACGGCGGCAATAACCGGCTCGAGTTCGATCCCTTCCTGGTGCAGCTCGTGCGCGTGGTCGATTCGAGCAACAACGAGCTCTGCCTGGAGACGATCACCCCCACCACGGACGTGCGCGCACTGAGCGAGCGCCAGTTTGGCGCGCATGGCGGCACGATTACCCCCCTGGGCAAGCTCATGGCGTTCCTGGGCTGCCGCGATCTGCCCGAACTCAGCCCGATGATCAGCCACAACGACGGGCGAAGGCCGATCAATCCGATGTGGGTTCAGGTCTATCGCGAGCTCGTGGAATGGGCCACCCTCTTCGAGCTTGTGCGCGGGCGTTCGTATGGCACCGACACGCTAATCGTTTTTGACGGGCTTTTGCGCAGCAAAGTCTTCACCTTCGATCTCTTCGCACGCTTCGTCGATGGGTTCAACGAGGCCATCGCCGCCGCCTACCGGCAAGAGCGACGCCGCATCTACCTGGTCGGGATGGCCAAACAGAGCAAGGTCCTCGTCCGCTACCGTCTGGCGATGGCGCTGGAGGAGATCCTGCGCGTCGACTACCCGGCCTACGTCGAAGTCCCGCGCGACATCGAAGAACGGGCCTACATCCTGTCGGAGTACGCGCGGGGTAATGACGCCGCGGGCGATGGCAAAGAGGTGAACAAGTACGTCGGCGGCAAGATGTTCTTCGTCAAGTTCGGCAGCGCCCCGCACGACCCGATCTGGCCGGTCGACATCTTTTCGTTCCAGTCGCAAGAGGCGCAAACCGTCCTCGGATACATGCTCGCCGATGCCACGAATGGCTTCCCCGTGCCGTTCTATCCGCACTGTCTGCAGAAGGCGCACGAAAACGCCGCTCTCGTGGACTTCGACTTTGATGTGATGCAGGACTCTATTCTGGCCGGAATTCGCACCCTGCTCGGCGTCGATGGGCGCCTGATGGATATCATGCGTCTGCAGGACGCCGACCCTGCTCAACACCGCTACGATTAGAACGGCCGCACGCACTGGAGCCCCGCATGCCAGGCCTCGATCTCTTCAGCCCGAACCAGATTGTCGGTGTGTTTCGCGGCTTTCGTGAAGGCGGACTGGAGTTTCACGCCGACCTCGTTCTGCCGTATCGGAATGAGTTTCAGCGCATCCCGATGCATGGGCAGTTCCTGTTGGTGCAATTGGAACACCCGGACGAGGCGGTCCTGGGACGGATCGCATCCCTCTCATCCGAAGGGAAGCTCGCCATCGGAACAGGCGAAGAGTTCAGCATTCGCGCCGTCCAGGAGCATCGGGCGGTTCCCGAGAACTTGCGCGAGCAGTATCTGAAGTATCGGATCAATATCCGCGTGCTCGGCGTCCTGCGGAATAGCGGCGGGGGGCTCCAGTTCGTGCCGTCGCACCGCCGCCTCCCCCACGTCGGCAGCCCGGTGGCCTTCCCCAGCGCGGAGGTGCTGCGCGAGATCGCCGGCCACACCATCGATGGGGCGGAGATTGGGCATTTCGCGATGGGCGAATACATTTACGCGCAGGGGAGCGGCCACCTGCAGCACGAGAGTTGGATGCAGCTCCTGTCGCCGGAAGTGCTGGTGAAGTTCCCGGTAGAGAATCTGGTCGCCAGGCGTTCGTTCATCTTCGCCAGGGCCGGATTCGGCAAGTCGAATCTGAATAAGCTGCTCTTCAGCACGCTCTACCAGGGCAATCCGACGGTGACGAAGCGCGGGGGCCGTGAGGTTCCGGTGGGGACCGTGATCTTCGACCCGGACGGGGAGTACTTCTGGCCAGACGACCGGGGCCGGCCTGGGTTCTGCGACGTGGAGGCCTTGCAGGACAAATTGGTCGTCTTCACGGCGCGGCAGGCGCCCAGCCCGTTCTATGGCTCCTTTGTGGCTGGCGGAGTGCGGCTCGACATCCGCAGGCTCAATCCGGCCGATGTCATCGGCATCGCGCTCAACCAGGAGCGGCAAAGCCAGCAAAACGTGCGCAAGCTGCGCAACCTGGACACCGGGTCGTGGCGCAAGCTCGTGGACCTGATCGACACGGAGGGTCATGGAGCATCGATCGAGGCGATCGGGGCGCTGCTCAGTCTCGACGCGCGGCAACAGGAGGTCGAGGCGTTCGCGGCGCGCTCCAACATGGTGGCCATCGTGCGGATGCTGCACGACCGAAACAGCCGGTTGATGGATCTGTTGCTGCAGGCGCTGGCCGCGGGGAAGCTCTGCGTGGTGGACCTGTCCCAACTGCGCGGCGGGCCGTCGATGGTGCTGGCGGGATTGATCCTTCGCCGCATCTTCGACCGCAATCAACAGGGCTTCACCAGCGCCCAACCGGACACCATCCCGACGATTGTGGTGATCGAGGAAGCGCAAGCGGTGCTGCAGGAGAATGCGTCGGCGGCCGAGCCGTTCATCACCTGGGTGAAGGAAGGGCGCAAGTACGATCTCGGGGCGGTGCTGGTGACGCAACAGCCAGGCAGTATCCCAATGGAAATCCTGAGCCAGGGCGACAATTGGTTCATCTTCCATCTACTCGCCTCGGCGGACCTGCAGAACGTGCGCGGCGCCAACGCGCACTTCAGCGAGGACCTGCTCAGCTCGCTCCTCAATGAGCCGATCCCAGGCCAAGGCGTCTTCTGGAGCTCGGCGGGCGGCAAGCCCTATCCGATCGCGTTGCGGACCTTGCTTTTCGAGCATATGTACCGGGCACTCGATCCCGACTACAGCCGGGCCGCGGTCGATACCTACGCGGCGCGACTTCGGCGTGAGTCGCTGCAATCGGCGGTCCAAACGGGGCTTGCGGGTGCAAATGGCCGCCGACCCGTTGAGTCAGGAGCAAGCCACGCGGTCAGCCCAGAAACCGGCGAGGCAGACTCCGATCCCCTCAAGATCTTGCAATGGAGGGCGATCGAACGCATTTCGAACGACCCAGAGATCATGCTCCAGCTCGAAAACGGCGGTCTCGCGTGGGGTGGGCTCAAACACCTCATGCTGGAGATCGTGCCCGAGGGGATGGACAACCGCGAAAGTGAAGCCTTCCAACTGGTGAAACCGACCTTGATCTCGATATTCGGGGCTCAAGACACCGGATGGCACTCGTTTAGAGCGAGGACTGGGGCGGTGTGGGTAAAGAAGGGGCCAAAGCCCAGCGAGTGAAGGCGATTCGATTGCTTGACGCGAGGCAATTCGCCACCTAATCTCCCCTCAACAACCGGATAGCGCGCAACGGGAGCTCGGGGAGCCGGGCTGAGAGGGTGGCCGATACCGCCGCCGACCGTCGAACCTGACCGGGGTAATGCCCGCGGAGGAACGTCGACCGCCCTTCTCAACCTCCTTCAGAAGCTTGTACCCGGCGTCTGATCTGGTTGGCGGCGAAGTCGCACGCGGCACGGCGTTCATGCCGTTCCCAGCTTCCGGAGGTCTGCACCATGGCGTCTACGACCGTCTCTTCCCCCATCACCCATCACCCGACACCCGACACCCCGCTGACCATTGCCGGGCGCACGTTCGGCAGCCGGCTGATGCTCGGAACGGGGAAGTACCGCTCCAATGAGGCGATGCGCGCGGCGCTCGTGGCCTCGGGCACGGAGATCGTCACCGTGGCCCTGCGGCGGATCGATTTCGACGATCCGGTGAGCCGCTCCGTGCTCGAAGATATTGACACGACCCGCTTTGCCATCCTGCCGAACACGGCCGGCTGCACGACCGCCGAGGAAGCGGTGCGCATCGCCCGCATGGCCCGCGCCATGGGCCTCGGGGAGTGGGTCAAGTTGGAGGTGATTCCCGATGCCAAGTACCTGCTGCCCGATCCGATTGGCACCCTCGAGGCGGCGCGGACACTCGTGGCGGAGGGGTTCGCGGTGCTGCCGTACATCGGCGCCGACCCGCCCCTGGCGCGGCAACTGGAGGCGATCGGCTGCGCCACGGTGATGCCGCTGGCGTCGCCGATCGGCTCCGGACAGGGTCTGGTGAATCTGGAGGCGATCCGCATCATCATCGAGCAGGCGACGATTCCGGTCGTGGTCGATGCCGGGATCGGCGCGCCGTCCGACGCCGCGCTGGCCATGGAGCAGGGGGCGGATGCCTGCCTGGTCAACACGGCGGTTGCTCTGGCGCACGACCCGGCGCTGATGGCCGAGGCGATCGCCGCAGGGGTGCGGGCCGGGCGCCAGGCGTTCCTGGCCGGGCGCATACCGCGGCTGGCGTATGCCTCCGCCAGCAGCCCGTTGACCGGCGTCGTCGGCGCCGCCTGATTCGGTGATGACGCTCCGGCCGGCGCCACGTTTGATGCTGGTCACCGACGCATCCCGCTCGCGCTGGCCGCTGCTCGATCTAGCCGAGGCGGCCGTCGCTGGCGGCGTCGATGCGATCTATCTGCGCGACATGGAAGGAAGCTCCGGCGACCGGGGCAGGCTCCTCACCGCGCTGCGCGAGCGCGTGGGGGATGATGTCGCGCTGTTGATGCATGGGGATCCCGCCACCGTTTGCGGAACGGGGGCCGGGCTGCACCTGCGCGAGCGCGAGCCGCTTCTGGCCGCTGACCTCCGTCGGGCGATCTGTCACGGCACGCTGTGTGGGAGATCGGTCCATTCGCCCGAGAGCGGGGCGGCCTCGATCGGGATGGACTATCTGCTGGCAGGGCATGTCTACCCTTCGGCGAGCAAGCCGGGCAAGGAGCCGCTCGGCCTCGATGGGTTGCGGGAGATCGTCGAGGCCGCGCCTTGCCCGGTGCTGGCCGTTGGCGGGATCACGACGGAACGGGTGGCGGATGTGGTGAGAGCCGGAGCGCGCGGGGTCGCGGTCATTGGGGCTATCGCGTCGGCAGGCGATCCGCGGGCGGCCGCCATGGCGCTGCGCGCGGCCCTCGATCTTGCTCTCCATGAACGGAAGGACGACATGGTCATGTCTGAGGTACGTTCCTCCACCGAGGAGGCGACGATCACCATTGAAGTGAATGGAAAACGGGCGAAGGTTTCGCTGGGCGCGACCATTCACGATTTCCTGGCCAGCAAGCGGATGACCGGCGCGATGGCCATCGTCGAGCGGAACGGGCGGATCGTCCCGCGAGGGGAATACGCCGCTATCCTGCTGCAGCCTGGAGACAGGTTGGAGGTCGTGCATGCGGTCGGGGGCGGATAGGGCTCGGACGATCGAAGAAGTCGAAGAAGTCGAAGAAGTCGAAGCCGACGAGACCCCGGAGGAGCGTCATCTTCGCCGTGCGGATGGATTAAACGGGGTGCGAGGATGAGCTCGCGGCAAGTTGCCCGCTACGCCATCGGCGAGGGAGAACATCGCTGGCCTTGTCTCGGGAGGATAAATCCTCCCGCTGGATGGACGAAAGCCCCGTGAACGGGGCTGAGGACGAAGGTGCGCCCTGCCGTCGTCCCGTTCCCCAGAGGGCGCCGGGGCGTAGGCGCCGTGGGTGGAGGCGGCGACTCTGCAGGAGGGGTGCAGGAAAACACCGTTCCTGGGTCGCGGTGCTTGAAGCGGCATGTTCCTCGAAGCATCGCGTTAGCGATCGGCCGCGTCGAGGGGATCGGTTCCGGCCGCGATTTCCGCGCCATCTTCGACGCCGTCGCCATCGGTGTCGGCGATGAGTGGATTCGTGGCGTAGAAAACGACCTCGTCGAGTGTCGCCAAGCCGTCGCTGTCGAGCGCAGCAGCGGCTGACGCCGTGAACGCGGGGGCCGGGGTGGCCACGGGCGAAGCGGCTAGAGTTGCCGGCGAGGCGTGCTCGCTGGTGATGGGCAACGCTGATTCGGGCGTCGCGGCGTTCCAGGGCAATGGCATCGCGGCATGGCGCGGAGCCGGCGTCGCGACCCCCGGCGTTGCTGCCGGTACTGGCGTCGACGTGCGGACCGGCGATGCGGTCGGGATCGCTGTGGCCGGGGCGCTCAGCGGATCGAGCGGATCGGAGGCGGCGGCGATCTCGCTGGCATCCGCCACGTCGTCGCCGTCTGTGTCGGCGATGAGTGGATTCGTGGCGTAAGTAAGGACTTCTTCGCCGTCGTCGAGGTCGTCCTTATCCGTGTCGGCAACGATGGGATCGGTGCCGTAAAAATCGGCCTCGTCGCTGTCGTTCAGCCCATCATCATCGCTGTCGGGGAGAAATGGCAAGGCGCCGAGCATGAGCTCCCTGGCGTCGGACAGTCCATCGCCATCGGCATCGGCGTCCTCGCCAGCAACGCCAACCAGCAGGATGAACCAGTCACACGCTACGCCATCTGCATCCACGGTCAGGCTCGCTTGGTTGAGCGCGACATCGGTGAAGACTTCGTCGCCGCCGGGGTTGCGGCAACTCACGCGCGAGGTAGCGAGCTCGCCAGGGATTTCAGCGTCGATCGTGATGTCGCCGGGCGCCATCCGGGAGAACACGAGCGTTCCGTCGTCGCTCACCGGGGAGGACTTCGTCGTTCCGGCCGCGGGGGCCAGATCGAACGTCACGCCGGGAGCGGGATCGGTGCACTCGGCGGCGAAATCGCGGGCAGCGTACCCGGCCCGGCAATAGAACGCGGCGATGGTGATGGACGCCGCGGCGCGCGCGTTCGGGCTGGCAACCGGCGTCGCGGCCCCCATCGGGGTGGCCAGCGGCGCAGCATGGCCTTCGCGCAATGGAATCGCCAGGGGCGCTTCCGTTCCGATCCGCGCCGCCACGAACGAGGCGGGAGCGCGGCCAGCCCCGGTAATGACCACGTCGCCCGCGGCCTGGGCGCTGTCGCCCGCCGCAATCTCGGCGAGCTCGCCGCCGGCCACCCCGACGAATACCCGGCCATTGGTGACGAGGATGAGCATTGGGCCCGACCCGGCCGGGATGACACTCTCCTCGCCGCGGTTCAGGACATCACGAATGAGATCGATGTCGAAGGCGACGCCGATTGGCGCAGTGAATGGATCGTGCGTGGCAGCACTTCTGTCGCCGTCCTGGGCTGGGATGAGCGCGACGTCGATGTAGTCGATCGGTCTCCCGGCCAGACTGACAATGGCGCGCGGCGAGCCATCGATCCAGGCCGCCTCCCCTGGCGCCAGCCGCGATAGCACCTTCCCCTGCTCGTCGCTGATGGCGATCGGCCCATCGCTGGCCAGGGCGAAGCCAACCTCCAGTCGCTCAGCAACCCCCCGGTTGGCGAGCATGGCTCGCTTTACGTCAACCCGCCAACCAATCTCCCGGGCGGGCATCTCGGCCACCCCATGGGCGATCACTTGCGCGTGGCGCGAAGCCGGAGACGCCTCGTCAACTGGCGGCGCCTCTTGCCGGGAGAGGACGAGAGCGGCGGGCAGGATCGCCATGCCGAGCATCAATCCGATGAGGGCCCGTGCGAACGATCTGCTCCAGAACACGGCTGTTCTCCGGCTATGGGCTATCGGCTATCGGCTATCGGCTATCGGCGTACGACTCTCGACTCCTCGACTCCTCGACCTCTCGACTGGCCGTCTCGCCGACTTGCCGTCTTGCCGTCTTGCCGTCTTCGCTCGACTCACGACTCACGACTCACGACTCCGACGCTACCCGCAGCCCTCGACGTAGCTTACGCGGCGGACGGGGCGGACGGCGTAGAAGCGGGCCGGCTCGTCGTGGGGATCGAGGCGGATGTGCTGGCGGCCGTGCCAGAGGTGCGTTTCGCCGGTGATGAGATCTTCGACCTGGAACGGCTCGTCCGGCTGCAGCCCCCACTCGGCCAGGGGTAGATCGAGCCAGGTCTCGTGGGCGTCGAAGGGATCGAGGTTGACGACAACGATGACGCGATCCGATCCGTCAGGAGTCGCCTTTCCATAGCAGGTGATGTTGTTGTCCTCGCTGGGATAAAAGCGGAGATTGTCATAGAGCTGCAGGGCGGGGTGCTCGCGGCGGATGGCGTTGAGGCGGGTGATGTAGGGGATGATATTGCCGGGCCGGTCCCAATCCCAGACCTTGTATTCGTACTTCTCGGAGTTCAGATACTCCTCGCGGCCGGGAACCGGCGTGTTCTCGCAGAGCTCGTAGCTCGAATAGATGCCGTAGACCGACGAAAGGGTCGTGGCGAGGGCGAAGCGCATCTTGAACGCGGGGCGGCCTCCCTCTTGCAGGATGAAGGGGAGGATGTCGTGCGTATTCGGGAAGAGGTTGCCCCGGTAGTACTCCTTCATCTCGCTCTGGGTCAGCTCGGTGAAGTACTCCTCCAGCTCGGCCTTGAAGTTGCGCCAGGTGAAGTAGGTGTAACTCTGGGTGAAGCCTGATTTGGCCAGCGACTTCATCACCTTCGGCCGCGTGAACGCCTCCGAGAGGAAGATGACGTCGGGATGATCGCGCTGGACATCGGCGATCAGCCACTCCCAGAAATTGATCGACTTGGTGTGCGGATTGTCGACGCGGAAGGTCTTCACGCCCTGCTCGACCCAGAAGAGGATCACGCGGCGCAGCTCCTGCCAGAGCCCGCGCCAATCGGACGAATCGAAGTTGAGCGGGTAGATGTCCTGGTACTTCTTGGGGGGATTCTCGGCGTAGTGGATGGTGCCGTCCGGGCGGATGGTGAACCACTCCGGATGCTCCTGCGCCCAGGGGTGATCGGGCGAAGCCTGGAAGGCGATGTCGAGGGCGACCTCCAGATCGAGCGCCGCCGCGCGGGCGATGAATGTCCGGAAGTCCTCCAGCGTGCCGAGGCTCGGCTCGACGGCATCATGCCCACCCTCCTCGCTGCCGATGGCGTAGGGGACGCCCGGATCGTCCGGCAGGGGATCGAGGGTGTTGTTCTTGCCCTTGCGGAAGGCCCGGCCGATGGGATGAATGGGAGTGAGGTAGACGACATCGAAGCCCATGGCGGCGATGGCCGGCAGCCGTTCGGCGGCTTCGAGGAAGGTGGCGCCACGCTCGGGATTGGTTCCGGCAGAGCGGGGAAAGAGCTCGTACCAGGATGCGAATCGCGCCGCCGATCGGTCGACGATCACCTCCAGCTCCCGCTCGTAGCGCGCCGCACCTCGCCGCGAGCGCGCCCGCTTCATCGCCGCCTCGATCTCCGGGCCAAGGAGCAAGCGGACGGTCATGGCCTGACTGGCGTCATCGTCGACGGCGGCGATGGCATCCTTCAGCAGGGCAAGATCGTGGACATCGGCGCGTGAAGTCGCCTCGGCGAGGATGACCCTCCCCTCGCGCAGCTCCAGCGCCACATCCTGCCCGGCGGCGCTCTTCTTCCCCACCTCGTCGCGCCAGGTGGCCCAGCGATCGGGGAAGGCTTCTATGGTGTAGCAATAGCGGGTGTTGTCGGGCAGCAGGAACTCTCCGGTCCAGCGGTCGTTGTCCACCAGCCGCATCTCGGCTTCCAGCCAATTCGCATCGCTCTTGCGGCGATAGATCACGACGGCGGCGATCGTGTCGTGGCCGTCCTTGAAGATATCGGCGGAGACCTGCAGGATGTCGCCAACGACGCGCTTGATCGGGTAACGCCCGGCGTCGATCTCCGGCTGCACGCGCTCGATGATGACGCTGGTGGGGGGTTCGACGCTCTCCGGCAAGCGATGGCCACGATGCGGGTTCGCCACGATTCCTCCTCGTTTGGGTTCCCTTGGCCAGCCTTCTTTCCGTATCAGCGTACGAGCAGGGTTCGTGCCCGGCAACCGCCGCGTATCATCGACGCCATTCCGCATCATGCACGAGTTTCAACAGTAGGCCGGATGCGATGTTGCGATGCGCGGGTTGAGGCAGGACGGATGAACGTCGTTCCGATCATGACAGACCCAATCACTCCGCGAGACGACGACCTGCTAGCGGTAATCGACCGACATCTCCCTTCCTTACCAGAGAAATCGATTCTCGCCGTCGCGTCCAAAATCGTCGCCATCTGCGAGGGCCGCGTGATTCCGGTCGAAGCGGGGCCGAAGAGTGCTCTGATCGAAGGCGAGCTTGCACATCGCGCTCGCGGACGATCTATACGTGCCTCCGATAACGCGTGCCCCTTGGCGTAAAGGAGGGCATGCCTCCCCAAAGCCAGGCTGATCCGAGCAAACGAAAACCTCTTCACTGACACGTAGCCATCACGAATAGTCTCGCATCCGCCGGCCGCTAAACTGGCGAAACGAAGGACTTGAACCAGCGAAGGAGCGTCCCCGTATGCACACGCGTCGCTCATCTTACCCGGCCCGTCCGGCGCTCATCGCCATGCTGGCAATCGTCGGTGCTCATACGCTGGTCACGCCGTTGCGTGCGGCGGAGCCGGTCACCATTGTGGCCGCAGGGCTGACCAATCCGCGCGGCTTCACGGTCGATCAAGAGGGAAGGATCGATGTCGCCATCGCGGGCACGTCGGGGCCGACCGCCGGCGTGGCGACGGTTGCCGATGGCTGTGCAACGATGGTGGTGCAGAATCAGCCGTCGTACCGCATCGTCTTCGCGGCGCCGACCGGGGTAGCCGATGTCGCGCAAAGCGACGGCCAACGCTACTTCCTGCAATCGGGCGGCGACATCGACCGGGGCAACACGCCGAACGGACTGTATCGCTACGACGACGCGGGCACGACAACGCTTGTCGCCGATGTGAGCTCCTTCATCCGCGATAACCCAGTCAGCGACCGCCCACGCGACTACGACACCGACGGCCAGCCGTACGCCCTGCTCCCGATGGGCGATGCCTTCTGGGCCACGGAAGGGAACAGCAATCAGGTGCTGCGCCTGGGCCTCGACGGAACGGTGAGCCGCGTTGCCGATCTTTCGCCCGGCCATCCGATCCCCACCGGCATCGCGCCCGCGCCGGATGGCGGCGCGTACGTCGGCTTCCTGACGCACATCCCCTACGAAGAGGGCGCGGCCAAGGTGGTGAGGGTCGATCCCGATGGCACGGTGACGGAGGTCTGGGCGGGGCTGACCTTGGTGACGGCCCTGGCGGTCGACACGGAGGGCGCGCTCTACGCCTTGGAGATGGCCACCGCGTTCGGCGACGATCAGGAGGCAATCGGGCCGGGCAGCGGCAAGGTCGTGCGCCAGACGGGGCCGGCGAGCGCGGAAGACGTCGTCACCGGCCTCTCGCTGCCGATCGCTATGGATTTTGGACCGGACGGCGCGCTTTACATTGCCGGTCCGGCGTTCGGGGCAGACAACGGGGAAGGGGTCATCCTGCGCGTCGATCTGGCCGGCGGGACGCCGGTTGACGTGGCGGGCATTAAGCCGGCCGAGGCAGCGTGCTCCTGAGACGAACGCTGGGATGGGTTTCTGGGTGGCCGAAGCTGCCAAAGAGTTCAAAGAGTTCAAAGAGTTCAAAGGGTACGAGAAAGTCGAACTGCCAAAGGCGCCCGCGAATTGAGAGCGGATTGGACGGGGCGATGCAGGCATCGCCTCTACATCTCGGCCGCGTGCAAAGTTCCAGAATGACTTGAACATTTCCCTAAACTCTGGCTATCGCGTGCCCTCCAATGTGTGCCTAGTCTTCCAGCCACTCCGTCACG
>JBBRVX010000121.1:0-16155 GCA_038246475.1 Thermomicrobiales bacterium | reverse complement strand
GGCGATGCCTTCGTCGAGCCATTCGCGGCCGGCCAGAGCGCGACGATTCGCGGGCGGGCCTTTGCTGGCGACCGCGGCATCCAGAAGGTTGAGTTCAGCAGTGACAATGGCGAAACGTGGCAAGATGCGCGCTTCGACTACCCCGGCACGACCTTGACCTGGACCTTCTGGAGCGTCGACTGGCGGCCCGAGGAGGCAGGAGACTACACCCTGGTGTCCCGCGCTACCGACGGCGCCGGCGAGCCGCAGCCGAGCGAGTCGCGCGGCATCGTGCCGCAGGGAGCAACCGGCTACCATCGGGTGATGGCGACGGTTGCGTAGGGCGATGGGTGATAGGTGATAGGTGATGGATGACGGGCTATCGGCTATCGGCTATCGGCCATCTGCTATCAGCGAGCCCCCTCCGTCCTCCGTCCTCCGTCTTCCGTCCTCCCCATCATCCATCACCCATCACCCATCACCCACCGCGCTGGTCACCGGCGGCGCCGGCCTGATCGGCTCGCACATCGTCGATCGGGCGCTGGCCGAGGGCTGGCAGGTGCGCATCCTCGACAACCTGCAGAAGCAGACCCACCGCGACGGCAAGCCCTCCTGGATTCCGCCCGAAGCCGAGTTCATCCAGGGGGATGTTCGCAATCGGCGGACGTGGGAGCGTGCCCTGGAGGGGATCGATGTCGTCTTCCACGAAGCGGCCTACGGCGGCTACATGCCGGAGATCGCCAAGTTCATCGACAGCAACGGCGTCGGCACGGCGCTCATGCTGGAGACGATCCGGGACCGCCAACTTCCCGTACGCAAGGTCGTCGTGGCCTCCTCGCAGGCGGTCTACAACGAAGGCGCCTATCGCTGCCCCGAGCATGGGCGCTTCTACGGCACGACCCGCCCCATCGCGCAGCTGGAACGCGGCGACTGGGATGTCCACTGCCCCACCTGCGGCCGCCCAGCGATCCCGGCCCCGACCGATGAGGAGGCGCCCACCGGCGGCGAAAACGTCTACGCCATCTCGAAGATGATTCAGGAGCGGCTGGTGATCAGTTGGGGCCGGGCCACCGGCATTCCGGCGGTCGCCCTCCGCTACTCCTGCACCTACGGGCCGCGCCAGTCCCTTTTCAACCCCTACACCGGGGTCATCGCCATCTTCTGCACCCGGCTGGTGAACGATCTGCCGCCGGTCGTCTACGAAGATGGCCGGCAGTCGCGCGATCTCGTCTACGTCGAGGATGTGGCCGGGGCCAATCTGCTGGTGGCCAACGATCCACGCGCGGATGGCCGGGTCTTCAACGTCGGCACCGGGGAGGCGGCGGCGATTGGCGACCTGGCGACACTGCTGGCGGAGCGGCTGGACAAACCGATTGCCCCGAAGCTGCCCGGCGAGTTTCGCCCCGGTGAGATGCGCGCGCTGATCTCCGACGCCTCGCGCATCGGCGCGCTGGGGTTCGCGCCCCGCGTTTCCCTGGCCGAAGGAATCGACCGCTACCTCGATTGGGTGCGGGCCCAGGGGCCGATCGCCGAATACTTCGGGCAAGCCGAGCGGGCCCTGCGCCGCCGCCGTGTGGTGAAGCGGTCCGCCGCGCCATGACCGTGCCAGCGCCGAGCCTGCCCACCATCGCCGTCGTCATCCCGGCGCTGAACGAGGAAGCGACGATCGGCGATCAGGTCGCCGAGGTCCTCGCCGTGGCGGCGCGGCCCGATCTTCCCGCGCGGATCGCCGCGGTCATCGTCGTCGACAATGGCAGCGACGACCGCACCGCCGAGCGCGCCGCTGCTGCCGGGGCCACCGTCGTGGCCGAGCCCCGCAAGGGCTATGGGCGGGCCTGTCACTCCGGCGTGCTGGCGGCCGGCGATGTCGACCTGATCGTGCAGATGGATGGCGACCGCAGCGATCGCTTCGATGAGCTTCCCCTTTTGCTGCGGCCCCTCCTGGCGGGGGAGGCCGATCTGGTGATCGGTTCGCGCACGCTCGGAACGTACGAACCGGGGTCGCTGCAACCGCAACAGCTTTTCGGCAATTGGGTCGCGGCACAGATGCTGCGTCTGCTCTACGGCGTGCGCGTCACGGACATCGGCCCGTTCCGCGTGATGCGCCGTCGCGATCTGCTCGATCTCGGCATGCAGGAGATGACCTACGGCTGGTCGGTGGAGATGATCGCGCGCTCCGCGCGGCACGGCCTGCGGGTGCTGGAGGCGCCGGTGACCTACCGTAACCGCGCTGGAGGCGAATCGAAGGTGAGTGGGAACATGCACGCCTCCGTGCGCGCTGGAGGCCGCATCATCGGCACGATCCTGCGCTGCCGCCGCGATGGGCCATCGCGCGCGTGAGGAGAGGGACGGCGCATCCGATAATTCGAACCAGGGCGCCTTCGCCCTCAGGCGTCGCAACGGCGCGGACGGCCACCGTCACCTCCGCCCGCATCGTTGCCTGGGCCCGTGCCAACTGGGCGGTGCTCGCGGTATTCGGAGCCTTCGCGCTCTCGGCGGTGATCGTGCCGACCTTCGCCCCGGTGGCGACCACCGATGACTGGGCGTACACCCGCTCGGCGCAGATTCTGCTGGCCGAGGGGAGGCTGACGGTCTTTCCGGTAGTGGCGGCCACGGCGGTCTTCCAGATCGTCTGGGGCGCCCTCTTCGGCTTTCTGCTGGGGCCGACGTTCGGTGCGTTCCGCCTCTCGACGGTGGTCATCACCGCGCTCGGGGCCGTGGCGCTCTACGGCCTCTGCCGCGACCTAGGCGTCACCCGGGGCCGCGGCGCGCTCGGCGTGGCGGCCTACCTCTTCAACCCGCTCGTCTTTGTCCTGGCCTTCACCTTCATGACGGATGCCCATTTCGTGGGGCTGCTGATGATCGCAACCTGGTTATTTGCCAAGGCGTTGGCCCTCACCCCCCTGCCCCCCTCTCCCACTGCGGTGCGGAGAGGGGGAACCGAAGCGACGAACATCGTTCCGGGAGGTAACGCGTCGAGTGGCGATGCACTCATCTCCCGGCCCGACGGCTCACAGGGGGAGGAACGCGGGGAAACCGCGTCAAACGTGACATATGTGACCTCCGAGCGCGCAAGAGAGCCCTTCTCCCTGCGCATAGGGCCGGGTACCCGCTTGCGGGTGGCGGTTGGGGTGAGGGTTTCGCGCCGAAGCCCCTCTCCCGACCCGACGGGAGAGGGGTTTGGGGTGAGGGTTTCTCCAATCGACGCCCGCTTCATTCTCGCTGGCTCCATCGTGGCGGGGTTGGCCTTTCTCACCCGCCAGCAGGGCGCGCTGATCGTCCCGGCGGTGATCGCCTTTCTCCTTCTTTCGCGGCGGCTTCGTTTCGACCGGGCCAGCGCCGTGCTGCTGCTCCAGCTCCTCGTCCCGTCGCTACTGGCGATTGGCGGCTACTACCTCTGGCTGCGCTATGGCAACGACGTGCCCCATGTGCAGGCGTCGTTCTTTCGCGAAGTGCTGGAAGAAGGATGGGGCGGGACCTGGTGGCTGCTCCGCCATCTGACCGCCATCGAGCTGATCTACCTCGGTTTCTTCACGCTGCCGCTCATGGCAGCGGCGCTTCCCTTCGTGCGGACGATCGGCAGGGGCATTCCGCCGCGGGGCTGGCTGCTCTTTGCCCTCTGGGAGGCGATCGCCGTCGCCGGCGTTGCCGTCTTCTGGACGAGCGGGGCTCGCATGCCCTACATCCCCCAGTTCTTCGGCTCGGGCGGGCTCGGTGCGCCCGATGTGCTGGGCTCGCGTCCCATCCTCATAAGTCCCGACGTCCGAGCGCTCCTCACCGCGATTTGCCTGATCGCCTCCCTCCTGCTGGCGCTCATCGCGGCGCGGGCAATGGGGGCCGCTCCCTCGCTCACGCGATCTCGCGCCGCGCTCGTGCTGATGATTGGGCTGGGGCAGGTGGTGGGGGTGCTGCCACCGTCATATCACTACATCGGCTGGGCAGCGGGGTCGCTCGATCGCTATCTGCTGCCCCTTGTGCCGCTGGCGATCGCCGTGACGTTGTGGGGGTTGCGGGATGTGCGGTTGGTCCCCCCGCTCGGCTGGATCGTCGCCATCGCGCTGGCCTGTTTTGCGGTGGCGGGCACTCGTGATTATCTCGTCTTCATGCGCGCCATCTGGGCCATGGGCGACAAGGCCGTGGCGGCTGGGGTTCCGCTCGACCGGCTCGACGCCGGCTCGGGGTGGGACGGCTACTACCTGTATGAGCGCGGGCTGGAAACTCGCCTCCGCTCACGGACGCCAAAAGGCGGGCCCTGGTGGGTCTATTTCTATGCCCCCGCCACCGATTCGGCCTACGTCGTCTCGGGGAAGCAACTCCGCGGCTACTTTGTGGTGGCCAAAGCGCCCTATTCGTCCTGGCTCCAACGCGCGCCGACCACCCTCTACCTGCTCCGCCGCTTGGGTATGCCGTGGCCGCCGAAGCTGGAAACGGGACAGGGCTCCATGCCGGTGGCGATTCAGGTACGTCCCGCCCCAGGCGGGCTTGAGACGTTGGAGACGGGGTCGGCGCTGCCCGTGCCGACCGTCGACGCGAAGAACGCGCCACGGACTGGGCCGGAGGATGACAATGAGCAATAGCGTCCACGGGGAGCGAGGTCTGCTCCTGATCGCGGCCAGAGCGCCCGTACCCGGCCAATGCAAGACCCGGCTGGGGGCATCCATCGGCATGGAGCGGGCGACGGCGTTGTACGCCGCCTTTCTGCGCGACATCGACGCCCGCTTCACCCCCTGCGCGGAGGACGATCAAGGCTTCGACCTCGGCTGGGCCTTCACCCCGCCTGAAGTCGATTTCGCGGCGGTGCTGGAAGCAAACGGCTGTGCCCGCCCTCCCGCGCGCGTCCGTTTCGTGCCGCAGGAAGGCGACGACTGGGGCGTGCGCCAGGCGAATCTCCTGCGCTGGGGCGCGGAGCAGGGCTATGCGCGAACGGTGCTGATCGCCTCGGATTCGCCGCAGCTCTCATTGCAGATCGTGCAGGACGCGTTCGCCGGGCTGAATCAGGGCGATGTGGCGCTAGCGCGCAGCCTCGATGGGGGGTATTCCTTGATCGGCATGCGCGGCTATCACGACTTGCTCACCGGCGTGCCGATGAGCACTGCCTCCGCCGCCGATGCCCTGGCCGCCCGGGCGGCCACTCTCGGCCTGCGCCTGGCCGAGCTGCCGTACACCTTTGATGTCGACGAAGCGGAGGATCTGGAATTGCTCCGCGCCACGCTCTCACCCGATGGCGCGGCCGCTCCCGAAACGTGGGCCGCGTTGCAACGACTGGGGTTGGCGGGGGGTGTGGCACGCGCGGACGTGGCCACCCGGCGAGCCTGAGGTCTGGTTCCAAACCCGGTTCAGTACGCGGAATCGCGTCCTGTGTCAGCTTATCGCGCTTGCGCTCGCGGCGTCGGTTCAAAGCGCGTGCTGGACCATGCAGACACGTCGTCACCCCCGTCAGCAGTCGAACACCGACCAGCAGATCTCGTTTCGCAACCGCTGATCGTCCAGGACGAGCTCGCGAATCGCATCGGGGAGCTGTTCGCGCTGCCAACGGCACTCGAACCGGCCGGCGCGCTCACCCTCGCATTCAGGGGCGGCCGCACGAGCGGCCTTGATCGCGTAGGCCGCGGCGCCGAGCTCATGTGCGGCGACATGCGCCACCGCTGCCGCCTGGCCGGCGGCGTATGCGGCGTGCCTGGCGGCTCCGCTCAGATCCCGTGCCGCGGCGTTGGCGGCGCCAGCCGCCGCGCGAGCCTGAGACATTTTGATCTCGTCGCGCACCCATGCCCGGGCCTGCTCGATCGCCTGGCGGGGCCGCGGGTCCGCGGGTCCGCGGGCTGCACCGACTCGAAGAGGTGCAGAACGTGCTCCGCGCACGCGGCCGCCCACAACGCCAGGAGCCGATGGTCGGAGTCGATGAGCGTCCCCCCGCGGCGGATGGTGATGAAACGGGGGTCGCGGACTTTGGAGAGGATCACGCTTGCACCCATCCTGTTGCATCTGTCCAACTCATCACATGTCGCTCCTCTACCGGGTTTGCAAACAGACCCCAAGCCTTGACCGGTCAGGGAGCGCGTGTTGCCAGAGGGGTTACCACCAGATGATCGCCAGAATCTCGACCTCGCCGCCTATGGCGCGGCGCAAGAGTTGAGCCTCGACGAATCCCTCCACCCCGCGCAACTCGGCGTGCACCGATGTCCGGGAGTGAGCTTCGTAGGCGTCGGCGTTCTCCGGATGGGCCCAGCCGCGCCATGTTCTGGCGATCACATCGCGCCTCTCTGTTTTCACCAAGTCGAACTCGAGCACGTCGAGAAACTCACGGGGGACAGGAGGACAACATGTTCGTATCGACCCAAGGCGCAGCGGTCAATCTCCAGTGACCAGATAATCGGCCCTGCCCGCGACCGCGGTGCCAAGCACCAGATCGTCTTCATCGTCCATGGCAACCCCCTGAATGGTCAAGTCCGGCGCCACGATAATCGCTCGTGCTCGAAAGAGGTCAATCGCCCGCTGAACGTGGTCTTGCTCGAAGTGCGCGCGCCAGTAGGGCCGGCCCCAGACATCGACGAGGGTTGACAGAATATGCTCGGAGAGAATGCGTGAGAAGCGTCGCCCCAGCCACCGTGCGATCAACTCGCCAGGAGCGCCAGAGCTTTCCGGGAAGCCGGAAACGAGGACGTTAACATCCAGCGTTGCCCGGATCACGCGCTCTTGGCGACTGCTGACCGAGCTGCCCGTCTCTCGGCTCGCACCTCAGCGATCGCCTTGGCGGCTTCCGTTTCAATCTCCTCGGCAGAAACGCCTCTAAATGGCGCCCGCATCGCCTCCAGCACCGCGCGGGCCTCGGCATCTTCTTCGTCGAGTCGGGCAAGCTGCTGCAAATCCTCGACTGGTACGAGCGCCGCCACCGGAATGCCGCTCTTTTCCACAATGACGCGCGTCCGCGTGCGATAGACCTCATTGACGAGGCTGGAGAGGCGACTCTTGACCTCGGAGATTTTCATCACCCGGGTTTCAGGGTTTCGTTCGGACATGATGGCTCCGCTCCAGCATCAACAATCAGAGCGATTCCGGTCTGATGTGGCCTGATCGAGTTTAGCAGCGGCGTGGTGGGCTTTGGCGGCGACAAGCGAACCACCGCCCATGCGGGACAATGTACAGCGCATCGGCGGTTCGGGGCGGTCCCGGGCATCAGTGAAACAGGAGCCTTCATGCGCATCGGCGTCACCTTTCCGCAAATCGAGTTCGGCAACGATCCGCTCGCCATCCGCGACTACGCGCAGACGGCCGAAGGGCTCGGCTACACCCACTTCCTGGCCTACGATCATGTCTTGGGCGCCGATGCCTCCGTCCGCCGCGGCTGGTCCGGCAGCTACTCCTCCGACGATCCGTTCCACGAAATCTTCGTCCTCTTCGGCTTCCTGGCTGGGGTGACCACCTCGCTGGAGCTCGTGGCCGGCGTGCTCATCCTGCCGCAGCGGCAGACGGCGCTCGTCGCCAAGCAGGCGGCCGAGATCGACGTCCTCAGCGGCGGGCGGTTGCGGCTGGGCGTCGGCGTCGGCTGGAACGAGGTCGAATATCAGGGATTGGACAAGGCGTTCGCCGATCGCGGCGCGCGAAGTGAAGAGCAGATCGCGCTATTGCGGGCGCTCTGGACCGCGCCGGTCATCACCTTCAACGGGCGCTGGGAGCAGATCGAGGCGGCCGGCATCAATCCGCTGCCGGTGCAACGCCCCATCCCCATCTGGATCGGCGGCTATGCCGAAGCGACCCTGCGCCGGATCGGGGAGATGGGCGACGGCTGGTTCCCCTGGCGGGAGCCGGACGAGACGATGCGCGGCGCCATCGAACGAATGCGTGGCTACGCTGTCGCCGCCGGACGCGATCCGGCATCGATCGGGCTGGAGCCGCAGCTCAATGTCGGCCGCGGCACGCCCGACGAGTGGCGCGCCTTCATCGCCGGCTGGCGCCGCCTCGGCGCGACCCACCTCTGCCTGAGCACGATGGGCAATGGGTTCACCAAACCGACGGAGCACATCGCCGCCTTGACGCGGGCAGCGCAAGAGCTGAACGTGCGCGACGAGGCTTGACGCCTCTCGGGCGGCGCATTAGCATCCGCGAAACCGTCCGATTCTGCGAGAGACCCGATAGCCCTGGCGCCGCCCGGACTTCCCGTTCGCCGCCCGGGGTGCGCTTCGCGGTCACAAGGGAGGAATCGCGTGAACACTCGCTCATTCCGTGCGCTCGTGTCCCGCCGCGCCCTGCTCGCCTCCGCCACGGCGGGAGCCGCGCTGCTCGCGGCTGGCGCAACCCCACGATCCTCGTCCCTGGCCCGCGCGCAGTCGGCCCGGCCCGGCGGCGTCTACCGGCTGATGGGCTCCGGCGACATCCGTAGCCTCGACCCGGCGGGAGCGGAAGGGAGCGAGGATTGGTGGAGCGCCGGCGGGCTCCTCTACAACCGGCTCTACGCCTACGACCCGGACAACCAGTTCTTCCCCGATCTGGCGGCCGATATGCCCACGCTCAGCGACGACAGCCTCGTCTACACCATCCCCTTGCGCCAGGGCGTGACGTTCCACAACGGCCGCGAGATGGTCGCCGACGACGTCGCCTTCTCCCTCGCCTGGCAGTTGTGGCCCGATGTCTATAGCTGGGGCAAGAGCTACATGGAGAACATCGCCGGTTACGACGAGGTCATCGCCGGCGACAGCCAGGAGCTCTCCGGCGTCAAGGTGATCGATCCCTACACCGTCGAGATCACGCTGAAACAGCCGCAGGCCGTCTTCCCCGCCCTCCTCTCGATGACCATGAACGGCATCAGCCCGAAGCAGGAGACGATCGACGCCGGCGCCGAGTATGGCAAGTCGATTGTCATCGGCACCGGGCCGTTCAAGTTTGTGGAATGGAACCAGGGGCAGAACGTCATCTTCGAGCGCCATGCCGAGTACTTCAAGGAGGGGTTGCCCTATCTCGATCGGGTCGAGCTCTCGCTGAATGTCGAGCCATCGGTGCAGATGTTGCGTTGGGAAAGCGGCGAAGCGGAGTTCGTGCATACCATCCCATCCGCCGAAGTCCCGAACGTGCTCTCCAATGAGGAGTTCGCCGACAGCCGCCGCCTAGCCGCGACCCCGGTGACTATGCGCCTGATCATGGACACCCGCGCCGCGCCCTTCGACAACCTCCTGGTGCGGCAGGCGGTGGCTACCGCCATCGACAAGGAATTCTTTGCCCGCGGCACCGGTGGCGTCGTCGACCCCTTGCAGGGGGTCTATGTCCCGATCATGACCCAGTACGAGGAGTCGTTCCGGAGCAACTACGCCTACGATCCCGAGGCGGCCAAGGCGCTGATGCAGGAGGCTGGTCTTGGCGATGGCGTGCCGGGCGTCACGCTCTTCGGCAGTCCCGACTACGAATCCCCATTGCAAAGCATCCAGGCCGATCTCGCCGCCATCGGCATCGAGGCCGAGGTGGTCGTCGGCCAGCTCAAGGATTGGCGGGACCGCATCAGGAGCGGCGAAGTGCAGTTGGCCCTCTACGGCTGGTCGGCCAGTTTCCCCGACGCCTACGACTTCGTTTCCGGCTGGATGACCTGCGCCTCGATCGAGACCGGCTACAACGACGGCGGCTACTGCAACGAGCGGATCGACGAGCTGGTCGTCGCCGCCGAAGCGCTGCCCCAGACCGACCCCGAGCGGATCGCCGCCTACCGCGAGATCGAGGAGCTGGCGATCAACACCGATGTCGGGATGATCGGGATGGGCAACGAGAAAGCGGTCGCCCTCGGCCGCGACACCGTCCACGACGATCCCTTGAACGGCCTCATGGGCGGCTGGCCGTTCCTCGAGGCGGCCTGGATGGAGTAGACCAGGGGCGATGGCGCACTCATGACCGGCGTGTGGCCGCCTCCATCCCGGCCGCGATCTCGACGGGGAACACGCTATCAGCGCCGTGTTGCCCGCGAGCGCGTCGTGTCCTCGCTGGCGGCGGCCACAAAGGAAACGCGCGACGCCCGCCAGACGTTGAGACTGATGGCGTACGTGGCTAGTCAGCGCGTCCACCGCCTCCGATCGTGGTAGGAAACCATCCGTACAGCCCCGCTTGGGAAGGATATTCATGAAGCGGCTCATCATCGCGGCCCTCACGCTCAGTACGACCCTGGTCGGATTCTCTGGCGGCGGCATGGCCCTAGCCCAAAGCGATTATGTGGATGTCGACATCGCCCGCGGCTCCGACGGCTCCTGCACCACCTCCGGTCCGCCCAGCGATCAGGTGGTCTTCTGCAAGGATCTCAGCCCCGGAAGTGGGCAGGCGCTGAACGCGCCCGGCGCGGCCGCCAAGAAGGTCACCCCCGCCCCGGCCCCCGCGCCCGACCCGGCAGCCGCCCCCGCGCCTACCGACAACACCGCGGTGGCCAGCGCTACCGATCAGGATGCCGACAACGCGCCCGACGAGTTGGAGCCTGGCCTGGGCCTCGATCCCACCAACCCGGACACCGATGCCGACGGTGTCGCCGATGGCGACGAGCCGAACATCTACGGCACCGATCCCCTCGTCGCCGACACCGACGGCGACGGGTTTAGCGACGGCGAGGAGCTCTTCGGCATCTTCACCGATCCCCTCGTCTGGGACGACGCCAGCACCCAGGGCGATGCGGCCACCTCTGCTGCCCCCTGACTGAGGATTCGGTCGATGTTGGCCCGCGGTTCACCCGGCGACCGTAGTTGTGGTGGTCGGCTTGGGCCATTTGACGCAGCGTAGGCACATCTTCCACGAGTCGCACGTCCCGTCGCAGCAAACGTAGATGCAGTTCGGCGGGATCGACGTCGCTCTCATGGCCTCGACGCCGCTGTCATCGCTGCCGCGGCGCTTGTCGCGCTTGCGCCTGGCTGCGGCGGTCTCCGCGTGGGCGCTGATGCCGAATACGCTGCTGGCGAGGGCTGCCGCTAGCAGCCCGGCCACCCGTCGCCGCGGGAGCTGACCGTGCAACGACCGGGCCAGGGTATCGATCGCGGCCTCGTCTGTGTCCACGGATACCTCCTTGTATGTGCCGTCCATCGTTCCTCCTCCGGCTCGTCTGGTCTGCCAGGACCTCCTTGGGATTGGCCTGAGCGTAGGGGAATTGGGAAGCGGTGGCGGTCAAGCCGGGAGCAGCACCGCGGTCAAATCGGGAACAGCGGCGGGAGCTTCGCGGAAAAACGGGACGATCGGGCCGTTTCGCGCGAGATGGCGGGGCAAGCCGCGGCCCATGTGCACCACCGATTCGAAGGTGACAGACAGTCAAGGGCGCATATGATGATGCGCAACGCGCAAGACGGACGACTTTCGAAACCGAATCCCGCCGCCGTACGTACACCTCCATGGATGCCCCATTGTCCCCGCGGGAGGGAAGATGCGTGGGAAGTGGGATCCTTGCGGGGGGCGGCCGTCAATGCCGCGGTCGCGGCATGCTCGGCTGGCTTGCCGCGATCGTCATCGCAATTGCCTTCGCCGGCGGGGTGGCGGCCGGGGCGTGGGCCGTGGGAGACGCGGTTGTCGCCGCCCCGCGGCTCAATCTGCGGGCCGAGCCGGGCGCCTGGGCGCCGGTCATCGGCCAGTTGTGGCAGGGGGAGCGCCTGGCGCTCCTGGCCGGGCCGACGCCCGACGACTGGTACCAGGTGCAGGCCGGCGATCTGACCGGCTGGGCCTATGGCGGCCTCCTCGCCCTCGACAACACCGGCGCCGGCGATGGTCTCGGCGAATCAGTCGCGGCGATGATCAGCGCGGAGCGCTGGGTCGATGTCAACCGCTCGACACAGATGGTGACGCTGTTCGAGGGGGACGTCGCGGTGGCGGCGTACTGGGCGGCGATGGGCAGTGATGCTTCGGACGACGGCTTCTTCGCCACCGCCGTTGGCACCTACTTCGTCTATGAGAAGTACGGGGGCCTGAGCTGGACCAACTGGGGCGGCGCCTGGGTCGCCGATTGGGTCGGCTTCGACCCGAACCGCCTCAACGGCTTCCATACTTACTCGCTGGACGCCGGCGGGCAGATGATCCCGGGTGGGGACGGCGCGACCGGCGGCTGTGTGGCGCTGGAGCCAGCGGCGGCGGACCACCTCTTCGCCTTCGCGTCGATCGGCACCCGGGTCGAGGTCCACCGCTAACCGTCGCCTGCGGCGGGCGGCAGTGCGCATGGGGGCTGACGTCAGCGCGGTGGCCTCGCGAGTAACGCGCGCTGTGCCACGATTTCCGCCAGGCTCAGGGAATCTCGTACTGCAGGTGGTCCCACCCTGCCATTCGCTGAAAAAACTCCCGGGCGAGGTGTACGCGCTGCAGCGCGTTCGATTCGTCGAGGGCATCGTCGTCGATAATCTCGACGATCGGCCTCGTGCCATCAACGCGCTGGAGCAGGGCGGCCTCGAGCGGATTGAGTTCCGCGCGATGCCCGTACCGTTTAACGGCCGTGCTCGTCATCAGAGGTCTCTCGTTGAACTCAAAGGACTGATTGCTCAAAATCACGAGCGGCCGCCGCAGGCTTGGCACATAGTCGAGCCAGGCATCACCGGTGAAGTCGAGGGTATAGTCGGTTTCGGGTCGATTCACGTGGCAGAGCAGGGGGAAATGTCTGGCCAGAGATTGGCCAATGAGCTCGACAACCCGCCAGTGTTCGGCGACCGGAAGCGCCTCGACGAACATGCGTAGCGGATCTTGCGGGTTCGGTATGCGGAGCGATATCGAGTAGTCAAGATTGTCCAACCACCCCTGGAACTTCAGCTGGCTCTCAGAGACAAACTGCAACACGTCCGGAACGGTATACGCCCGTTCCCGCACATGCAGGTAGGTATCAACCAGACCCGCATCGAACCCCCGATCGCGGTCCCGGTACGACGCGACGTGGTGCCAGGCTGGAATCACGTGATTGAGCGTGTGTTTCACCATCTCGATCCCGGCCGCATCCTGCTGCAAGCCGAGCACGCGGAATGCCTCCTGCAGCATGTGGACGCCGACGCGTGGGTAATAGCCGTAGAGCATGAGGCTGATCACCCCGTCTGCCTTCAAGCAATCGCCCAGAACGCGCAGGCCCGCGCCCGGATCAGGCAGATGATGGAGCACGCCAGAGGATACGATGAGATCGAACATCCGCCCGAGCGAGGCAGCCTGTTCCAGATTCAGTTGGTAGAGCTCGAGGTTGTCGAGATGATGCTTCTGTTTGAGGTGCTGCTCATGCGCCAGCGAAGCCCCCGACAGATCGATGCCGACCACCCGCGACTCCGGGTTCATATAGGCAAAGTACGCCGCCTGGTTGGCGCCGCAACCGGCGATCAGGATGTCGAGACTGTCGGGTTCAACCTTCCTTGGCCAAAACTTCCGCCGAACGAGCGCCGGATCGCTCACGTCGAAATACGAGTGCTCGGCAACGGCCTGGGCCATGTCCTGAACAGGATTCGGATACACCCACGATTCGTACTGGGCCGCAACGGGTTTATCTTCGATCGCCATCACCGGTTCCTCCACCATCGGGTACGTTGACCCCGCGCGGTGCGCACACGCCCTCTCCGGCCCTATCAGGACGATGTCGCGCTCGCCATGGAGTTCGAGTTCGCTCTCCACCGGCGCCGTTTGGAGGCTCGCGCGGCCGTCTCGAAATCGAACGTCTTCGAGACACAGCGTACCGCATCTGCCCGCTGCCTCATGCCCCGCCTCGGAACGGGTCCTTCCGCGGGGGAGCGCTACCGCTACCAGGCTGGTGATGGGCAGATCCATGTCAGGAATGAGCGGCCTCCGTTGCCGCGGCGCCGCACGCATGCGGGCAACCCGTGCGATGCTCGGGTTCGTAGCCAGCAAGATGGCGCAATCGCTCACTCCAGAGCCCAGGCAATCATTGCTTGGTGGGCATCGTGGCCGGGATGCGCACTCGCCCCTGTCGCCGGAGGATGCATCGTCGCGGCGACACGTACACCAGCGAATCGCCCGGTAAACGGGTCCTCTCGCCAACCATGCTTTCGTCCTGAGCCCCGTTCAGTGGGCTTTCGGGGATGGAGCCGGATGGCTTTCAACCTCCGGCGGCAAGGGCGAACGCGGCTCAGGATCGACGGAGATGATCGATGGTTCATTGACCATGTCAACTCCGTGGCTCGCAATGAAGCGTCGCGCCCTAGTGTGCGGCCTCGGGCACGTCAACCGTGCAGGAGAAGACCACCATAGCCGCCAGTGGCGCGACATCCTCACAACTGATCGACACGCTGTCGTTCCCGTGGCGGGGGCCGTACACCTGCACCCGGAGGTACGCCGCGCGCCCCATCAGCGCCTCGTCGGCCCGGCAGTAGGCCGACACCGTTGCGCTGTCCTCCCCCCGCTCGAAGATAAACATCTCGCAGCCGACGCCGCCGGAGTCGTCGTTGCCGACGAAGCCCACCATCACCAATGCCTCGATGCTGAACTTCGCGCCGGCCATGGTCGGCTCCCCGTACAGGGCACTGCCGACCTCGCTGAAGCCCTGCGGCGCCCTGCGCAGAATCGAATTGCTGTCAGGCGCTACGCTGATCTCGACATCGAGCAGCCAGCGGTCGCCAACGCGCTCGTAGATCTGGGAGGTGGTCTCCGGCACGGGCTTCCCCTGAGGGGTGTTCGTCACCCCCCACACGACATCCGCACGGACGCGCCCGTCCGGCAGCACCTGCACGTCGCGTTCCCGCACCCGTACCCAGGAAATCTCCCGCGAAGTTTCGCCGCCGCCCGGCTCGGGCGTGCCGGCCGCGGCGAGCAGCGAGCCGCCGGGGCCGCCGTCCCTCGTCACCGCTTCATCCGTCATCAGGGCCGCCAGGCGCGGCCCGTCGCCGGCATTGCGGCACCCGGCCAACTCCCGCGCGGCAGCGGTGATCTGGGCGACTGTTTCCTGGTCGGCCGGCTCGCCCTCCGGCAGGTCGGCTGGGCTGCCCATCCCCTCGTCAGACTGCTGAACGGCCCCGTCGGGCGACTCTGGCGCCGGGGTCGCGCCAGCGGACAGGGCGGCGATGTCGGCCGCGCTGCGCGCGGCGACGCTGCACGCGGTCGGAGTCAGGAGCTCCCGCTGGGCGGCCACCGCGGCCCCGGGCGAGGCGAAC
This sequence comes from Thermomicrobiales bacterium, assembly GCA_038246475.1. Lineage (GTDB taxonomy): Bacteria > Chloroflexota > Chloroflexia > Thermomicrobiales > UBA6265 > JACCXM01. The sequence goes on along the minus strand of JBBRVX010000121.1, from coordinate 1,111 downwards.
GCAACCGTAAGCGCGACCAGACCGGCGACAGTGAGCGAGCGAGTGAGCGCAGGCATCGGCACTCCCGTGGACTTCATCTCAGATCCTGCCCGCATCATCGGGGCACGAGCCGAGGCCGTCAATCCCGGTGGCAATGACAGACAATATCCTCAATTTGGCTCGCGCGAGATGACCATCCTATTCGCACGACGAAACTCCCGCCGATTGCGCGGGAAGACCAGTTCCATGTTCAGGGATGTCTGAACTGCTGATCGCTCCGGTTAGCTTGGCTGGTAGAGCCGCAACTCGGGCAAGCGCCCGAAATGGCGCAGGTTGCGGGTAACGAGGCGGAGGTTCTCCTCGATGGCGGTCGCGGCAATGAGCTGCATTGCCTCCAGAGCGGCGCGGCCGTCAGCGGGTGCGGATGCCCTGAGGCGACACGACAAAGAGCCGATCGAGCGGTGCTGGCCGCGAGGCCAGGAGCGCCTCAAGGGCGTGGATCTTTTGCCGTGCGGTGCTGTCCAGGGGGAAGCGAAAGAGGATGACGCCGGCGTAGGGGTGGCGCCTGCGAACCACCAGCTCACCGAAATCTTTGTCATTGGTGATCAGGATGCGCTGCTCGTGGTGGGCGAAGGCGAGGACCGCCGCATCGGGCAAACTGGCCGGATCGTCGCGGCCGATGCGGGTGGCGTCATGGCCAGGCGCGGTGAGAACCCCCGCGATACGCGCCTCGGCGCTTTCATCCAGCAGAAAGCTCATCCCCCCGGCTGACGGGAGGCCACGGTCTCTCGCTTGGGAACCAGCGTGCTGGCATAGGCCAGGACGGCCTTGACGTCTTCGACCGTCAACTCCGGATAGTCGAGGAAGAACTCGTCCAGATCGGGGTCAACGGCGAGCTTGGCCAAGACCAGCTCCACCGGCATTCGAGTGCCTTTGATCACGGGCTTGCCGACCATCAGGGCCGGATCGATGGTCATGCGCTCGGCGATTTCTCTTGCCATAGCGATGTTCGCCACCTCTTGCAGACAGTTGAATCCCATTACATCCGGACAAGGGGCCGGTCGGGCGTCTTCCTCGCGACCGCGGGAGATGGTCTCGATGATGCGGTCACCTTCCTCCGGCGTGAGCAGGC